>NZ_JBSJYT010000005.1:0-118052 GCF_053711055.1 Ligilactobacillus sp. LYQ135 | reverse complement strand
TTAAAAAGTTTTGTGACTCATTTACTAGCGAATTGACTTCGCAAATATGTTTGCATTTCATTTTCATGAATTGCCCTGCACATTTGTTTATCGAAACGTTATTCAGTTTTCAAAGATCTATAAAACGCTTTTTTATTTTATCAAATATCCTATCCAAAGTCAACAACTTTTTTTGAAGATATTTAATATTTATTATCACGTTATCAGTAAGTAATTTATCTCACTGACAACATTTAATATATTACCAACTATCCTAATTATCGTCAATACTTTTTTTCAAAAAAATTTATTTTATTTTAAATTTGCGAAAAAATCATCTCTACATTATTCATTTCCACAAAAAAAGTCAGGCATAAAGCCTGACTTAGAAGCATTTTTAATGTGCTGTTAGATAGTATTTATATAATTCTTTATTTGAAACACCTTTTAGTTCTGGAGCATTGGTTGAAAAATCATTTACGGTCGTTTTGCCATCATTTTTAGCTAAAACGCTCGTTGGATATTTCTTTTGCTCTTCTTTTAACTTCTTCATAGTAGCATTATAGTTATAGTTGTAATCCGCTTTATTAACTTCCTTAAATCCTTTTGGATGATAGAATCTCAATAAATCTCCGGTAATAATTTCATCTGAAAAATTAAGTTGTTTATCAACATAATTTTGTTGTGAATCTACCCATTTCTTTTGTTGGTCAGTCAATTTATTAGTTACAACTTGTCCTTTGTTGTTATATACTTTATTTCCAATCTTTGAGAATGTTGGAGAAACAAAGTTACCATCCCTAAATGCAACTGTTTGACTATGTTTAGGATTCAATAAATCTTGACCTAACATCAAATATTGACTGTCTTTAATTCCCAATAGATCTAATAAAGTTGGCATTACATCAATTTCACCACCATAAGTATGGTTTACACCACCTTTGATTCCTGGAGCATAAATCATAAATGGTACTTTTTGAAACATTGCTAAATCATAGCTATTAACTGATTTTTTGCCCAATAATTGCGCAATTGCCTTCGGATGATTATTTGAAATTCCATAGTGATCACCATATACAACAATCATTGAATTATCATAAAGTCCAGTTTTCTTCAGATAATTAATAAATTCTCCAAATGATTCATCCAAATAACGCGCTGTTTGAACATATCCGTCGACAGTGTTATCGCCTGTATTTGTCTTAGAAATAGTTTGATTTTTCTTATCTAATTCATATGGATAGTGATTCGTTAAGGTAATTAATTTAGCATAAAATGGTTGTGGCAATTGTTGGATATAGTTAACTGATTGCTTCAAGAAAATTTTATCCTTTAATCCATACCCAATATTATATTTTTCTTTGCTTGTATAGAAGTTTTTGTCAAAGTAGTAATCATATCCCCATGACTTATAGGTATTAATTCGATTCCAAAAACTTCCTACATCACCATGAAATGCTGCAGTCGTATACCCGTGTTGATCTAAAATTGCTGGCATCGCATTAAATGTGTTTGAAGAACCATACTCAGTCATTACTGAACCTGATGGCAATCCAAACAATGAATTTTCAAGCATAGTTTCAGCATCTGAAGTTTTTCCTTGGCCAACTTGGTTAAAGAAGTTATCAAATGCTAAAGTATTTTGATTATGATAAAATGCATTAATATTTGGAGTGACTTCTTGTCCTTTCCACTTATAGTCAATCATAAATTGTTGAAAACTTTCTAAGTGAATAACAAATACATTCTTACCCTTAGCTTTACCAAAATACTCTGCATTTGGTGGCAAATAATTTTCGCGTGAAAATTTTAATGCTTTATCTAAATCACTTTTCTTGGCATTTTTCCGCGTTTGAGTTTGCTGAATATTTTGATATGTATTATATCCAGCATAAAAATTCATACCTAGATATTTAACAATATAGTTATTATCAAATGTTCTTGTTAACAATTGTGGACGATCTTTATCCGCTCCCCATAAGTTAATTCCAAATAAAATTAATCCAGAAAAAACTGAAATTAAACCTTGGCGATAACGCACTGGTCGCTTATCCACTTTTATTACTTTTGTAAGTAATAAAATGGAAAGCACAACTACATCAATGAATACAAAGAAATCAAATGGATGAATAATTTTTGCAATACTCAATCCTAAATTATTGGAAACTGAGCCAGTTGATTTAATCACCGCTAACGTTATAAAATCTGAAAATTCACGATAATATAAAATATTAGCAAATAACCAAATTGACTCGACCCAATCAATTATCATCATAATCCAATATGAAGCTTTTCCTCTAAAAAATAATGCTATTCCAAATAAGATTAAAGCAAACGGAATTGGATTAAAAATTAACAAAATATTTTGAACTGTACCAGAGACACCTAAAGTAAACTCAATTTGATAGGCAATATATGTTTTAAGCCAAAAAAGTACAATTACTAATGTAAAAAATCCTAATTTCTTGTTAAAGAAATTACGAATTTTCGCCAGAGCTGTTCGCAATTTTTTTGCCTCCACTTATTTAATTTAAAATATTAAAAAAGCATGACGCTTGCCATACCTTTTTACAAGATATTATTAATCATCTAACAAATCAAAAATTTCTAATGCAGCTAAGTCAATGTTATCAAATTCAAAGCGTTGTTTAGTTGCAACCTCTTCTAACATAAATGTTCCATTAGCTGGATTATATGTTACTACCCCGCGTTCGTCACCATTTTTTTCAAAGCGACGTGATTGTGGATCATTTCCGCCGGCTTTCATCATTGCATCCAAACGAGAAATGATTGCTACAAGTTGAGAATTATCCATTTTGTTTTCCTCTTTCTTTATAAAAATTCATCCTCTAAAAATAGGAACCATTGCCATTTTAGCAAATTTTGCAGAATAACAATAGACTAAATGAAGAAATTCACAAGTTTTTAACAAAATTTCCACTAACATACCACATTTTTACGGTTGATTTTTTCATACTTATTTTTCCTGCATTATTATAAAAACCATCAAATCACTTTATTAACTTGATGGCTTAACATTTATTATTCTTTTATTCTTTTAACTTTTTGCGGTTTTTGGACTAACGCAATCATTCCTAAAAACATTCCAAAGTAATAAGTTACAATTCGCCATAAAATCATTGCTAAAACTAATTTACTATTTGAATGAATATATAGAGAAAAAATTGCATCAAAACTAAATTCTGCTCCACCTGTGCCCCCAGGAACAGGAAAAAGTGAAATAACCATTACAATTAATACATGCAATGTCGTTACTTCAATTAAGTTTACGTGCTGAACTCCAAGTGATAGGAGAATAAAATAAGGAATAATGTAATATAGCATTAATTGAACTAGAGTAATTAACGCAATTTTTACAATTGATTTTTTATCACGCTTTAACCGTAAACTTTCTTGGTAAAATGTATCAATTTTAACATCAATTTTTTGTTTCCATTTAGGATATAATTCCTTATTTGGAATCCATTTTAATGGTTTTAAAACAATGTTCACCAATTTACGTGTAAATTTATTCCAATACATTACCATTAGCAAACCAACAATAACTGCAAAGTGAATCAAAAAACCAAATGCAATTAACACTGCCATTACATGCATTTTTGCAGCAATCAAATGGAATCCAAAAATCATGCAAATTATAAAGTTTACGACAATCATTGCTTGATACACAATAAATTTCATTAATAAAATTGAAGTTGCTTGCCCTGCATCGACTCCTGTTTGGGCTAAAGCAATAATTTGAGCTGGCTGACCACCTGATGCAAACGGAGTAATTCCATTAAATAATTGCTCTACCATTGGTACCCGTAAAATATCACGCCATCTTAATTTAGAGTATCTCTTTTTTAAAAGGAAGCGCACAATTATAGCCTCGCAAACAAGCGAAAGGAACATTAATCCAAATGCAACTAATAACCATTGCCATTTTAAATTTCTAAGACTCATTAATAGTGTATGTTTGGGAACATCTTTAATTGAGTATCCGAAAATACACACGCCAATTGCAATCATAATTGCAAGCATTATTTTATTTTTCCGTGACATTATTCTTAATCCTTTATTAAACTAGTGTAATAATCTAGCCAAATTTGAGCTAAGCGTTCTTCTGAATAATAGTTTGCTCCCATTTGAGATTTATTTTTTAAATCTGCTAAGGCCTTTTGATCATTACTTAATCTTACAAGTTGTTGATCCATTTCATCGACATTTTTAGCACCTTGATAATATCCTTTAATGATTGCTTTATATAGATCTAAATCACGTAACATTACAGGTAATCCAACGTTAAATGCTTCTAAAACACTCATTGGAAAAAGTTCATTATATGAAGGTAACAAAAATAAATCAGCAGCATTATAATAATCATTCATTTCTGAACGATCTAAAATTCCTGGAAAAATCAAATTTGCTGGGGGATTATCAACGACTTTTTTTAATTCGCTATATCCATCGGTCATTTTTCCAAAAGAAAACCCCCCTGCCCAAATAAATTCAATTTCTGGATGACGTCTTGCTAGTTCAATAAAATCAGGCACTCCTTTTCTTTCTTGAACTTGACCTACACCAATCACCGTAAATTTTTGTTCTTCAATTCCTAATTTCGCTCTTGTTTGTTTTTTCTTCGCTAAATTTTGCGGATAAAATTCCTTTTTAGAAACAAAATTAGGAATATACATAATCTTTTCACTTGGAATTCCATATTTTTCTAATTTTTTACCAAAAACAGGATTCACAACTACAATTTGATCCATTCGCTTATAAAAACTGATCATATACTTATAAAATACTTTTTTTGCAATCCAAGGAAGATTTAAACTTCCCTCAATTGTTTCTGGTAAAAAGTGAACGTATCCAACTTTAACTCCTCTTCCAGGTAAAAATGTTTCTAAATAAAAAAGCGGATCGATCGTATGATAATGACTTATATCCGCTTTTCCTAATTTATTGATCACAATTTTAATTTTATCTGGAAAACGTTCTTGTAATAACCGAATCAATTCTGAATAAGCACTTCCGACACCTTGTCCTTTAACGCTTAAAGCAGAAGAATACATATGAATGTTTAACATTGCGATCTCCTTATACATTTTTTGCACTTACAACTTTATTTTGTGGATCATATTGAGCAATACATTTTTGATAAAATTCAACTACTCGTTTACCAAATCGTTCAGCAGAAGTCGCTTTAAGCTTTTCTGCTAAAACTTGCGGATCATGGTATTGTTTAGGATTTTTCAAATATTCAACTACATCATCAACAAATTCATCTAAAGTTGAAAAGGTCTTTCCAAGACAAGCATGATCCAATAATTCATCCGTATATGGACTATGTGTAGTTACCACTTTAAGTCCTGATGCTAATGCCTCATTATAAGTAAGACCTTGTGATTCAGAAACGGAAGTTGATACAAATAAATCAGCCATATGATAATAATGTGCAACTTGATCATTATCAATTTCACCTGTAAAAATAACACTACTTGTTAAATGTAGCTTTTTCACCTGTGCTTCTAAGTCTTCTCTTGCTGGACCGTCACCACAAATCATCAACTGAGCAGTTGGGATTTTTTCTTTTATTTTTACAAATGCATCAATTAGTTGGTCAATATCTTTTTCATAAGCTAGTCTGCTTAATGTTAATAATAACGGCGTATTTGCAGATAATCCATAACGTTTACGATAGTTAGTTTGATCTTCTTTTTGAAATTTAACTAAATCAACGCCTGTGGGAATTACAGTAATCGGTTCTTTGACTCCATACCCTTTTAATGTATTTAACACCCGTTCACTTGGAGCAATAATTCCGCTCATATTTTGTAAATAGGTTCGCGAAATTTGCTTTACATGCACAGGTTTTAATAATTTACCATTAGCAACATAGTGTAAATAGTCTTCATACATCGTGTGGTATGTATGCACACATGGAATCTTCATTTTTTTAGCCACATACTTTCCCATGACTCCAAGAGAAAATTCTGTTTGAGTATGCACAATATCAAGTTGAAGTGCTTCGGCAATATGTAAAGCACGATGAGCGCCTCGAATTGCAATTCGCCGATCTGTAAATGATACAAACGGAATACTTGTAAAACGAAAAACATTACGTTCAAAAACATTTTTATCTACTCCTGGATCAGTTGTAGTAAAAATATAAACATTATGTCCTTGTCGCTCTAACTGATTACGTAAAGTCTTAATTGAGGTTGCTACGCCGCTTACTTGTGGATAATAAGTATCCGTAAAAATTCCAATATTCACGAGCATCCCTCGCATTTCGATTAGTCAGTGTTTATTATATTATTTTCAAAATTGATTTTCAATGAATGTTTAATGTTTTTTTAAACAAAAAAGACCATGACCAATGTCATAGCCCTTTATTACAATAATTAAGTCAATATAGTGCTTTTTATTAAGAAATTCTTACTTAGTATATTCTTCAACTAATTTTTGAACTTCAGCCTCTGTTTCGCAATCTAACGCTTTATCAGCTAGTTCTTTCATCTTATCAGTTGATAAGTTCTTAATGAAGCTTCTTGTCTTCAAAATTGAAGTTGCACTCATTGAGTATTCATCCAAACCTAATCCTAAAAGAACTGGAACTGCAGTTGGGTCGCCAGCCATTTCACCGCACATACCTGTCCATTTACCTTCTTTATGAGAAGCATCAATAATGTTTTTAATTAAACGCAAAATTGATGGATTAGTTGGTTGGTAAAGATATGATACGCGTTCATTTCCACGATCAGCAGCCATTGAATATTGGATTAAGTCATTTGTTCCAATACTGAAGAAATCAGCGTATTTAGCTAACTTATCGGCTAACATTGCAGCTGCAGGAATTTCCATCATCATGCCAACTTCAATATCATCTGCAACTGGAATATTTTCCTTAATTAACTTCGCCTTTTCTTCTTCATAAATTGCCTTTGCATCTTTAAATTCTTGAACAGTTGCAATCATTGGGAACATAATTGCTAATTTACCATAATGAGATGCACGTAATAAGGCACGTAATTGTGTCCGGAAGATTTCTTGACGATCTAAGCAAATCCGAATTGCCCGGTATCCTAAGAATGGATTTTCTTCATCTGGTAATGGTAAGTAAGGCAAATCCTTATCTCCACCAATATCCATTGTCCGAACAACTACTTGCTTGCCATTCATACCTTCTAATGCTTCTTTATAAGCTTTAAATTGATCTTCTTCAGAAGGTAATTCTGAAGCATCCATGTATAAGAATTCTGAACGGAATAATCCCACTGCTTCGGCACCGTTATCATTTGCACCAGCAACATCTTTTGGAGTACCAATGTTAGCGGCTAAAATAACTTCTTTACCATCAGCAGTTACTGATTTTTCATTCTTTAAACGTTCCCATTCAGCTTTTTGTTCAGCAAATTCTTGTGCTTTCTTAGCATATTCATCTTTTTGTGCATCAGTTGGATCAACAATGGCTTTACCGTTAATACCATCAATAATAACTGTGTCACCTTCATGAATATCAGTTGTAGCAGAACCAGAACCAACGACTGCAGGGATTTCTAATGTCCGTGACATAATGGCCGAGTGTGATGTGCGTCCACCAATATCAGTAATAAATCCTTTCACATAGTTACGATCTAATTGAGCTGTATCAGATGGTGTTAAGTCATGTGCAACAATTACAACTTCTTTATTGATTAAAGCTGGACTTGGCAAAGTTACTCCAAGTAAATGACTCATTACACGCTTTGTAACGTCGCGAATATCACCAGCACGTTCTTGCATGTAAGCATTGTCTTCCATAGCTTCAAACATTGAAATGAATGTGTCAGTTACACTCTTTAAGGCTGTTTCAGCATTAACTTTATCATCTTTAATCTTTGATTCAATTTGGCCAATCATTTCAGGATCAGCTAAAATTGTTAAGTGAGCTTCAAAAACTTCGGCTTCTTCTGCACCTAAGTTTTGCTTTGCTTTTTCTTTAATCGTTTCTAATTCCTCTTTTGAAGCTTCAATTGCTTTGTGTAAACGATCAATTTCTGCTGCAGGATCATCAATTGTTTTTTCACTAAATGATAAATCCGGTTCCACAAGCATGTATGCTTCAGCAGTTGCAATTCCATCACTTGCAGCAATTCCGTTTAATGTTTTTGACATTATTCAGCCAAGCCTTCCTTTTTCATTGTTTCATCAATTGCAGCGATTGCATCTTTTTCATCTGCACCATCTGCACTGATTGTAACGTCAGCATTTTGGCCTACACCTAATGACATAACACCCATGATTGATTTCAAGTTAACTGATTTGTCATTGTATGTTAATGTGATGTCTGAGCTAAATTTACTTGCTGTTTGAACCAACAATGTAGCTGGACGTGCGTGAATTCCTGTTTCTGCAATTACGTGAAAATCTTTCTTTTCCATGATATATCATGCTCCTTTAAAATAAATTAATTAAATTTCTAAATATAACATTTGAAAGCCTTTTTATTTTTACGAACACGTTTTCATAAAAGTAAAACAAAAAAAGACGTTCCGCATGGATAAATATTAACATGTTACAAATTAAATAGCAAGCGCTTTTTTTTATAAATTGGAATTGCTTCCATCATCGAAATGATAGACAACTCCGCCATTGCGTTTCGCTTCACCAACAATGCTTTTCTTATATTGATAATTCATTAATACCTTTTGAAATTCCATAAAGTGATCCATATCAACATCATATTCTTTTATTTCACCAGTTCTTAACTCATCAAGAATTTTTTGATAATCAGTCGCCATTGCAAATGCTCCTTTAAACTTATATTTTTCTAGATTATAACACGATTTAAAAGTTATAACTTGCACTTTCAGGTAAAATTTGTATAATATAATAGCAAAGGTCAAAGTTGGTCAAATGTTTTTTGACTATTGATCAGTTATTATATGAAAGGACGTGAGTCTATGCTATGTCAATATTGTCATAAAAATCCAGCAACAATCCATTTAACCACTAGCATTAATGGACGACAAGCATCAATTGATCTTTGTCAAAATTGTTATCATCAATTAAAAGATCAAGTTGCTAATAACGGAATGAATGATCCATTTGGCTTTGGCAATTTAGGAGACTTTTTTGGTGCAATGGCTGGAAATGGCAACGCTCAACGCCAACAAGTTCCTCCTACTCAAGGAGGCCGCATGGGTACAGGAAATGGAAATAATTCTATTCTTGACCAATATGGAATTGATTTAACTCAAGAAGCTCGTAAAGGACGAATCGATCCTGTAATTGGCCGTGATAAAGAAATCAATCGTGTAATTGAAGTTTTAAATCGAAGAACTAAAAATAATCCTGTTTTAATTGGTGAAGCCGGTGTAGGTAAAACGGCTGTTGTTGAAGGATTAGCTCAAAAAATTGTTGATGGCGATGTTCCGCAAAAACTTTTAAATAAAAAAGTTATTCGCTTAGATGTTGTTTCATTAGTTCAAGGTACCGGAGTTCGTGGTCAATTTGAACAACGCATGCAACAATTAATGAATGAATTGAAAAAAGCTGACAATATCATTTTATTCATTGATGAAATTCATGAAATTGTTGGTGCTGGTAATGCTGAAGGTGGAATGGATGCAGGAAATGTATTAAAACCTGCCCTTGCACGCGGAGAACTTCAATTAGTTGGTGCAACTACCTTAAATGAATATCGTTCAATTGAAAAAGATGCAGCATTAGCTCGACGTTTACAGCCTGTTCAAGTTAATGAACCAAGTATCCAAGAAGCATTGAAAATTCTTAAAGGAATTGAATCAAAATATGAAAGCTATCACCATGTGAAATATACTGATGAAGCTTTAAAAGCTGCGGTAACTTTATCTGATCGTTACATTCAAGATCGATACTTACCAGATAAGGCGATCGACTTGCTTGATGAAGCCGGTTCACGGAAAAACCTAACTTTAGAATCAGTTGATCCCGAAGTCTTAGATGAAAAAATTAAAAACGCTGAAGAACAAAAACAATCTGCGTTAAAAGAAGAAGATTATGAAAAAGCTGCATATTACCGTGACCAAGTAAATCGTTTTGAAAAAATGAAAGAAGATGCAGTTGAAGATACCACTGTTCCAACGGTTACTGAAAAAGATATGGAAAAAATCGTTGAAGAAAAAACTGGTATTCCTGTAGGTGAATTAAAGACTAAAGAAAAAGAACAACTTAAAAACCTAGCTGAATCACTTGAACAACACGTAATTGGTCAAAACGAAGCAGTTGATAAGGTGGCACGTGCAATTCGGCGTAACCGCATTGGATTTAATAAATCTGGACGTCCAATTGGATCATTTCTTTTCGTTGGTCCAACTGGAGTAGGTAAAACTGAAACTGCTAAACAATTAGCACGTGAACTTTTTGGAACTGAAGATGCAATGATTCGCTTTGATATGAGTGAATATATGGAAAAACACTCTGTTTCAAAATTAATTGGTTCTCCTCCAGGTTATGTAGGCTATGAAGAAG
The DNA here is from genome assembly GCF_053711055.1 of Ligilactobacillus sp. LYQ135. Classification (NCBI taxonomy): domain Bacteria; kingdom Bacillati; phylum Bacillota; class Bacilli; order Lactobacillales; family Lactobacillaceae; genus Ligilactobacillus; species Ligilactobacillus sp. LYQ135. The sequence continues at coordinate 107,576 of NZ_JBSJYT010000005.1, read as the reverse complement.
CTGGCCAATTAACTGAACAAGTTCGCCGTCATCCATATAGTTTAATATTATTAGATGAAGTTGAAAAAGCTCATCCCGATGTAATGCATATGTTCTTGCAAATTCTAGATGACGGTCGCTTAACTGATTCTCAAGGTCGAACTGTTTCATTTAAAGACACAATCATCATTATGACTTCAAATGCTGGTAGCGGCGATTCAGTTGTTAATGTTGGTTTTGGTGCTGACAGTGAGGGTCAATCAAATTTAGTCATCAATAAATTAACTAACTACTTTAAACCTGAATTCTTAAATCGTTTTGATGATATCGTTGAATTTAACCCACTATCCAAGAATGATTTAATGAAGATCGTTAACTTGATGCTTGAAGATGTCAACAACATGCTTTTACAACAAGGACTAACAATTCATGTGACTGGACCAGTTGAAAATAAATTAGTTGAACTTGGTTATGATCCTAAGATGGGAGCCCGTCCATTAAGACGAGTAATTCAAGAAGAAATTGAAGATAAAGTTGCTGACTATTATCTTGACCACCCTACTGTTAAGCATTTAACAGCTAAACTTGAAAATGATGAAATTAAAATTGGCAAAGAAGAAAAGAAGACTACTGATTAAAATTAGAAAAAGACTGTAACATAAGTTGCAGTCTTTTTTTACTATGTTTATTTAGATATTTTTACGTATAATCTTTGTTTTTTCTAAAGTTTTATTAGATTTTATAGCGGTTACACTATATGTTGTTCTATATTTAATGTATAATATAAATGAAGATAAAAGTAAGGAGGACATTATTTATGCAACTTATCGATGTCACAAATAGTTATGCCCGTATTATTAGCCAAGAGTTGCTTTCATCCTCGGCACATTTCATTAAGGTGTATACCCTCGGCAATTCAAAGGTCGTTTATAAAAAGAAACAAAAAACTGCTGAGATTGTCATTTCTAATAATGTACGTCCTGTAACAGATAAAGAAATTGAATTTGTTTCTGATCAATTATTAGGTGATAAAGCTGCTGATGCTACTGTGACTGATCAGAAAAAAGTGGTTGAAATCAGTTTACATCATTAATCGCTAAAAATCACAATCAAAAATCATGGCTTTAAGTCATGATTTTTTAAATTAGCTGTTAAAAAAAGACAATAATTAATGTATAATTAAAAGAGATAACCATTTATTTAGGAGGTGAAAAAATGGCATTTAAGTTTATGAAAAAAGTTCAGCAAACATTCAATGGTCGCCGTGCTAATCGCAAAAAAATGCATAAGCGTTTACCAGAGCGAACTAATGAATTAAATGAAAATAATTCTGCAGTAAAAACTGAACCTACTACAGCATCAACTGCTGTTGAATCATCTCTTAAAACTATTGATAAATCAACAGACAATAAAACAATTTCAACATCTACTTTCGATGATGCTGAAATTAAAAAAGAAAACCGACCTGATGATTCCGTAAACCAAGATGACATTTCTGCTAAAGAAAATCTTCTTGAAAATGCTAAGGAAAATCATCCTTCAGTTAAGCAAGAATTAAAAAAAGTTTCAACTCATCAAGATTCAACGATCATTGTTATTTATCAAGATGAAAACCATAAAAGTTTAAGTTCACCCCAAATTATTTCAGGTAAACGTGGTGAAACAATCAATTTTAATTTTAAAGAATTTAATCACTATGATTTAATCAATATTGCCGGATTTACATCTGTTTTTGTAGAACCATATGGCTCCATTACATTAACATACCGACGGCAAAGCGGTGCTAATATTTGGCTTTTCAGTCAAGATATTGACGATATGCATATGCTTGGAAAACCACGCTTTGTAACTGGAAAAGTTGATGAAAAGTATGCATTAACTCCCCCTGATTTTATTGGATATAATCTTTTACGTGCAGAAGGTCCAGTTAAAGGAAGTTTTAATGAAAAACAACAAGTTGTTACATATTATTATCGTGATGCAACTTGGAAAGAAGTTGACTTTAACGTTAAGTATTTAAAAATGAAAGTTTCTCAGCCCGGCTTTGATGCTCCAAGAGGAAATGATACTTATATTACTTTAGCTAAGGGAACGGTTTGGCAAGTATTTGAATCCGTCCACTTAACTAATGGCGAGCGTTGGCATTGTTTAGGAGGAAACTTATGGATCAAAGAAGACTATGATTTAGTTCAATTTGTTGATTCTCTTCCTCAATATGCAATCAGTGATACAGAAGGATATCAATTCTCAATTGATTTAAACGTGCCTGCAATCGTTGATTTTGTTCCTGGAAAGAAATTAACACTTTACAGTCGACCTTTTGGAGATCCTATTGACTCCATTGAAGATGGTTCCATTGTAACAATTACAGAACGTCAAGGTGGCCGTGAAATGCAATGGTTTAAGGTTGATGATCGCGGGTGGACAATTCGTCAATATCTTGATTTAGATATCGAACATAAAGTCGCTCAAGAACATGGTAGATTAAAATAATATAAATAAAAGACGATGACTTAAGTCATCGTCTTTTATTTATATTATAGTTTAGCCGTTAATTTAACATCTGGATATTTATCTGCAAACCACCGTTCAGCAAATTCATTTTCAAATAAGAAAAGTGGCTGATCTTGACTATCTTTAACTAAAATATTCCGTGAACTTGACATTTTTTCATCTAATTGTTCTGGATCAATCCAGCGAGCAATCTTATGTCCCATTGGTGTCATTACAACTTCTGAATTATATTCATTTTGCATTCTAAATTGAAAAACTTCAAATTGAAGTTGTCCAACTGCACCTAAAATATAATCCCCTGTACTATATGCACGGTAAAGTTGCACAGCACCTTCTTGAACTAATTGTTGAATTCCCTTGTGATATGATTTTTGCTTCATCACATTTTTAGGAGAAACCCGGACAAAAAGTTCTGGAGTAAATTGTGGTAATTTTTCAAACTTGATATTTTTTTTACCAGTATAAATCGTATCGCCAATTTGAAAACTACCTGTATCATATAGCCCAATAATATCACCAGCAACTGCGTTTTCAACGGTTTCGCGATTATCTGCCATAAATTGAGTTGAGTTTGAAAGACGAATTTTTTTGCCAGTTCTTTCTAAGTGAACGTCCATTCCCCGATCAAATTCGCCTGAACAAATTCTGACAAAAGCAATGCGATCACGGTGATTAGGATTCATATTTGCTTGAATCTTAAAAATAAATCCGCTGAAATTCTTTTGAATTGGCTCCACTTCCCCACCATTTGCAGTCTTATGTGCAGATGGAGCTGGAGCAAATTGTAAGTAAGCATCTAAAAATGTTTTTACTCCAAAATTAGTTAATGCTGAGCCAAAAAATACTGGTGTTAAGTCTCCAGTTGCAATTTTAGCTTCATCAAATTCGTTTCCAGCATTCTTGACTAAATCAACTTCTTCTAATGCTTGTTGGAAAATACTTTCTTCTTGTAATGGATTACTTTCAGCTAAATTACCTCCTTCATCTAATGCCAGGAATTTTTCGCCCTTATCTTCACGTTGGTAAAGTTCAATTCGATTGTTGTAAATGTCATATAATCCCTTCAAACCTTTACCCATTCCAATTGGCCAATTCATTGGATATGCTTCAATTCCAAGAGTTTCTTCTAATTCAGCAATTAAATCTAATGGTTCACGACCATCACGATCCAATTTATTCATAAATGTAAAAATTGGAATCCCTCGCATTTTACAAATTTGGAATAACTTTTTAGTCTGTGGCTCAATCCCTTTAGCAGAATCAATTACCATAACCGCAGAATCAACCGCCATCAAAGTTCGATACGTATCTTCTGAAAAGTCTTCGTGTCCAGGAGTATCTAAAATATTTATTCGCTTACCACTATAGTCAAATTGCATTACAGAACTTGTTACTGAAATTCCACGTTTTTTTTCAATTTCCATCCAGTCTGATTTTGCAAAATTACCTGTTTTCTTTCCCTTAACGGTTCCGGCTTGACGAACGACTCCTCCAAAAAGTAAGAGTTGTTCTGTAATCGTCGTTTTCCCTGCGTCAGGGTGAGAAATAATCGCAAATGTGCGGCGTTTATTAATTTCTTCTTTTAATTGACCTTCATCCATCATTTTTATTCTTTCACCTCAATGTTACTTTGGTACTGTCAATGTTTCACCTTGTTTTACATCTGTTGATGAACCTAAATTATTAAGTTCTTGAATCTTTTTGACAGTTGTTTGATATTTTTCCGCAATTGTTCCTATTGTTTCACCATTTTGAACAGTAATTGTTTGGGTTGCTTCTGAACTTGATTTAGCCGCACTACTTTCGGATGCTAAACTACTACTTTTACCTTGGTTAACTGAACTAGTACTTGATTTGGCAGAACTTGATAATAATGAAATTGAATCAGCATCTGCTTTACTTGATTGCTTTTTACTTGGACGGTTTTGGGCTAATAAGTATCCACCGCCTAAAATTAAAGCAACTAATAAAATAATCAAGAAAATGATTTTAGGAATATGCTTCTTTTTCTTCTTTTTCTTTTCATTTTCTTTTTGAAGTTGATCTTGATATATTGGATCAGCTCCCTTTTCGCTAAAGAAGGCTTTGCGCATTCTTGGTTCATCTTTACGCGTATACCCATTCCGGAATTGTTCAATTTTAAATTCTTCGTAGATACTACTAATATTGAAGTCCATTTGTTCTTGTTGTTTTTTAGCAATAAAATCATTTTTCTCTGGACGTGATAATGCGTTATACCAATCAAGTGAATAGTTATATTGTTGAACTACAGATTGAGTTGGCCCAAAGTCTTGGACTTCTCCATATTGAAGCCATAATGCACGTTCGCAAAAGCCTTCAACTACAATACTTTTAGAATCTGAAATAATAAATGAAATTCCTTTATCCTTTAATTCTTGGACTTTATTAGCCACCTTCAAATAAAATGGTTGGTCTAAAATGCCAAAAACATTGTCTAATAATACTAAATCAGGTTCTAAATAAACAGCTAAAGCAATTGATAAACGGGCATATTGTGCAGTTGAGTAATACTTTACAGGGACGTAAATCCACTCACCTAATTCTGTGAAATTTAAAATTGCGTTAGTAATATGGTCACCTTTAAAATCATCAATTTCTGACTTTAAAATTGCTTTACGAATATTTTCTAACCCAGTTAAATTCTCATCTAGTGAATCTTTCGTTCCGGCATAAGTAATTTTTGAACGAGTAGTAATAAATCCCGTTGTTTGTTCATCTAAACCAGCAATAATATGCATTAATTCAGATTTTCCAGCACTATTCGCTCCCACGATTCCAATCGCTTCACCATCATTAATATCTAACGTTACACCACGTAAAATCCAAAGCTTTTGTTCTTCATTTTTTTTATTTTTCTTTTTATTTGTTTTCTTACTGTTCTCTAATGGAACTTCTTTTGTAATGTATTTAATTTCTAATTTACCCATCTCGTCACCAAATTTCCGATATTATCCTAGAATAATACTACAAAATTATTTTTGATTAAGCAACAATCTATCTTAAAATTCTCGCATCTAAAGCCTTTTATAAATAAAAAAGTTGCAACCAATTGCAACTTTCTAATTATTATTAATAACTATCTTTTAGTTTTCATAACCGTAATCTTCAATTTCAGATTTACCTGGACGATTCATCAATGTTTCAATTTCATTAGGAATATTGGCGTCATTGTAAAGGACATTATACATTGCATTACAAATTGGTAAATTCAAGCTCAATTGTTGGGCTAATTCATATGCAGCCTTGCAAGTATTAATTCCTTCAATTACCATTCCCATATTTTTGATAATATCGTCTAATCTCTTACCCTGACCTAGTTGATCACCACAACGCCAGTTACGTGAATGAACACTTGTACATGTTACGATCAAATCACCTACACCACTTAATCCCATAAATGTAAGTGGATCAGCCCCCATTGCTACACCTAAACGACTAATTTCAGCTAAACCACGTGTCATTAAAGCGGCCTTAGCGTCATCACCATATTTTAATCCATGTAAAATTCCTGCACCAATTGCAATGATATTTTTAAAAGCTGCACCGACTTCAACGCCAACTACATCAGTATTAGTATAGATTCTTAAATAATTATTCATAAAAATCTTTTGAACTGCATGTGCATTATCAATATCTTCACTTGCAGCTGTAATTAAGGTAATGTCTTCATTAGCAACTTCTTCAGCATGACTTGGACCTGAGAAAACGACCATTCCTGAACGATATTGAGCTGGAATTTCTTCAGTAATGACTTGAGATAAACGTTTATGAGTACCTAACTCTAATCCCTTACTTGCATGGATTAAAATTGGCCGAATATTAAGTTCTTCCAAAACTGTCCGCAATTGTTGAGCAACTAACCGAATAACTTTAGTTGGAACTGCAAAAAGTACAAAGTCTGCACCTTCAACTGCTTCCTTTAAATCTAAAGTCGTATATAATTCTTCTGGATAGGTATAATCTTCAATATAATGTTCATTTGTATGGTTTTCATTCAACTCTTTTACTTGTGCTTCCGAGTTTGTCCATAACACAACTTTGTTTCCATTTTGAACAAGTACACTTGCTAAAATACTGCCCCATGAACCGGCACCTAAAACAGCGATTTTCTTTGTCATGTCATTTCATCCTATCTTTTTTTCGATTTAATCTACAATTAAAACTATCACAAATTTGTGCTTTCATCAATGATTAAGTCAATTATTATATTTTTATTTTGATTCCTGACTTACTTTTTCATTTTCATCCTTTAATTTTAAAACATTGTACATAAATTTAATAACTACCTTGGAAACCGCATATAATGGCACACCTAAAATCATTCCAAGTAAGCCAGCAATGTTTCCTGCAACTAATAAAATTACAATAATTGTTAATGGATGCAAATGAAGGGACTTTCCAATTACATTTGGATAAACTAAATTTCCATCAAGTTGTTGAACTACTACACAAACAACAATGACCCAAAAAACAGTTGGTAATGATTTAGAAAAAGCTAAAAATAATGCGGGACATAATCCAATGTATGGTCCTAAATATGGAATAATGTTGGTCAAACCAGCAAAAAGACCAACTAATAACGCATAAGGAATTCCAGTTAAACTATACCCAATTGCTGAAAAAGTACCTACAAAAAGGCATTCAATCATTTGCCCTGAAATATAACGTGATAATGTTTTACTCATTTCATGCATTAATTGAGCCACTTTACTTTGTTTACTTTTAGGAAAAACTTTAATCATCGAAGGAACGAACTTGGCTCCATCTTTTAGCATGTAAAACAAAATAAACGGAACAGTGACCGCCGTTACAGTCACATTTGTAATTGTGCCGATAATTGACCCAATACTTGTTGTAAGTGACATTGCAAAATTTTTCAACATAGATGTCAATGAGCCTTCAAATTTATTTAAGTACTCTTGAATGTTGAGTTTTTCAATCCATTCCGCATGGCCATTATTTACAATATGAGTAATAAAGCCTTGCAAATCATTTAAATATCCTGGTAAACCTAATAGTAAGGATTTAATTTGTTGAACTAACCGCGGAATAAAAAATGAAATAACTAACGCTAAAATTGAAATCAAAAGCAAAAAGACAATCGCAATTGCGAGTGGTCGTTTAACTTCAAACTTCCTAATTTTAATTTTAGTCAACAAATTAACAAGGGGATTCAATAAATAAAATAAAAATCCAGCAATCAAAAATGGTCCAAATAGCGTTTGGAAAAATGTAAATACTGGACTAAAAACAAATTGAATCTTTGTAAAAACAAAAATTACACACACAAGTAACAAAAACTCCGCTGACCAATACATCAGTTTACGCTTTCGTTCTTCGTTAAAAAACATAAGTTTCCTCCTGGTAATATCTAATTTATAAAAAAAAGACTGCGTGGATCGGTCGCAGCCTTTCAAGAGTTATAAACCGGTATTTACTGTCGGCGCGACAACTCTAGGTACCTATTATACCAAATTTCAACATACTCTTTTGAAAAAGGACCTTTTCCATTATTAATCCAATCAACTAAAGTTAATACATTATGTTTTAAGATCTTATCAATTTCCTTGGAGTAGTGCCATTTTTTACTGTGTTCCTCATATTCATCAACATCTAGTAATCGCTTTTCGCCATTCGGAAATATCTTTACGTCTAAATCATAGTCAATATATTTTAACGCTTCCCGATCCATAATCGATGGCGAAGCGAGGTTACAGTAATATGAAACACCATTGTCGCGAATCATCGTTACAATGTTAAACCAGTAATGCTTATGAAAATAAATTAATGCTGGTTCTCTAGTAACCCACCGGCGTCCGTCTGCTTCAGTTACTAAAGTATGGTCATTACAGCCAATAATTCCATTATCACTGGTTTTAAGTACCATTGTATCTCGCCATGTTCGATGTAAACTACCGTCGTGTTTATAACTTTTAATGGTAATAAACTCGCCTTCTTTAGGCCCTCGTGAATAATGCATATCGAATATCGAACCTGCTTTCTATAAACACAGGTGTGTATTACACCGACATCACGAATATTATACCAAAAATTAATCAAAATTCCTAAAAATTTTTTTATCATTAATTAACTTTTTATATACAGGAATGTCCATACTATAGTTATTATTAGCATCCCAATTAACTGAATTAGAAGAAAAAATCACTGCGGTTTGTCCATCTTTAGAAATATCACCAACCGTTTCAAAGCCAAATTCAGCTCCGTGAAAATGATACCCTTCATATTTTGTTGAAGCCATTCCCGGAAATTTTCGACTTAAAATATATAGTCCTGATACATATTTTGAATTTGTTTTCCCACTTGAATATAAATCCGCAGTTTGAGTTGGCGTTAATAATTTTGCACTTAAAAACGCGTGCAATGTTTGATATAAATCTCCATTTGACATGTATAAGTTACCTGTCCCTAATTGATTAGTGTAACCACTGGTAGGCTCATAACGCACTTTATATGGATTTTTTTTACTAAATGTATATCCTTGTGCCTTTTGCTTTTTATGTTGTGAAATTTCCTGATAAAAATACGTGTTCTTCAATCCTAGTGGTTTTTTAATTACTTTATTAAAATACTCATAATAACTTAACTTAGATTCTTTTTGAATAATTCCCGCAGCCAATACAAAGTTTACAGGCTGATATTGAAAATTTCCAATATGTGACTTAATAATTTTAGTATGCTTTACAGTGTAATTTACAAACTGTTGATCAGACATGGCATGAAATGGTAATTTTTCATCTAAAATTCCTGATGTCATCGTTAATAAATTACGTAACGTGACATTATTAGCATTTTTTATTTGCGGATAAAATTGACTTAACTTTGTATCCAATGAAAAATGATTAGCAAGTGCCACTTTCATCAACATCATTGCAGTCATTCCTTTTTGAATAGATGCAATTTGAAAAGTAGTTTTTCCAGAATTTTTAATTTTTTGTGCTTTATTAGCATATCCAAATCCTTTTTGGTACACTAAATGACCATTTTTTACTAAAGTTACCGTTCCAATAAAATTTTTCTTTTTAACTAACTGTAAAACTTCTTGTTCGGTATTTGTTCCTTTAATTAAGTTTACATCTTGATCAAAAGATTGTGTCGTTGAATTATTAGCACTAATTTTTCCAAAAGCTACTCCTAAACAAATCCCTAATGTCAAAATCAATGCAATCAATCTGTTTTTTTTATTTTCTCTTAAATTTAACAACTGCCTCACACCTTGCTGTTTGTGGAAACATGTCAATTGATTGAATATATTCAACCTCATAATCTTGAGTTAGTTTTACTAAATCACGTGCTAAAGTTGATGGATTACATGAAACATACACAAATTTTTTAGGCTTAAATTGGTGAATTGTTTTTAAAAGACTTTCATCCAAACCGCTTCGTGGCGGATCTACAACTAATGCATCTGGAACAAATCCTTGTTTAGTCCACTTATCAAACCATTCATCTGCTGTTCCGGTTTCGTAAATCGCATGTTTAATATGAGACATTGCTGCATTTTCGCGAGCATCTTGAATTGCTTCATCAATAATATCCATTCCACGAATTTCTTTAGCATCTTGTCCCACGTATAATCCAATTGTTCCTACCCCACAATATGCATCCACCAAAGTTTCGTCATTTTTCAAATCTAAAGCTTTTTTGACTTCATCATATAATTTAATGGTTTGTTCTGGATTTAATTGGAAGAAAGCACGTGCAGAAAGCTTAAATTCAATGTTTCCAAGTTTTTCATTTAAATATGATTCTCCAGCAAGTTTAATCGTTTCGTCACCCCAAATCAAAGAATTACGCTTAGGATTAATGTTTTGCATTACTGAAACGACTTGAGAAAATTTTTGACGTAATTCAGTAATAATTTGATTCTTTTGTGGAAAATTCAATCGAGTAGTAATAAAAACTACTTGAAGTTGGTTATATGCTTGTGATTGCCGAATAACAATTGTTTTTAAGTCACCTTGATGTTTTTTTTCATCATAAATGGAAACATTCCATTTTTTTAATAGTTTTACGATGTATCGCATTACTTCCATTGTTTCTGGCATTTGAGTACTAAAAGTTGGTAAATCCACCAAGTAATGTGAATTTTCCTTATATAATCCTGCCTTGATGGTACCATCTTTCATTTTCCGAACTTGAAATTGTGCTTTGTTGCGATATTCATATGGATAGTTCATTCCAATTGTTGGTTTAATTATAAAATTGCAATATCCTTTTGGCTTAAACTTTTCAAGTGATTGTTTAATAATATCTTGTTTAAACTTAAGTTGTTCAGCATATGCTAATTGCTCTAATTCAATTCCCCCAACATCATATTTATCTTTGGGTTCAACACGATATGGACTTTTTTCTAGAATTTTAACCATTTTCCCAGATAAATACTTGGGTTTCACCGTTTCAATTTTCACTTTTACGAGTTCATTTGGAAGTGCTTTGGGAACAAATACAATTTTTCGTTGATAGTAACCAATTCCCTCCCCATTAATTCCTAGTTTTTTTATTTTTACACGAATAATTTTTCCTGGATTTATTTTGATTGATTTCTTTTCTTGGTTTTGCATGATAAACTCCTCTCAGCAGCTTCAATTATAGCATTAATCCTAGATGCTCGTTATAATATTATTAAATATCATAAAGGAGCAAAGTTATGGCAAAAATCACTGCAATTCAAGCACAAAAACGTAAAGGACGTTATAACATTTTTATAGATGGCCAATATCGTTTTCCTGTTAGTGAAGAAGTCTTGATTAAATATCAACTTCATAAAGGACAAGAAATTACCAATGAGCAAATTACTAACATTACAAACGCTGAGCAAATCGCTAAAGCATATAATCGAGCACTTGACTTTTTATCATATCAATTAAGAAGTGAAAAAGAAATCATTGATGATCTTCAAAAGCATGAATTTGTCGCTGATGAAATCGAATTGGTTTTAAAAAAATTACGAACTAATCGCCTTATCAATGATTTAGAATATGCTAAAAGCTATGTTCGTACCATGAAAAATACCTCAGATAAAGGTCCGCGCATCATTCGCCAAAAATTACGCCAAAAAGGCATCGGCGAAAATGATATTGACAAAGCTTTGCAAGAATTTTCAGTTGAAGAACAACTTGAAAATTGTTTCAAAATTGCGTCAAAATTAAATAATAAATATCGCCGTGAATCATTTAAAAATAAAGTTCAAAAAATTAAGCAAGGTTTACTTACTAAGGGTTTTTCAAATCCAATCATTGCTCAAGTAATTGACCAGTTAGACATTGCCAAAGACGATGACACTGAATTTAATAAATTGAAAGTAGCTGGCGAAAAGCTTCTTAGACGTTACGATTACCATCCTAACTTAAAACAAAAGCAAAAAATAAAAATGTCTTTATACCGGAAGGGATTCTCTTTAGATGAAATCAACCGTTTTATTGATGAATATTAAAAAAGCCGCGTCTTCATGCGGCTTTTTTGTTCCTATCTTTGTTTTTGTGCTTGTTCCACTTTTTTCTTTATTTTATATCCAAATTTGTGTTCTTTAGGAATCACTTTTCCATAGCGGTGTTCTTCAATAAAGGCATTTAAAATTGCCCCTAGTAGAATAATTATATTTGAAAAATTCATCCAAAATAATAAAACTAAAAAAGTTCCTAAAGTCCCATAACTTAAAACTCGATATGCAAAGTACTTCACATAAATAGTGAATATTCCAGTTAATGCCATCCATCCTAGAGAAGCAATTAATGCTCCCGGCCATACTGAAAGCCAGTGAACCTTTACATTTGGTAATACAATATAAATTAAACACAAAATGATAAAAATGATTATAAATGTCACTGACCACCGATATTTCAGGAAAACTTCCAAATATGTCAGTGGTAATTGAAAAATAGGAGTTAAATATTCCAACACAATTTGACCAAAACTATAAATTACAAATACCGTTACAAGAAGTGCACCAAAACTAATTGTAATTAAGATCGATAAAACTGTAGTTGCAATAAAATCTTGGGAATCGCCTACTCCAAAAATTTGATTCATTGATCTTTTTAAAGCATTAATCCCCCGACTTCCGGCCCATAATGTAAAAAGCATTGAAAATGAAGCAATACTTCCAGAACCATGCATTAAAAATCGTTGTACAATGGGACCAAAAAAAGTATAAATTGGTTCTGGTAATGCCACTTTTAAATATGGCATGATCCGCGCCGCATTAATATGCATCAATGGTAAAATGTTCCCAATAAAAATAATTACTGGAACCACTGTTAATAATACATAATAAGTTACAATAATTGCTGTATTAAAAATATCGCCCTGGATCACCTTACTTAAAACTTCCTTGATAAAAGTTTTAAATTTACATCCTAGCTTTCTCATAAAAATAATTCCTTCAACAATATTCACGTACTTTTTCGTACACATATATATTTAACCACTAAATTAACCAATATTTTTTTAAATTATAGTTACAATTATTCAAATTTATGTAAAAAATTAACTTTAAACGCAACGAAGAGGCTGTGACAGTCGTCATGGCCTCTTCGTTTAGTCATAATGAAATTATTTAAATTGATTATTTAAGTGTTTTGGCTAATTCTTTAATATATTCTTTCAAATCAGCACTTACTTCTGGGTGTTTCAATCCAAATTGAATTGAAGTCTTCAAGTAACCGAATTTGTAACCAACGTCAAAGCGTTCACCTTTAAATTCATGCGCAAAAACGCGTTGAATTTGATTCAAACGATCAATTGCATCTGTTAATTGAATTTCGTTACCTGCACCTGGTTTTTGAGTTTCTAGCATATCAAAAATTTCAGGTGTTAATAAGTAACGTCCAATAATTGCTAAATCAGAAGGTGCTTTGTCAACATCTGGTTTTTCAACAAACTTGTTAACATCAAACAAACCTGGTTTTGTTTCTGTAACTGGATCGATGACACCATACTTATTAACTTCTTCATGAGGAACATTCATTACTGCTAATGTTGAAGCATGAGTTTCTTCATAACGATCAATTAATTGTTTTGTCAATGGAACTTTGTCTTCCATAATATCATCGCCAAGCATGACAACAAATGGTTCATTGCCAACGAAGTCTTTAGCCATCAAGACCGCATCACCTAAACCACGTGGATGTGATTGGCGAATGAAGTATAAGTTGATGTCTGTAGTTTGTTGAACTAATTTCAATAAACCTGTCTTACCTTTAGCAGTAAGATTTTGTTCAAGTTCTGGAACAGAGTCAAAGTGGTCTTCAATTGGCCGTTTACCCTTTCCTGTAACAACTAAAATATCTTCGATTCCAGATTTTCGAGCTTCTTCAACAATGTATTGAATTGTTGGTTTGTCGATAATTGGAAACATTTCCTTAGCTAAAGCTTTTGTAGCTGGTAAGAAACGTGTTCCTAAACCAGCTGCAGGAATAACAGCTTTTCTAACTTTCATTGTTATACCCCTTATCTACTTAAATTGGTATGTTATTCAAATAAAATAATTAAATATCTAGGTTAATTATACCAGTATATCATTGTATTACAAGTAAATTCTGAATTCTTAGTAAGGATTTACTTATTTAAAACGCTTAAAACCCGTAAAATTAATAAAAAGTCCTTCAAACCACACTCATTGTGCGATTTAGAAGAACCAACATAATACTTAAAATAATCAAACTATTACTTTATTTAAATTTATATAAATATTTTTCATCCATTGATGGATCTTGAGAAGTTAAAATTTTAGGACCATTTTTTGTAATTACAATTGTATGTTCATATTGACATGATAATCCTCCATCAGCAGTACGTGCTGTCCATCCATTAGGATCATCCATAACTGCTTGCCAAGTTCCGGTGTTAATCATTGGTTCGATTGTTAAAGTCATCCCTTCACGCAACCGAATTCCTTTACCTTTTTCTCCATAATGAGGTACATTAGGTGATTCATGCATTGTTGGCCCAATTCCATGACCAACAAATTCTCGAACATCACCATAATCATTTTCATCTTCTGTATAATGTTGAATGGCATAACCAATGTCACCTAAGCGATTACCTACTTGTGCTTGGTCGATTCCTAAGTAAAGTGCTTTTTTCGTCACTTCCATTAAACGTTCAACTTCTGGAGTGGGTTTGCCAACTACATAACTCCAACAAGAATCGCTCATTGCACCATGATAATTAACAACAGTGTCAACTTTAACTAAATCGCCTTCTTTAAAAATCAAATTCTTACGCGGAAAAGCATGGCAAATTTCATCGTTTATACTTACACAAGTGGCATATTTGTATCCTTCAAACCCAACTTGTTCTGGAATTGCATCATGTTCTTTAAAATATTTTTGAGCAAATTTTTCAACTTCCCAACTTGAAACCCCTGGCTTAATAATGTCACGTAAGCCAATATGCATTCCAGCTAGAATTGCTCCAGAAACTGCCATTTCTTTAATTTCACGCGGCGACTTTAATGTGATCATTAATCATCCTCCATTTCTAACTACATAGTTATTTTTAATTATAACTCAAATTATTGATATTTGGTAAATTCATTTTAAGATCCGTACTGTTTTACATAAAAATTTGATATAATAAAATAAAATGTCATTTAGAAAGGAGCGCGATTAAATTGGCTAAAGCTGAAATTGTTTTCGCAACTATTACTGGCAACAATGAAGATATCGCTGATATTATTGCAGAAAATCTTGAAGAAGCTGGATTAGATGTCCAAGTGGATGAAATTTCTCAAGCTGATGTAAGTGACTTTGAAGATGCTGATTTATGTATTGTATGTCCCTATACCTACGATGAAGGGAACTTACCTGATGAAGGAATGGATTTCTTTGATGATCTTCAAGAAACTGACTTAACTGGTAAAATTTATGGTGTTGCTGGATCTGGCGATACATTTTACGGAGAATATTACTGTACTGCTGTTGATGAATTTAGTCGTGTACTAAAAGAAGCCGGTGCAATCCAAGGGGCTCCAGATGTAAAGATCAATTTATCACCTGATACTACAGAAGATTTAGCTACATTGGATGAATTTACAAATAAATTAATTGTAAAATTAGAGGGGCAACACTAAATAATGACTAAAAAACTTTCAATTATTGTTCCTTGCTATTGTGAAGAAGAAGCAATTCCATTATTTTATGATGCAGTTCAAAAAATTGCACCTCAACTTAAAAATATTGAATTGGAATACTGGTTCATTGATGATGGCTCAAAGGACAATACTTTACAAGTATTAAGAAAATTAGAAAAGAAAGATCCACAACATGTTCATTATGCTGCTTTTTCAAGAAACTTTGGTAAAGAAGCTGGATTATATTGCGGATTACAACAAGCAACTGGGGATTACGTTGCTGTAATGGATGTGGATTTACAAGATCCACCTGAACTATTACCTAAAATGCTTGGTTATCTAGAATCTGGTGAATATGACTGCGTAGGAACACGCCGGATTAATCGCAAAGGTGAACCACCAATTCGTTCATTTTTTGCTCACATGTTCTACAAATTAATCAATAAGATTTCTGACACTGAAATTGTTGATGGTGCACGTGATTATCGTTTAATGACCCGCCAAATGGTTAATGCAATCCTTTCAATGAGTGAGTATAATCGTTTTTCAAAGGGAATTTTCAGTTGGGTAGGTTTTAGAACAAAGTATCTTGAATACACTAACCAAGAACGGGTTGCTGGTAATACTAGTTGGAACTTTTGGAGTTTACTAAAATATTCAATTGATGGCATTGTTTCATTTTCACAAACTCCTTTAAATATTGCTGCATACGTTGGGGTGCTTTCATCAGTAGGTTCAGTAATTGGAATTCTTTTTGTAATTATTCGTAAACTATTATATGGAGATTCTTCCGTATTCGGATGGGCTTCAATGGTTTGCATCTTCTTATTTATCGGAGGAATCCAATTACTTTGCTTAGGAATTGTCGGTAAGTATATCGGAAAAATTTTCATGGAAGTTAAACGTCGTCCAATTTATATTTTGAAAGAGAAAAAATAATAAAAAACTTGTATGTAAGACTACATACAAGTTTTTTATTCCTTAAACACATTATTTACAAAATTAATAAGCAACAAATAACTAGTAATACAAAGGAAAACTCTTATCTTTTATACATTGGCTCTAAGATTCATTTTCTAGTCCAGTTGATACTTAAACGGCTATATAAACCGTTTTTATGTCAATTTTAACTTTTTTAAAATACTTGATTCCTTCTTTAGTTTTCGTTATTTCATTTTTTACGGTAAAATAATAGTGAAAACTAAGGAGGTCTTTTTGTGGATTTTTCATTAAAAAAAAGAAATGCTAACTTATATTTAAAATATACAGGTCTATTTATTCTAGTGGCCTTCTTTGTGTATGGTACATATTTTATTACCGGACATTCTTTAATTTGGTATATTGATGCTGCTAATCAACATTTACCATTATTAATAGATTTTAAAGAGGATGTCACTAAGTTTATTCATCATCCCTCCTTTAGCAATTTACCAATGTGGTCATCTCATCTTGGATTAGGTAATGATGCCTTTCAAATCTATTCTTATTATTTACTAGGAGACATTTTTACCTACATTGCCTTGCTATTTCCAGCAAGTAAAATGATAATCGCATATCAACTAATGATTATTTTGCGTTTATATTGTGCTGGATTAGCCTTTTGTTGGTGTGCTAAATATTTTAATCTAAAAACTACATCTATTTTAACTGGTTCGCTTGTTTATGTTTTCAATGCATTTTTATTGTATTCAAACATTGCACAGCCTTTTTTCACTTTACCGTTCATTATTTTTCCATTTTTAATTGTTAATTTAGAGCGAGTCATTCAAGGAAAATCCATATGGCCGTTAATGTGGACCTTTACTTGGATGCTTTTAAATAATTTTTACTTTGCATATATTCTTGGAATTGGAACTTTTATTTACTTGGTTTTACGCTTGTTTTGGAGTCGTCATGTTCATCGCAACTACGTTAAATTATTTGCCAAATTAGCATGGGTAACCATTTTAAGTATTTTAAATAGTGCGATTCTTTTACTTCCAGAAATTATTGCCGTAAAAAATTCAACTCGAGCTGGAAGTGATTTCACCAATGGCCTTAAAGTATATCCTTTGTATTACTATTTGAATCTTCCAGGTCAATTGATTAATGGTGGAAACCGCGATTTTTACTTTTGGAGTGCTTTAGGATTTGCAAGTATTGCATTTTTCGCAATTATTTATATTCTTAAGCATTTTAAACAGTATAAAATAATTGGTTCAACTTTAATACTCAGTGGAATCATGCTTTTAATTCCTGCATGTGCTGCCTTCTTTAATGGTTTTATGGCTCCTTCTAATCGGTGGACATTAATGCTTGCATTACCAATTGCACTAAGTTGTAGTATTTTAGTTGAAAATATCAATAATTTATCTGTTAAAATTATCAAATTATTTGTGATTTGGTGTGGCATTTACTTAGCATACATTAGTATTGATTACTTCTTCCAAAACAATGAAAAAATGTTTGTTCCTGTAATCTTCTTACTTGTATTTTTAATTTGTTTATTACTGATTTATCACTATCATTTTGTAAAATCTGCCACATTAATATTGATAGTAACTTTACTTAATGTCATCTTAAATGCTGTTTATTTTGAAGCTCCTTATAATGGCGGATATGCTGAAGAAATGCTTCCTCTTGGTTCTTTTAAGAAACTGAACACTTCAGCATATGGAGATTTAACAAACAATTTAACTAATGATGGTACCTATCGGATTTCCACTATTAGTAATAATGAAGTTTTTGGAAATAACTTTAAAATGTACAATAACTTAGATCCTAAAGTTAACGCGATTACTTCTTATTATTCGCTTCAAAATAAATATGTAGGACAATTTGCTTTAGACTTACAAAATAGTCAATATGAAGCTAATTATCCAATTCAACAATTTAATGATCGCAGTATTTTGGAAAACTTTTTAGGAGTTAAGTACTTATTTGTACAAAGTCATCAAAAAAATGCACAAAAAATTCCAGCTTCCTTTATTCCAGAAGCTGCAAGTGTTCAAAATATTAGTAACGGTGAAGAGATTATTCGATATAAATCTGAAAATGCTTTTCCACTGATGTATTGGCAAAATCACCAATTTAGTTTAAAGCAATATCAAAAGATGTCAGCATCTCAAAAAGAACGAGCATTAGCAAGCGGAGTAGTTGTTAATAATGCTAAAACTAATTTAAAAAAAGCTAGCGTAACCAATCAAGTGATCGAGATTCCATTTAAGTTAGTTTCAAGTAGAGGAAATCAAATTGATCCTCAACATATTGAACAACTTACCAAAGATGAAACTTATCAACTTGTTATTGATACTGATAAACTAACGCCAAAACAAAAAGAAGCTTTAAGGGATGCTGAAATTCACTTAGAACTTGAAAATATTAGTTATACTCCATTAACTTTAATGCAGCAAACTAAATTACAAGCTGTTAATGCTGATTATGATTCGAATAAGGGAATTTTAAATCAAGATTCACAACTTAATTTTTATAAATATTTCCGGAGTAATATCATTAATGGAACTCCAAACACTGGATTTACAATTAGTACTACAACTCCTTATGGAACCGAAACGCTTAAACAGCCTAAACCATATATTTTATCTTTTTATAAAGTCGTTAAAAATGGCATTATGAATCTTGGCTACTATCAAAAAGCTCCTAGTGAGATTCAATTAAAGTTGGCAAACTTAGGAACTTACTCATTTAAGCTTAAGGTTACTGCTACCCCACTTAATTCAAAGTATCAAGATCAAGTAAAACAAATTCAACAACATCAACTGCAAGATGTTAAATATGGAAATAACCAATTAAGTGGTAAAATTAATGCACCTCAAAACGGAGTGTTAACCTCATCTATTCCATATTCATCAGGTTGGAAAGTTTTTGTAAATGGACGGCAACAAAAAGTTTTACGCACCAATACAGCCTTTTTAGGCGTTAAGGTTGATAAAGGAATTAGTCATGTTAAATTTGTATACGAAACTCCGGGATTAAAAATAGGAACAATCATTACATTAGTTGGTTTACTTTTATCTTGTTTGAGTTGGCTTATTCCATTTTTAATTCATAAATTTAGATAAAAAGATATTGAACGGATTCTTTAATTAACAATTGTATTTTAGTAAAATTTAATCAAAAAAAGCAATTTCTTCATAGTGAAATTGCTTTTTTTATTTGTATTTTTTAAACAGCATCGATAATCGCTTAATCGCCTTTTATTTTGTCACTAATTTTTCAATAAATACATTAAATTTATTAAGCTTTATCAAATTAACTAATTTTACTATATCATTTCAAAATAGAATTTTTTTCACCTTTTTCCAGGAAAACCAATAAATAATTCCATATATAACACTAAAAATTAATACAGTTAATGTTATTGGCAACGCAATTATACTAATATTACCTAGCATTTTAATTGCAGTACTTGATAACAAAACATATCTATATCCTAAAAAAATTACTATTCCATTTAGTATTCCCAAAATTAATGGTGGCATAAATAATAGAAGATTATTTTTCATAGCAATACTTTTAAGAGTATTTTTTGAGTATCCAACTAAATCTAGTATTCTAAATTCTTCTGTCATATCTAAACTTTCAGTTAATGTCGTAAAATACATTACACAACTAATGCTAATAAATAATAAAACCGCTATAAATCCTATCATCAAGAAAGCTGGACTATTATATTTTGTAACTTCTTTTTTTACATAATATGAACTCGTAAAAGGAACATGCATTCCTTTTACATCAAAATATAATTGACGGCTATCTCTTAAATTTTTACCATTTATCGTATAAATTTTTGAAGTATTTCCATCAATTTTATTAAATAACTTATCAGAAATAACAATAGTTGCTATTCTACCATGAACTTGAATTGGAGAATAATTTGTGAATGTTAAATATAGTTTTTCTCCATTATTTAAGATAGTATCTTGCTTACTTTTTAAAGAATATACAGTATATAATACTCCTTGATTTTTACCTAATTCTATATTCTTAAAATTTTTCATTTGACTTTTGGATAATTTATTATATTCTGATAACTTCATTAATTGACAATTAGTAGTTTCTACATCATTAGATAATTGAACACCCTTCATTAATTTTACTTTTTTTACACTTACTGTTATTTGTCTTCCATTATTCTTTTTGGCAATAGTTTTTAATTCACTAATATCTTTAGCAGTCAATTTTTTATTAATTTCAATTGCTGAAGGAACCGTTTGTATCAAAGAATATTTTTGATATGACAGACTTAAAAATAAAGCAGAAGATATTCCAACTATAGCAGCAATTAACAAGGAAATGACACTCAATAAATTTGACTTTGTTCTTAATTTAAATAATGCTTGCGGCAAAAAAATATTATTTTTTTCATTAAAGATTATCCTAGGATTATTTATACAATATTTGATAACAAAAATTATACTATTTTTTATAGTATAAATAGTACCTACTATAATTAAAAATGCTGTTAACAACATCATTGGCGAATACCCTATCTTATTCCAAATAGAGTTATCTTCTTTAGATAAATTTAACACTAGCCCATATCCAATTAGTAAAAAAAGTACACCTATAACTGATTTTACTGTACTAATTTTCACCATAGCTTCACTATGTTGATTATATTCTGATAATTCTATAATTGACATTTTATTAATTAAAAAATAATTATTTATCATAATAATAATCAATAATATAAGCATTAGTATAAATGTACTAATATAAGGTTTTAGTTCACTATTTAAATTCCATGAAATATTTAAAGAAAGTCCTTTAATTAAACATAATTTTATTAGTAAATATAATATTGTACTAGTGAAAATGCTTAAAATATATGCTCCTAAAAATGAATATATATTTTCACTATTTAAAATTTTGCATATTTCGTCCTTAGATAGCCCAAGCATTGAATATATACCAAGCTCATTAGATCTTTGTTTTAAAAAAAATTTATTAAAATAGATAATATAAAATATAGTAAATAGCATAAACAATGTTAATATTACTGATGACATTGATTTCATTCGAGATGACCCTGCTAAACTATCAACTACTATCTTATCCGAAGCAAATAATTCTACAGTATTAAATAGAGTTAACATTAATAACACTGATAAAAAATAATTTTTATATAATTTGAAATTTTTTTTTAAATTTCTAATACCCACATTCCACAAGTTCAAAATAAAGTTCCTCCTCTCTCAATTTTTACAAGTGTTTCTGCTAACACCTTTTGAAAACTATTGTTTGTATCTTTTTTTAACACTCTTTGTTTAATTTGGCCATCTTTAATAAAGATAACTTCGTCTGCATAACTAGCTGCAAAGCTATCATGAGTAACCATCAAAATAGAAGTATCATAACTTTTATTAATTATTCTTAAATATTCCATTATGTTTTTAGCAGACTGAGAATCAAGTGCTCCAGTAGGTTCATCTGCAATAATTAATTGTGGAAACTTTATTATCGCTCGAATAATCGCAGCACGTTGTTGTTGTCCTCCAGAAAGTTCATAAGGATATTTATCTAATTGCTCACTTATTCCAAAATCATGTGCTAATTGCTCGATTTTTCGATTAATTTCTTGAGGACTTATTTTTAATAATGATAATGAAATTGCAATATTTTCCCTAATTGTTAAACTTTTTAACAATTTGTAATTTTGAAATATAAATCCAATCTGTTTTTTTCTGAATTCAGCAGATTGATTATTTGTCAAATTACATATATTTATCCCATTTACATAAATATTTCCTTTAGAAGGTTTATCTAAAGTAGAAATCATATTTAATAATGTTGTCTTTCCTGATCCTGAAGCCCCCATAATAGCTATAAACTTTTTAGCTGGAAGTTGTAGAGACAAATTTTTTATAATATATTCTTGATTATATTTTTTATAAACGCTATCTAATTTAATCAGTATTTCATTACTCATAGTATTCTCCTTAAAAATCTAATAATAATATTGAAGGTATCTCTTTGGGATATACGGTACGAAACAGTTCGTACACTATTCCAGTCATTCCAGTCATAAGATTATCAACATGTGTATATTGTGGAATACCACAAATCCAATTATTTGTACTATTGCATAAATTTGTTACAATTTTTTGAGCAATTTTTAGACTTGATTTATTCTCATTTATAGCAAAATCCGTTAAAAATAAATCAATATTGCCTAAATTACCATGACATAAACAATCACTTCCTCCAAAACCATCTGTCAAACTTTTTTCTTTAGCCATCTTAATATTATCGTTGAGTATATTTTTATTTAAAATATTATTTAAAATAATTCTATTTAATCCTATTCCTGAAGCACCATGACACCAATGAATTGGATCTGGAAATCCTTTCTTTTTCCTATTTTTTTTATTTCTCAAATCAATCCAATTATTATCAACAATAGATTGATTTTCTAAATTTATAGCATTCATTATTTTGTTATCGATGTTATTATCTTTTAAATATACATTAGCTAAACATAGCGCATATGTTATCCCACTTAAACCATGTGCCATTCCATTTAAATGTTGATTCATTATAATATCAGAATACCAACATTCTCTTGAATTCCATTTTTCTAAAATTATATTGGTGCACTTTTTTATTAGTATTATGGGTACCAATGCACTTTCTCTTTTTTTTATATTACATAAAACTATAAGAACACCTGATATTCCGTCAAGTAAATCTAACTTATTATTCTCAGTTAAATTTTCACTTATTAATTTTATATAGTATTTTGTTTTCAGTAAATAATTATTCTCATTCGTTAATAAGTACAAATAAAAATAAAAATATAAAATTGAACCTATACCATTAAAAACTGAAATATTATTATCAGTATTTTTTCTTTCAAATACTGTCAATTCATTTAATCCCTTGTCAAAAATTTGTTTATATTTTGACTTTCCTGTTATTTTATATGCTAAAGCAAATACTAGTAAAATTCCTGTTAATCCATTATATAAATAATAATTACAAGGACTTATTACCCATGTACTATTCGAATCTATTGAGATATTATACCAATTAACAAATTTTTTTCTTTGAACACTATTCTTTATAACAATATCTAAAATTCTATTAGCCTCAGTTATAATTTTTTCATTATCAATATTGATTTGTAATAATTTGCTATCATCATAAAATTCTCTTTTCCCTAAATTCCAATTTTTTACAGGTTTAGCCATCGATATTTTTATAAGTTCAATTTGGAAATTTATCTCCTCTTTATCAATATTTAGCATTTTTTCTTTATAAAAATCTATACTTTTGAAGTCAGAAGAAAACAGTATCCTTTGTCCATTCGAATTAAAAACTTTCTCTCCCTTACCATTTTTATAAAAAAAAGGTATATTTCCACTACATAAATCTTGAATTTCTGAATCAAAAATTTTTTTATTTATCATTGTATTATTATCATTGCTTTTTAATAAATTTAATAAATCATGTAAATTTTTTCTATTTCTAAAATAATAAGGATTACTACTAGTACTCAAAATTACGCTATATGTGCTAGTATTCTTAAATATTATTCTATATTTTCCTCTTGAAAAATAATTCCAAAAATCTGCATTGATAAATGCTCTTTTATTACTCAAAATTGTTTTTATCGTCTTTTGAAAACCTCTAATTATGTCAGTAAGGTAATCTCTTGGATCAATTTCTACACCTTTAGGTAAATTTTTTTTATTCTCGTTAATATAATCTGTTTTAACTAATTTTATATCACTAGAATTTATATTCACTATCTTTGACAATCTGTGCTTAAAAACTTGTCCTCCTTTTCCACATATCCCTGATAAATCATTTTCATTACCTGATAAATGAGCTGGAAAAAGACATGTCATTAGTACAGAATTTCGCAACTTAGAATAAATGCACTCAGTTGCATTTTCATTAGTTGAGTAAAAATTATCTTGAAATATAGTTTCGCAATCTACTAAGTAAACATTACCATTTGATACAATAATATTTTCCATATGTAAATCGGATATTTTAAACATATAGGCTATTGCAGCTAAAGTACCTAACTGAAAATAAACATTTTTTAGTTTGTTTTTACTTGTTTTTATATAACTAATTTCCTCATTCCAGCAGTAATCATTGTAAATTTCCATTTTAGGTATGTAAAAAGAAGATACCTTATATTTTCTTAACCATTCAACTACATGTGATATGCCTAAATCTCCAAAAGAATTACGTGGCTTATATATAATTTTTTTATTATTACTAAATGTTAATTTAATAACATTGCTATGTTTATTATGTGAATCTCCCAAACCTATTTCTAAATTTTTAATTGGAAATTTAACATTAAACTTATTTTCTAAAATTAATTTATCTCGATTAAATCTTCTTATAAATAATATATAAGACTCAATAATTTGATTAATAGATATTTTTAAATTATCAAACAAAAGAACATTGTTTTTTTTTAAATTCTTTATATATTCTTCACTGTCAATAAATTCATTATATTGCTCTTTTTTATCTTGTGACTTAAACTCATTATTAACTCTTTTAATATTAATATCAGTAATAAAAGTTTTCATTAAATGTTTGTCTATATAAAAAAGTAAATACCCCATTAAATATTCTGAAAAAACAATAGATTCGCTACCTAAATTTTTAAAAAAAACATCATATTTCTTTCTATCATCAACTGATATTAATCGAGCTAACAATTTAACATCTAATTTTTTAAATACTAATTTTGTCATTACTTATCTCCTTTCGCTAATTACTAAAAAAGAAGTTGTAATAAAGTACAACTTCTTCTTGTATTTCAATTATTAGCAGCAAACTAATACTGAATTTGGACAATCATCTGTTACAGTTCGAATCCATCCCATGCCTTTAGCACCTGAAATTTGTTCTAATTCTGTATCAGTTAATTCCTCAACGAAATTATTATTTTTCATTACTTTCACCTTCTTATAAATTTAGTTGATTAGTACTAACCATATTTATATAATATAATTAAATATAAATAATTTCAAGTTCTAACTATATATTTTTTTATATGTAAAATTAATAATTAATAAAATGAAAAAGAAAGAAGGAAATGGATTTATGAAATATATTGAACAAAATTCTTTATCAGAGTGTGGCTTGTGTTGCTTAGCAATGATATGCTCAGATTTTAAAATTAATGTATCTATTACTTCTCTCCGTGAAAAATTTTCTATTGGTCGAAATGGACTGTCATTTATGGATATGAAGAAAATATTTCATCAAATCGGACTAGAAGCAAAAGGATATAAAATAAAAAAACTTTCAGATATTCCTACCCCATACATATTATTTATAAATAATAATCATTATGTATGCGTTAAAAAAATAACTAAACATAATAAAGCTATTATTTATGATCCTGCACATGGGATTTACAAAAAAGAAATTTCGCAAATGACCAGTCCTTTTATAATTTTAAAAATAATATCCAAATCAATTGTTAAAAACGTTGATTATACTACTAATAACCGAATAATATCAGTACTTAAGGAATATTTTTCAGTAATAAGAAATAAAGTATCTTTAATATGTAAAATATTATTTTTAGCTATAATTGTTCAATTACTATCTGTAGCTATACCTATTCTATTTAAGTTCGTTATTAATGACTTTATTAATTCAAATTTAAATTTAGCCAAAGTAATTTATCTAGCTGTTTTTCTAATATTAACTTATGGAATCTCTTTTTACTTAAAAGGAAAATTAACTGTAAAATTACAAACAAATTTTAATAATAGTTTATCTGAACAATTTGTTAAAAAATTATTTTCATTACCATATAACTTTTTTTCATTAACAGACTCAGCTGATTTAGTTCATAGATATAATGGTAGTGTAGTTGTCAGAAACTTGCTCTCGCAAAAATTAATTAATATCTGGCTAAGCATAGGAACAATAATGTTAGCATTGATATATGTATTTACTCAATCTAGATTTATTGGTTTTTTCTTACTATTTATGGGAACTATCCAAATAATTGTATCCTTGATTGGAGTGCATCAAAAACAATATTTGTTAGGTAAAGAAATACTAGAACAGTCTAATTCACTTTCTAAATTTATGGATATGATAAATTTAATGCCTTATATAAAATTTAGCAATTTAGAACGAGTTGCTTTTAATAAATGGAGTATGTCGCAGCAAACTTATTCAAAGAGTATGATAAAAGCTGGAAATTTTTCAAATTATTTTTCTTCAATAAATGCTACAATTAACTACTTGACGCCAATAATAGCCACAATTTTTGCTACATTTATTACGTTACATCATCAATTAACAATTGGATCTATTTTTGCAATTTTTATGTTATCTTCATCAGTAATTTCTCCACTTTCACAATTAATTGACTCAATTGATGATATATTGTATTCAAATAAATATTTTGAAAGAATGAATGAAATACAAAAAAATAAATCTGAGATGCTAGATATGGGAATAAAAGTATCAGAAAATTCTCATTTAAATATAGAAATTAAGAATGTTTCATTTAAATATGATTTCAACACTAAGAATGACGTTTTAAATGATATTAATTTAAACATTAATGATGGAGAATTTATTGGAATTACAGGAAAAACAGGCAGTGGAAAATCTACTCTAGGATTAGTAGTACTAGGACAACTTCCAACTAATCAAGGAAAAATTCTAATTAATGGAAAAGATTTAAAAAAAATAAACAAATCATCTTTTAGAAAAAAATGTAGTATAGTTACACAAAAATCTACTTTTTGCACAGATTCTATCTTGAACAATATTACAATGTGGCAAAAAGTAGATGATAAACAACTCGAAAAAGTTTGCAAAATAGCATGTATTTGGGATGATATACAAAAACTTCCTATGAAATTTGAAACAGTTATTTCTAAGGATGATAATGTATTATCCGGAGGACAATTGCAAAGGATTTCTATTGCAAGAGCCTTATATAGTAATCCTAAAATAATTCTTTTAGATGAGGCTACCTCTGCTTTAGACGCTAAAACAGAAAATCAAATAATGATAAATATTTCTAAACTAAATTGTACTAGAATTTTTATTACACATAGATTAAATACTATTAAAGATGCAAATAAAATTATATTTATGGATAAAGGTCATATAGTTGCACGAGGACCCCATGATGATTTACTTAAAATCAGTCCTAAATACAGATCACTATATCAAAAATTTAGTAATAAATAGCCAAGCATAGTCCTAAAAAGTAAACATAAAGATAAAAATAGCGAAAATCATTTCTTAATTTGATTTTCGCTATTTTATTCTTAATTTTTGTTTACTTAAAATCTTCTGGTTTATGATCAGTTTGTTTAAAATAATATTGAATTGCTTCAACGATTCTTCTTGAGGCCTCACCATCGCCATATGGATTTTTAGCATGACTCATTTCATTATAAACTTTTTCATCATGCAATAATTTTTCCATCCATTTTTCAACATTTTCAGGGTCAGTTCCTACCAACTTCAATGTACCTGCTTTAATTCCTTCTGGACGTTCAGTAGTATCACGTAAAACTAATACTGGCTTGCCTAATGCAGGAGCTTCTTCTTGAACTCCACCAGAATCAGTCATAATAAAGTCACTTTTAGCAGCTAAATTATGGAAATCAACTACATCTAATGGCTTGATTAAATGAATCCGTGAATTTCCTGCTAAAACTTCATGAGCAACTTCTTGGACTGCAGGACTTAAATGAACGGGATAAATCACTTCAACATCAGGTTCATTGTCTACGACTTTACGAATTGTTTCAAATACGCGTCGCATTGGTTCACCTTGATTTTCACGCCGATGCATTGTTAGTAAGATTACTTTGTGATTAGGTTCAATTAAATCTAACACATCATGATGGTAATCATCATGAACAGTTTCTTTTAATGCATCAATTGCAGTATTTCCTGTTACAAAGATTTCATTTTCTGGATGATTTTCTTTTAAAAGATTTTGCTTACTTTGTTCAGTTGGAGCAAAGTATAAATCTGCCAATGCATCTGTCATTTGGCGATTCATTTCTTCTGGATATGGAGAATACTTATTCCATGTTCTTAGCCCTGCTTCTACATGTCCAACTGCAATTTTTTCATAAAAAGCAGCCAAACTTGCCGCAAATGTAGTTGTTGTATCTCCATGAGTTAAAATCATATCTGGCTTTTCTTTTTGCAAAACATCTCGCAATTGTTCTAAAACCGCTGTAGTAATATCTGTTAAAGTTTGTCCTTTATGCATAATGTTTAAATCATAATCTGGAGTAATTTTAAAAATATCTAAAACCTGATCTAACATTTGCCGATGTTGTGCGGTAACTGTTGTAATTGCTTCAATTTGTTCTGGATGTTTTTTTAATTCCAAAACTAATGGGGCCATTTTAATTGCTTCTGGACGGGTCCCAAAAACCGTCATAATCTTTAATTTCTTTCCCATTTTATTTTCTCCTCAACCATGTAAAAAATATTTTATATGATATTATTATATTAATATAAATAAGGAGGTTTTTGTATGACAATTCAAAATTTCGATAAAAAATTAAGAAATTACGCTAAATTAATCGTTAAAACTGGGATTAATGTTCAAAAAGATCAAATCGTAGTTTTATACATTAACGTTTCTCAACAAAAATTAGCGCATTTAATCGTTGAAGAAGCATATCAAGCTGGTGCTGGAAAAGTAATGGTGAAATGGAGCGATACTTTTACACAACAACAATTTTTTAAGTATGCTTCAACTGAAAACTTAGAAACAATTCCTGATTTTATGAAAGAAGAAGCAAAATATATTGCTGAAAAACGGTGTTGCCGCATCTCAGTAATGTCTGAAGATCCAGGTGCATTCGCTGGCATTGATCAAAAACGAGTTGCAACTTATCAAAGTGCAAATGGTAAAGCATTGATGCCTGTACGCAAGGCAACTCAAAATAATGATTTAAGTTGGACTGTTGTAGGTGCTGCTGGTACTAAATGGGCAGAAAAAGTCTTTCCTAATTTAAAAGGACAAGCTGCAGTTGATCGTTTATGGGAAGAAATTTTTAAAACTACGCGGATTGATCAAGATGATCCGATCAAAGCTTGGGATGAACATGACAAAAAACTCCATGCAAAAGAAGACTGGTTAAATGAAGAACAATTCAGTGCATTACATTACACTTCTCCTCGTACTGATTTAACAATTGGATTACCTGAAAATCATGTTTGGGAAGGTGGCAGCAGTGTAAATGCTTTAGGAACTAAATTTATGGCTAACATGCCAACCGAAGAATGTTTCACAGCTCCTGATTGTCGGCGTATTGATGGTTATGTAACTTCAACTAAACCGCTTAGTTATGCAGGAACAATTATTGAAGATATGAAATTTACATTTAAAGATGGTAAAGTCACAAATGTAACTGCTAAAAAAGGACAAGAAGTTTTAGAACATCTCCTTCAAATTGATGAAGGTGCTAAATCACTTGGCGAAGTTTCCCTTGTTCCTGATCCTTCTCCAATTTCTCAATCAAAAATCACTTTTTATAATACTTTATTTGATGAAAATGCCAGTGATCACCTTGCATTAGGAGCAGCATATCCTTTCAATATTAAAGGTGGCACAAAAATGAGTGAAGCAGAATTAAAAACTAAAGGCTTAAACTTTAGTCAAACCCATGTTGATTTCATGATTGGTTCAGCGGATATGAATATTGATGGCATTAAAAAAGATGGTACAATTGTTCCGGTCTTTCGTAATGGTGATTGGGCATAAGTACATAACAGAAGAAGTTGTGACAAAACACTAGAAACGGGCATACTGTAAGGAAAAATCCAAACGAATCACGCAGTGAAGATTCGGAGGTTTTTGAACTTACAGGCATGCCCATTTGTTTTGGAGCACGATTATATGGATATAGTAGAAATAGAGGCTGGACTTACGTCACAGCCTCTTTTTACTTTAAGCTAATTCACATCTAGCTTTATTCCTTTGAAATATAGATATATAGCTCTGTTTTAGAAAAGCCAATTGAATATTTAACACCATTACTCTTGATTGTCTTTGAAGTAGTTTGAGTTTTATTTTGACTCTTGGTTTCCTTTTCAAAGTCCTTCATAACTTGTTGTCCATCAGCACCAACTGCTTGACTTAGTGCCATAAATGACGTTCCAAATGTTTTCATTTGATTTTTATTTTTAAAAGTCTTAGTTGGAATAATCATTGTAGCACCAACCATTTGACCATTTTGAACATTAGCACGCAAAGTGAATACATTATCTTTAATTAGATTTTTGATTCCACTTGTGTTGGTTGGCAACTGTTGCTTTTTAGTTGTCGTTTGTAATTGTGCCATTTTTTGTTGAACTTGCTGAGCTTTTTGCAATTGAGTTGCATTTTTCATCATTTCCGTTGGATTATTTTTGATTTGCTCTGCTAATTTCAACGTTTTGATTTCATCATTA
Source organism: Ligilactobacillus sp. LYQ135 (assembly GCF_053711055.1). Lineage (NCBI taxonomy): Bacteria > Bacillati > Bacillota > Bacilli > Lactobacillales > Lactobacillaceae > Ligilactobacillus > Ligilactobacillus sp. LYQ135. Next base: position 76,531 of record NZ_JBSJYT010000005.1, on the reverse strand, counting down.
GATAAATGACTCATCACAATAACTTGATTGTATTTCTTTGAAATATCAGAATACTTTCCAAGTGCATCCGCTTTTTTGACTGTTACTTTCTTCGTTACAGTTTCTTTTCCTTTATTTGCTTTTAGTGTAACTGTTTGTTGCTTAGTACTCAACGGAACTGATATAACAAAGGTTTTATTACTTACTTTTACAGAATGCTTTTTCCCATTATCAATTTGATAAGTTAAATGATCTTGATAATCTGCACTTCCTTTAACAATTGCTACCATGCCATATGCTGAATAACTTTTTTTAGTAGTTGTTATTTCGGGATTACCACATCCACTTAAAACTAATACAATACTTGCACATAAAATCGATGAAATCCATTTCTTAGTCATTTAACTCACCTCCTAATCTAATGAAACATTGCCTTCAAATTGTGAATTATATAAATCAGCATAGAACCCATTTTCTTTAAGTAAACTTTCATGAGTTCCCGTTTCAACAATTGAACCATGATTCATGACAATAATGTTATCAGCATCTTGAATGGTTGAAAGCCGATGAGCTACCACGAAACTTGTTCTGCCTTCAAGTAACCGTTCCATTGCATGTTGAATTTGTAATTCTGTTCGAGTATCAACACTTGATGTGGCTTCATCTAAAATTAAAATTTCAGGATCAGCGACAAATGCCCGTGCAATTGTTAATAATTGGCGTTGTCCTTGAGAGATATTTGATGCTGATTCATCAAGCAAAGTTTGATAACCATCAGGTAATTGATCAACAAAGTCATCAACATGAGCTGCCTTAGCTGCAGCTAAAATTTCATCATCTGTAGCATTTTCATTCCCATATTTTAAGTTGTCCCAAATTGTTCCCGAGAATAACCACGTATCTTGTAACACCATTGCAAAGTATGAACGCATCTTTTCGCGACTCATATCACGAGTGTCTTTCCCATTTAATCGAATTGAGCCACCTTTAATATCATAAAATCTTTCTAGCAAGTTAATAATAGTCGTTTTTCCTGCTCCCGTTGGTCCAACGATTGCAGTCATTTCACCTTTTTGCACTGTTAAATTATAATCTTCCATTAAAATTGGTGAATCATCATAACCAAATTTAACATGTTCAAATTCAATTAATCCTTTTGGTTGTTTTTCAACTGGTAATCCAGATGGATCATTTGTCATATCCTTTTCATCTAAAACTTCAAAAACACGTTCAGCTGAAGCAACCGTTAATTGAATTGAGTTTGCCAAGTTAGCTAATTGTGAAATTGGTTGAGAAAAACTAGTTGTATATTGAAGCATTGCTTGCACATTTCCTAGTGAAATTTGACCATGAGTAACTTGCAAACCACCGACAATTGCCACACAAACATAACTCAAGTTACTAATGAATGCCATTAGGGGCATCATAATTCCTGAAGCAAACTGAGCTTTCCAAGATGCTTGATATAGTTTTTCGTTTTCCCTTTCAAATTCATCAATTGTTTTTTGTTCATAGTTAAAACTTTTAATTACATTCTGACCAGCATAATTTTCTTCAACATAGTTATTTAATAAACCTAAATGCTTTTGTTGAGCTCCAAAGTTCTTTTGTGATTGAGGAGCAAAAATAGCAATTCCAATCATGCTTAAAGGAACTGTCATTAAAACAATCAACGTTAATTTCCAACTAATTGTCAACATTAGCCACAATGTCCCTACAATTTGAACAATTGAAATGACTAACTGAGTTAAGTTTTGTTGCAATGTTGAAGCAATGTTATCCATATCATTAATTTCACGACTAATTAAATCCCCATTTGAGTGGGTATCATAGTAGCTTACTGGCACAGTTTTCATTTTATACTTCATTTGCTTGCGCATTTTATAAACTGTATTTTGTGCCATGTTATTCATGGTAACGCGTTGAATAAATGTTAAAACTGCTGAAACTACGTACATTAAGGTTACTGTCAATAGAATGTGCCCAATTTTTTCAAAGTCAATTGGCCAATGATCCATTGTAATCCCCGCTTTTTGCATTGTGGTTCCCTTCATTACCCCTTCAAAAATAGCAGTTGTTGCTTTTCCTAAAATTTTAGGTGTATTAATTTGTAAAATTTGCGCTGTGATTGCCAAAATCAATACGAAAATGATCGCTATAATTCGATTTTTCATATATTTTAAAAGTCGCCACGTTGTTTTCCAAAAATTACGTGGTTTTTCAATTGTCCGTCCATTCCTAGGCATTTTCTTCACCCGCCTTATCATCACGAATTTGTGATTTTACAATTGATTGGTAAACAGCATTGGTTTGTATTAATTCTTTATGAGTGCCACAACCAATCATTTTACCTTTATCAAGAACGATGATTAAATCCGCATCAGCAACCGTAGACACTCTTTGCCCCACAATTACAACCACATGCTTTTGAATTTCTTCATCATTCTTTAATGCCATTCGCAAGTTTGCATCGGTTTTGAAATCCAATGCAGAAAATGAATCATCAAATACATAAACGGAGGCTTTTTTTACAAGGGCACGTGCAATTGCTAATCGTTGCCGTTGTCCTCCAGAAAAATTAGAACCACCTTGCTCAACATGTGCATCTAATTGACCATCTAAATCTTTAACAAAATCATCTGCTTGGGCAATTTTCAATGCATGCCAGATTTGTTCATCCGTCGCATTTTCATTTCCGTATTGCATGTTTTCACGTAAAGTTCCAGTAAATAAATTAGCTTTTTGAGGAACAAATGCAACATGTTCACGCACATCATGTAAAGTGGCTTGCTTAACATTTACATCGTTAATTTTGACACTCCCTTTAGTTGCATCATAAAAACGTGGAATCAAATTAACTAGAGTTGATTTTCCTGAACCAGTTCCTCCAATTACAGCAACTGTTTGGCCTGCATGCATCTTAAAGTTAACCCCTTCAAGAGAATTTTTCTTTGAATCTACATAGTGAAAATCAACGTGATCAAATTCTAATGAAGATTCTTTATCGCTTAAACTAACTGGATTTTGAGGGTCTGTAATGGTAGTTTGAGCATCTAAAACTTCATTTAATCGTTTAGCTGATGCTTGTGCACGTGGCACAAATACAAAAACCATTGAAAACATCATAAAACTCATCAAAATTTGTGAAGCATAGGTAATGAAAGCAATCATATTACCAACTTCAATTGTTTGAAAAGCAATTAAATGACTTCCCCAGTATGTAATCACGACATTAGTCATACTCATAATCAAAGTCATTAAAGGCAACATTAAACTGGTAATGTTATAAACTTTGATCGCGTTTTTCATATAATCTTTATTGACTTTATCAAAACGTTCTTGCTCAAAGTCATCACGTCTAAATGCTCGAATAACACGTACTCCTGTCAATCCTTCACGGAATACTAAGTTAACTTTATCAAGTTTCTTTTGCATTGCTCTAAATAGCGGATTGGCAAAATAAATCACGATTCCCATGATAATCGCAATCACGGGCAATACAACTACGAAAATTAATGTTAAAGTTGGACTTTTACGATATGCTAAAAAACTTGCTCCAATTAACATACATGGTGCCATTAACATCATTCTCAAAAACATTAAAATCACGTTTTGAACTTGAATAATATCATTAGTTGTTCGGGTAACTAATGAAGAAGTTCCAATTTGTTCCATTTCATCGTGAGAATAATTAATTACTTTACGATATACATCGCTACGTAAATTTTGCCCTAATTTTTGCGAACTTTTTGCCGAAAAATAAACATTAACTCCTGCAGCAATCATACTAATCAAGGAGCAACCTAACATTTGTCCGCCAACAACCCAAATATAATGAATATCACCAAGTGCAATTCCGTTATTAACAATGTTTGAAGTTAAAGTCGGTAAGTATAATGAAGTAATAACTTGAATTGCCATAAAAATAACTGCCCAAATCACCTGATTTAACGGGATTCGATTCTTTACAATTTTCGTCATCTTTTCACCTATTCTCTAATTCCATATTCAATCCAATCTAAAATCTTATTAAAATGATTAATAGCCTCTTGGCGTGGATCTTTATTTGTAGTTTGTTTAATATAAAAATAATAGTGTGTTGATTGCATTAACATCGAAATGATGTGATGTAATAAAAGATTTTCATTTTCTGGAGTAAGTTTTATTCGCAATAAACTACTATCAATCATTTGTGCATTAAAATATTCATTTGTTCTTTTAGCTGAATGTTTGCGAATTCTTTTTTGCGTCTTTTCATTTTGAAATGACATCATTGTATTATGCCAAAAACGAGCTTTTTTAGAATCTGTCATTTCATCTAAAAAAATTGCAAAAAATTCCGGTAAAGTTGAAAAAATATCACCATGATGTTGTTTCAACAACTCAACCCATCTTTCACCCCATCTTTTTGAATATAAATTCAAAATGTAACTATGAAGATCTTCTTTGCCATCAAAATACTGATAAAAACTACCGCGTGGAATTTTAGCAGCCCGAATAATGCTACTAATTGAAGCTTTATCAATTGTAAATTCTGAAAACTCTTCAAATCCTGCAGCAATTAATCGCCGGCGTTTTTCTTCTGGCAAATTAAAAAACGTACTTGTTGGCATTTAATTCATCCTTTCGTAAAATTTATGACAATCTGTCATATGACACCTTGTCATATTAACGCTAAAAAAAATTGATGTCAACCTTGACATCAAAAAATGCGCTTGATCGGAATTGAACCGATGACCTACCGCTTAGGAGGCGGTTGCTCTATCCTACTGAGCTACAAGCGCCTTGTATACTTAAGTATAATTAATTTTTGAGTTTGAATCAAGATTGTTTTTAGGTTAAAAACTCTGCTTAAAGAATGAATCTTTTCTTTTTTATTTTTAAATATTCTCTTAGAATCTTAATTTATGTTACATTTTTTGTCATAAACCGTGTATAATAAATAAATGTACGATTTTTCGTTATCAACTTTATGACAAAGGAGAAACTAAATGGGCGAAAAAAATACTAAAAAAATCGCAACAGGTGCGTTAGTGTTAATGATCTTTACAACGATCTTCGGTTTTGCTAACACTCCTGTAGCCTTTATGCAAATGGGATACGGTGCCATTTTATGGTACATTTTAGGCGCATTCTTATACTTCCTTCCAAGTAGTATGATGTATGCCGAATACGGATCAGCTTTGAAAGAAAGCAAAGGTGGAATTTATTCATGGCTAGATGCATCAATTAGTGAAAAATGGTCATTTATTGCTACATTTATCTGGCTTTCAGCTTGGGTAATTTGGCAAGTAATGATTTCACAAAAAATCTGTGTTACAGTTTCAACAATCATCTTTGGTCATGATACAACTGGTAATTGGCACTTATTTGGTTTAAATTCAACATTGACAGTTGCATTAGTTTCAATCATTGGCGTACTTGTAATTACATGGCTTGTAAACCATGGGATTGATACAATTGCTAAAATTTCATCAGTTGGTGGTTTAGCTGTCATGTTATTAAACGTTGTGTTAATTCTTTCAAGTGTCGTTATTTTATTCAAAAATAACTTCCAATTAGCACAACCAATTCACAACATTTCAAATTTTGCTACTTCAGTTAACCCTGAATTTCAAAATCCAATCGCCATGATCAGCTTCATGATCTATGCAATCTTTGCATATGGTGGTTTGGAATCAATGGGTGGTGTAACTGACTCATTAGATAAACCAGAAAAAACATTCCCTAAAGCAATCATGATTAGTACAGTTGTAATTGGAATTGGTTATGCATTGAACATCTTCTTATGGGGAATTTCAATTAACTGGAATCATGTAGTTAACCATCCAGATGTTAACTTAGCTAACATTACTTATGTTTTAATGCAAAACTTAGGACTTGAATTAGGTAAAGTCTTTGGCATGTCAGCTTCAAGTGCTGCGGTAATGGGAACAGTCTTCTCACGGTTATCAGCTCTTGGAATGCTTTGTGCATACTTAGGATCATTCTTTGTATTGATCTATTCACCATTGAAATCATTTATTTTGGGTTCACCAAAAGAACTTTGGCCAGAAAAAGTTACAAAATTAAATAAAAATGGAATGCCTTCAATGGCTTTATGGATTCAAACAACAATTGTTTGTGTATTAATTGCTGGAGTTGCGATTGCTTCAACATTGATTCACCAAGATTCAAAATTCTTATTTAACTTGTTAACATCAATGAGCAATGTTTCTTCAACATTACCATACTTATTCTTAGTTGGTGCCTTTCCATTCTTTAAGAAACGCACTGACTTGGATCGACCATTTGAAGCTTTCCATAACCGTACAGTAATGCTTACAATTGTATTTATTACATGTGCTGTTTTAGTTATTGCTAATGGATTTACAATTATCCAACCATTCATCGATCAAGATTGGGTTTCAGCAATCGCAACAGTCGCTGGTCCATTAGGTTTTGGTACATTTGCTTATATTCTTTATAAGACACGTTCAAAACGTTTAAAAAATAAATAAGTAATAAAAAAGCTGTGATTGTAAAATCACAGCTTTTTATTACTATCAGTAAGTTTGACCTGCCTATTTATTCTTTTTATGCGCTTTTGGTTTACCCTTATTTTTGCGGTTACGCATTCTATTTTTCTTTTTCTTCTTTTTATCAGTAACTTCTACTGATGGACTTGTTTGTTTTTTTCGTTTCTTTGATTTGCTTTTTTCTTCAATTGGCTTTTCAGTTACAAGTTGTCCTTTATATAAAAAGGCAGTTTGAATATCAAAATTACGATTACTCATTAATTGTTTAAAATTACGTAATTCATGCTCATTACCTAAATTAATAACTACTCCTTGAGCTTTCATGCGTCCAGTTCGACCAGCACGATGAATGTAAGTTGTTTCATCTTTAGGAATGTCATAGTTAATTACTGCAGGTAAGTTTGGAATATCGATTCCGCGTGCAGTTACATCTGTAGTTAAAATAAAAGTAATTTTTCCCTTTTTTAAGTTTCGCAATGCTTCTTGCCGTTGAGTTTGGCGCATTGTACTATTCAATTCAGCCACTGGAATATTATGATGTCTGAGTTTTTCATAAACATCTTTTACAGTTGCAACTTGTTTAAAGAACACCAACGCACGCATTCCATCTACATTTGCTAGCTTTCGTAGTAAATCAACTCGTTTTCGCGTAGGAGTTTCTAGTAAATAATGCGTAACATCTCCTTGAGTATCATCGATATCAGTTACATCAAAAACATGTGGTTCAATGCCAAACCATTTATGAAATTCGTTAAAAATTGGTGATTTAGTTGCTGAGAAAAATGCAAGTTGCATTTGCGAAGGAGCATGTCCTAAAATTTTGCGAATCATTTCCATTGATTCTTTTTCCTGAAGCATTTCATCTGCTTCATCGATCACAGTTGTCATCACGTGATGCATTTTTAGCTTACGTTGTTCGATTAATTCTAATACTCGCCCAGGAGTACCCACAACAATTTCTGGATGCTTTTTCAACTTTTCAATTTGCCGTTTAATATTAGCATTCCCAATTAACGAAATTGTCTTTAAATTAATCAATATACTCCATTCACGAATCACATCAGTAATTTGAGCAGCCAATTCTTGCGAAGGTGCAAGCACTAATAATTGCGTCCCATCTGTTGGCATTAATTTTTCAAGTAATGGTAATGCATATGCTAATGTTTTACCTGAACCAGTTGGTGCAATCCCTAAAATGTTTTCGTCGTTAACTAACGCTTCATAGGTTGCTTCTTGAATTGGAGTTAATTTTTCAAAACCTTGTTCATCAAAATGCTGTTTAAATTTTTCATTCATAGTATTCTTCCTTAATTAAAATGTGCTTCTTCCATTTTAGCATTATTCGGAATAGAAAAGCGAACAGAATTACAGCATTTGAAATTGTTGATTTTTTTCAAATAAATAACCCATTTGTAAAAGCAAATCTTCACGCCCTTTAGCGGCTTGAAATTGAATTCCCAATGGTAACTTTTGTTTATTTACATAAGTTGGTAATGAAATTGCGGGTTCTCCAGTTAAATTTGCTAATTGAGTAAATGGAGTTAACTGCAATGATGGTAACCATTGATCATAAATAATTTGCTGCTGTTCTTTGGAGTTAAACCGAGTAATTTGCTCCATCTTTTCTAAATTTTCTTTTGAAACTAACTGCTGAGTATTAAGCGGGGCTGCAAATGCATTGGTTGGAGTTAAGATCAAAGGATATTCTTGATGCAAGTGAGCCATGTGAGCGGCTGCTTCGTCCCAAGTTTGAAGTGCTAAGCTGTAATCAAATGCCTTAATGTTTTTTCCTGTCTGATAAAGTGCCCAGCTTAAAGTTTCAATGGTGCTTTTCTTTACTTTAGATTCAATTGGCATAAACATCGCAGCTGTTTCAGCTGCATTCATCAAATAATAACTTTGAATTAATTTTTGATCATCCATCGGCAATGAAATTTCGTTCACTTCAAATCCTTGTTGATGCAAAAAATCAACTACTTGATAAACTGCTCTTTTAGCAGCAATACTAACTGGAGTATTTACAGGAGAAGCAACTGTATAACCGATTTTAATTTTGGTGCTTGGCTTTTTTAGCTGTGAACAAAAACTCGTTTCAAATAAAGGCCATTGAAAAACTGCAGCTGTTTGTACCGTTTGAAAAAGATCTAAAAGCATTGCAGTATCTTTTAAATTACGTGTAATTGCGAAATTAACCGAGGCTCCTTGCCAAGAACGCCAATTAGTTGGTCCGGCAATTATACGTCCACGGGTTGGTTTTAATCCAATGCAACCATTCCACGCTGCTGGAATTCGAATCGAGCCACCACCATCATTTCCTAATGCGATCGGAACCATTCCTGCGGCCACGGCAGCCGCTGAACCGCCGGACGAACCACCTGCATTATATTTTAGATTCCATGGATTCAATGCATCTCCATATAACTTCGAATCAGTAATATTTTTAAACCCAAATTCTGGACAATTCGTTTGCCCAATAATGATAAAGCCTGCTGCTTGTGCTTTTTTCACAAAATTACTCGTTTGTTTGGCAATTTGCCCTGCAAATAATTGACTGGCATTCGTATCGGATTCGCCTTTTAGGGACTGCCCTAATCCTTTAATCAAAAGCGGAACTCCTAAAAAAGGTTGGCCATTATCCTTTAGATTCCGCGCTTCTTGCAGTGCCTTTGCTTTTCTTAAATGCACGACTGCATTTAGTTTTGAGTTTTGTTTTTCAATATTAGCAACAGAAATTTGCACTAATTCTTCACTACTAATTTCTTTTTTCCTAACCATTGCAGCAAGTTGATATGCTGGAAGTTTCATTAATTGTAAATCATCCATAGTAAAACTCCTTATTTATCTGATGTAAAAATAAGATTAGCTGATTTTCTTAATTCAAACAATACTTGGTTAACTTTTACTGCCATTTCTAGTCAGGTTTGCATTTTTTGCTTATATTGATGATCATCAAAATTTTCAATAACCTGAGCAAAATCTAAAATTTCAGATTCTAAGTGTTTTTGCTTAGAATCACTAATCGTAATCTGATGACGGCATCAATTACACTAACTTGATTCATATATCAGCAGCATTATCAATTTGAGATGTTTTTTTATTTATTAAGCGGTTCCGTCATATGATGAATCCGCTTAAATATTACTATCAAAATGTTCCTTTTTATCAGCACTACTTAAATTAGTAGAGTCTTCAATGCCCTCGATGTTTTTGATATCGTTTTTGTTTTTTTAATTCAAATTTTCGTTGTTTTTGTTTCACTCGAATTTCGCGAATGGATTTCTTTTTCTCATTTTTAATTTGCTCATGTTGTTTTTGAATAGCTTGTTGTGCTTTAGATCCTTTATAATGACCTTGAACTTGTTTTTTAGCCATTCTTTGTAATCTTTTAGGATTTTTATGCTTAACTATAGTTTGAACACATTTAGCTGAATAAAATGTGATTTTATCTAGTTGAAAAGTTACTAAACGTTGAATATCGTAAATTTTAGGATCACTACTTCCTAAATTTATTTTTGCAACTTGATAACTTTTATCATTGATTTTTTCAAAAACTCCATAGTAAAACGCATCTTCAAATATGATTGTTAATTTCAACGAATTCATGAATTGTTCCTCCTTAATCAATTACACGAAAATGGACAACCTAAGGAGGAAGGTTACTGCAAAATTGCTTTTGGTCTGGACTACCAACCAGAACTGTGTTTTTATTTCGTTACTTTAATGATAACATATTAATAATAATTAATTTTTAAGAAGGTAGACTAATGAATAAACAACGCTGCTCATGGGCAAAATCTTCTTTAATGATGAATTATCATGATAATTATTGGGGAATTCCTTGCCATGATGATCAACAATTATTTGAACTTTTAACACTTGAAACTTTTCAAGCGGGATTAAGTTGGGAAATTGTTTTAAAAAAACAAACTGCATTTGAAGAAGCCTTTGATTCCTTTAACATTGCATCAGTAGCTCGTTTTTCAAGTCAAGATGTTGAACATTTTCTACAAAATAAGCAAATCATCCGCAATCGCAAAAAAATTAATGCAATGATTCATAATGCAAAAGTAATTCAAAATTTACCATGTTCTTTTGATCATTATCTTTGGCAATTTACTAATAATATAACTATAAAAAATCACTATCAAACTTACGCTGACATTCCTACTAAAACTCCACTATCAATTAAAATAAGTCAGCAAATGAAAAAAGATGGTTTTAAATTTACAGGTCCAGTTGTGATTCAATCATTTATTGAAGCAGCTGGTCTTGTTAATGATCATGAAATTAGTTGTTTTAAATATTAATCAATAAATATAATTTTTAACTTTTAATATATAATTTATATTGCATAAAAAAGTACTTACTTTGATTATAATCTCAAAGTAAGTACTTAAATTAACTATTTTTCCAACACCGTCACACTTTCCACATGTGGTGTTTGTGGAAACTGATCAACTGGTTGAATTGGTTGGGTTACGTGATAACCTTCATCCATAAATTGTTGCAAATCACGTACTAAAGTTGCGGGGTTACAACTGACATAAACAATTTTAGTTGGTTTCATCGCAGTTGCACTTTGAATTAAACTTAAAGTCAAGCCTTTACGTGGAGGATCAACCATAATTACATCCGGAGTGATCCCTGCTTGGTTCCATTTTTCCATCCATTCTTCAGCATTGCCGACTTCAAAATCCACGTTAGTTAAATTATTAAGCTGTGCATTTCGCTTAGCATCCACAATTGCTTTTGGTACGATTTCTACTCCATAAACTTTTGCAGCATGCTTTGCCATGGTTAATGAAATTGTTCCAATTCCACAGTAAGCGTCAATGACCGTTTCTTTACCTGTTAAATCTGCTTTCTTGATTGCCTCAGTGTATAACTTTTCAGTTTGTTGAGGATTAACTTGATAAAATGAGTGTGCAGAAATATCAAATTTTAAGCCATTCAACTCGTCTTGAATCGTCGAATTACCTGCTAGTTTAATATCTTCTTTTCCTAAAATCACATTAGTATTTTTGCTATTCACATTTTGAATCACACTTTTCACATCTGGAAGTGTCTGCATAATTTCCATTGCGATTTTATCCCCATGTGGAAAACTTTTTCCGTTAGTTACAATTACCACCATCACTTCATGTGAATAAAAGCCGCGTCTTACCATTAAATGCCGAATTAATCCTTTGCCAGTAGTTTCATCATATGCTGATAAGTCATACTTGTTCAAAATCTTCAATACTGCTTGGAGCACTTCATCGATACGTTTATCTTGAATCATGAAATTCTTCAATGGCATAAAATGATGACTTCCCTTGCGGTAAAAACCAACTTCAAGCTTGCCATTAATCTTTTGCACAGGAACCTGTGCTTTATTGCGATAATGATATGGATTATCCATTCCAATTGTTGGATTAACCTTAATTTGCTCTAAGTGTGCTTTTTTTAAGAGTTGTTGAATTTGATTTTGTTTAAATTTTAACTGTGCTTCATATTTTAAGTGTCCCAAAGGCGTGATCCCGCTTTGTTGTTCGTCATTTGCAACTCTATCAGGACTAATAGTTAAATATTTTAACGCTCGCGCATATCCAAAATTTTTACGGGTCTTAACAACGACTGCTTCAATCTTTTCATTTGGTAAAACTCCCGCAATGAATAGTGGATAATTATCAACTTTAGCTACTCCCATTCCTTCATAAGTTAAATCATCCACAGTTAATGTTAATTTTTGATTCTTTTTCACAGGTGTTTGCACATTCTATCCTCCTCAAATAAAAAAGAGAAGTATTTTCCACAACTTCTCTTTTCATATTACTATTTTTCTTCTTCGTTTTGTGGATCCATCTCATTATCTTGCTTTTGAGATAGATTTTCAACCCCTTGAACCAATTTTTCACGGGTATCTTCCGCTTCATCTATTTCTTGTTGCATAATTGCATTTTCTGGAATGTCTTTCACATTAGCAAAAATTTCAAGATGTTGTTTTAAATTCTTAAATGTCATTGGTGCATCGCCACCATATTCACCATCAAGATTAATCATCATCTTTTCACCATTAACTGGTTTAGCTACCAATTTAGATGTTTTTACATATAAAATGCGTGGATCATTGACATGATCTCCGTTTAATAAGCGCGTAAATAATTGCAACATTTCAAGTAAATTACTTGTTTTTACAACCATTAACGTAAACATTCCATCATCAAGTGAAGCATCTGGAGCGATTTTTTCAAAACCACCAACTGAATTAGTTAAAGCCACGAAAAACATTGAAGCTTTGCCATCAAAAACACCATCATCATATTCTAAGTGCATGTCAATTTGCTTCATTCCAGGAAGCATTTCCGCTCCCTTCACAAAGTAAGCTAAGTATCCAAAAAGTGATTTTACATCTGATGGAACTGAATATGTTAATTCTGTTAATGATCCTCCAGCTGCAATGTTTACGAAGTAGTTTTGTCCTGCCATTCCAATATCGACTTTAATTGAATCACCCTTAGCGATTACTTTGGCAGCTTCAACTGGACTTTCACGCGGAATCTTTAAAGCTCTAGCATAATCATTAGTTGTTCCAGCAGGAATGATCCCTAATTTAGGACGATGTTTTAAGCCGGCAATCCCATTAACAACTTCATTAATCGTCCCATCACCACCTGCAGCAACAATTAAATTAAAGCCTGTCCGTGCAGCTCTTTCAGCTTCATTACGCGCGGAATTTTCTTCTGGCGTAGTCGCAAAGGCACTTGTTTCATAACCTGCGCGTTCTAAAATATTTAAAATCTCAACTAGATCATTTTTGATCGCTTCTCTCCCAGAAGTCGGATTATAAATAATGCGACAACGTTTTTGCATCCTATATCCCTCTAAACTTTGTAATTATTAATTGTGGAAAATTACCGTTTCTTCAAACTTGCTGTTAAAAGTTGGTTTACAACTTTTGGATTAGCTTTTCCACGAGTTTGTTTCATAATATTACCAACTAAGAAACCAAATGCACGATCTTTACCGTTCTTAAAGTCTTCAATTGATTGTTGGTTATTATCTAAGACTTCATCAATAATTGGTTGCAATTTAGCTGGATCTGAAAGTTGAACCATCCCTTTTTCTTCAACCCATGCTTTTGGTTCAGTATCATTGGTAATAATTTCCTTAAAGACTTTTTTAGCAATCTTAGATGAAATTGTCCCATCTTTGATTAACTTAATCATTGTAGCCAAATGCTCAGGTGTCAAGGCCGTTTCATCAAGTTCAATTTGCTTTTCGTTTAAGTAAGCATTCACTTCACCCATTAGCCAGTTTGAGGCCAATTTTGGATCAGCACCTTGAGCAACAGTTGCTTCATAAAAGTCTGACATTTCTTTTGTTTGAGTTAAAACTTTAGCATCATATGCTGGAATGCCCCATTCATTGATGTAGCGTTCCCGGCGTTTATCAGGCATTTCAGGGATTGATTCACGAACTTCATTCATCCATTCATCTGAAATATGATACATTGGTAAATCTGGTTCTGGGAAGTAACGGTAATCATTTGCTTCTTCTTTTGAACGCATTAAAATGGTTGTTCCAGTTGGCTCATCAAAACGGCGAGTTTCTTGTTCAATTTCGCCACCTTTAAGGAGGATTCCGCGTTGACGTTTTTCTTCGTATTCAATTCCTTTACGCACATGTTCAAGTGAGTTTAAGTTCTTCATTTCTGTACGCACTCCTGGCTTGTTTGAGCCAATTGGTTTAACAGAAACGTTTACGTCTGCACGCAATGAACCTTGTTCCATTTTTACGTCAGAAATACCAGTAAATTTAATAATTTGCCGTAAGCGTGATAAATATGCATATGCTTCATCAGCAGAATGTAAATCTGGCTTTGAAACAATTTCAATCAATGGAGTTCCTTGACGATTCAAATCAACATATGAGTAACCATCTGGATTGTGGGTATTTTTCCCTGCATCTTCTTCCACATGCATTTCTTCAATCCCGATTTTACGTTTAGTACCATCTTCTAATTCAATTTCTAACCAGCCATCATGTGCTAATGGAGTTTCTTTTTGAGTAATTTGGTATGCCTTAGGATTATCTGGATAAAAGTAATTTTTTCGATCAAAGTGTAAATCTTGATTAATTTCACAATTTAACGCCATTGCAGCGCGCATTCCAAATTCTAAAACACCTTTATTTACTTGAGGTAAAACTCCTGGATAAGCCCAATCAATTACATTTGTGCTTGTATTAGGTTCAGCGCCATACACAACAGGTGCAGGTGAGTAAGCCTTTGACATTGTTTTCATTTCAATGTGGACTTCTAATCCAACTGTAGTTTCAAAGTTCATTAATTTTGACCTCCAATCTGTGGCATTTTTTTATGAAAATCAGTTGCTTGCTCAAAAGCATAGCCAGCTTGATAAAGAGTAGCTTCATCAAAACGAGGAGCAACTAAATGAATTCCAACTGGAAGACCATCTTTAGCAAATCCACCTGGTAATGACATTGCTGGAACACCAGATAAGTTCGTTGGAATTGTCAACAAGTCATTCATGTACATTGCAATTGGATCATCAGTTTTTTCACCAAAACCAAATGCTGAAGTAGTCGTTGTTGGTCCTAAAATTAAATCATAGTCTTTAAAGACATTTTCAAAATCTTGACAAATCAAAGTCCGTACGCGCGTTGCTTTGCCAAAGAATTCATCATATAAGCCAGATGAAAGTGAAAATGTTCCTAGCATGATCCGCCGTTTAACTTCGTCACCAAAGCCTTCTGAACGAGTTTTCACATAAACATCTTCAAGATTTTTAACATCTTTTGCTCTGAAACCATAACGAATCCCATCAAACCGTTGTAAGTTTGATGATGCTTCTGAAGATGCCACGATGTAGTACACTTGAATTCCATTCAAAGCGTGTGGTAAAGAAATTTCTTCAACCGTTGCGCCTAAATCTTCAAAAGTCTTAATTGCATTTTCAACTGCTTGCCGAACTTCAGCTTGAAGATCAACGTCCATAAATTCTTTTGGTACCCCAATCTTCATGCCTTTAATTTCTTTTCCAATCTTAGCAGTAAAGTCAGGCACTTCACGAGAAGAAGTTGTAAAGTCATGCTTGTCTTGACCAGCAATTGCATTTAAGATCAATGCATTGTCTTTAACTGTTCGAGTCATTGGTCCAATTTGATCTAAACTAGATGAAAAAGCAATCAAACCATAACGAGAAACCCGTCCATATGTTGGTTTTACTCCTACAATTCCGTTGAATGCTGCTGGTTGTCGAATTGAACCACCTGTATCTGAACCTAAAGCAGCGATTACTTCACCAGATGCAACTGCAGCAGCTGGACCACCAGAAGAACCACCTGGAACTTTAGTTTGATCCCATGCATTTTTAGTAGTTTTAAATGCAGATGTTTCCGTTGAACTTCCCATGGCAAATTCATCCATGTTCAGCTTGCCTGCAACAATCATTCCTGCATCTTCTAACTTAGTAACTACCGTTGCATTGTATACCGGCATGAAGTTTTCTAACATTTTACTTGCAGCAGTTGTTTTAAGATCCTTAGTTACCATGTTATCCTTAATTCCCACTGGAATTCCATCTAAAACATTAGCTGCATCAATTCCACGTTCATCAATCATTTGTGCTTGTTTTAACGCATTTTCTTTATTCATTTCAAGAAAAGCATCAATTTTTTGATCACGTTTTTCAATTGTATCAAATGTTGATTTGGCTAATTCAGTTGCACTCATTTCTTTATTTACAAGCATTTCATGCAAACTTGTCAAATCATTTTTCAAATAATCCATTATTCGTCATCCTCCCCTTCATCTAAAATTGCAGGCACTTTAATATAGCCATTTTCATGTTCAGGGACGTTTTTCATCAATTCTTCACGTGGCATTGGCTTTTGTGCAACATCTTCACGCATGACATTAACAGCATCTGTCACGTTAATTGTTGGTTTAACATCAGTAGTATCAATTTTACTTAATTGATGTGACATATTCATAATATCTTCAATTTGATTCGTGAAAGTTTCTAACTCTTCGTCACTAAATTCTAATTTTGATAAACTAGCAATTTTTTTGACTTCATCTTTCGTAATTTTCATCAAATATCCCTCTTTTCTTTCCAATTCCATTATTTGTATTTTATCACATTTTGATTTATACAATTTTAAAAGCTGAATTTCATTGCATTAGTTTGTAAATACATGACTTTCAAACTTACCATCACCTTCATCACGTGACAAGTAGGCTTGGGTCTTACCATCAGATCCTAAAATTTGAATTGTAATTGGGATCTTAGTTGGTAAGTAACTTTGCGCAGCCTGACCAACATATTGAGTAAAGCTAATGATTTCTGTTTCACTATAGAATTGAGTTGTAATGTTTACATTCATTTCTTCAAGCGTCTTACCATCATATTTTGCTTGTGCTGTAACACCTGCTAAGTTAGGGAAGAAGTTTTGAATCTTACTCTTAAAGTTTTCAAAACTCTTTTCATCATTATCATTTGGCACTGAGTTAGTTGAAGTTGCTGGGAACACAACATTTTTAATGTCTAAGTTCTTCCATGATCCTAATTCAGTTCCATGATTACTTACTGCGTAAGCATAGAAAGTTCCACCAACTAAACTATCATTTGGCGCTTGTTGGAACATTGCAATTACAATTGGGGTATCTTCTGAAACACCATCAATTTTACGAACCCGTTTTAAGACTTCTTGAGCTGCTTTTTTACCTTCTTCAACCATCTTTTCACGCGAAATTGACTGTGTATATGTAGCTCCATATTGTTCTTTTTGATAGTAATCTTTGCGGTTCATTCCGATTCCAATTGTCATTCCGGCTAATGAAAGTTTTCCGTCTTCATCTTTCATATAATCTTGTTCGCCAATTTGTTGAATATACATTGGATTACGGTTAGAACCATTTCCGTTACTTTCAGGGTTTAATCCATCGGGGTTACTCTTAGATTTTCTTCCTAACCAATCTTCAACTGTGCTTGAAGATAAGTATTGTCCTTCTTGAAAGACATAGTCTTTAGTTGAAAAGAATTTTTTGGAAATATCTGTCATTCCAAGATCAAAGCTCTTCAAGTTCAACATATTTCCTGAATTTTGTTCAACTCCAATGCCCCGTGACTTACTTGTTTTATAGCGTCCATTTTCAATTACACCTTGATATTGACCATTTGTAGCAGTTCCAGTGGTTTGAACACCACTTGATTTTGAATTGGAATTTGATGAAGAATTATTTGATGATTTACCACATCCTACTAGTAATAATGCTGATAAACAAATTCCAATCAATGCACTAACTTTCTTTTTCAATCTTCTTCCTCCATTTGTTGTATAAAGGTTGCCTCGTTTATTATTTTAACATTTAATTCTTCGGCTTTGGATAGCTTACTTCCAGCATCCTTACCAACAATTAACAAGTCGGTTTTGCGAGAAACACTGCCAATCACTTTCGCACCATGAACTTCAAGCCACTTTTTAGCATCAGCTCGTTTTAAGTGTTCTAATTTTCCAGTTAACACTACGTGAAGTCCATTAAAAGGACTATTTTGTGCTTCTTCTTGAATTTCTTCTTCTGAGCGTCCTAAATACTTCATGTTAACATCAACTTGTCGAAGTTCAGTAATTAATTTTTTGACTTGCTCACTGCTAAAGTATGTGACAACACTTTCAGCAATAATTTCACCAACAGTGTTAATTGACGCAATTTCTTCTATTGTTGCTTTTTGAATTGCTTCTATTGTTTTAAAATGTTGTGCAATCAATTTAGCAGCTTTGGCACCAACATGGCGAATTCCTAATCCAAATAATAAACGTTCTAAAGAATTATGCCGACTTTCATCAATCGCTGTAAGTAAATTATTTGCTGATTTGTCTTTAAACTTATCAAGTTCTAATAATTCATTAAAAGTTAACTTATACAAATCAGCCACATCTTTAACATAACCTTTATCATATAATTGCGCTACAATTCGCGTTCCCAATCCGCGAATATCCATCGCATTTCGGGAAGCAAAATGAGTAATACTTTCTTTAACTAAAGCCGGACACATTGGATTAATACATCTTAACGCAACTTCGTCATCTAAATGAACTAATTTAGCATGACATTCTGGACAATGTATCGGAATTTCGTATGGCTTTGAGTCACTTGGGCGCTTACTCTTAACTACCATAGATACTTCTGGAATAATATCGCCTGCTTTGTGCAACTTAACAGTATCGCCTATCCGAATATCCTTTTCCTTAATATAATCCGGATTATGCAATGAAGCCTTACTTACAGTTGTCCCTGCTAATTGAACTGGATCCATTACTGCAGTTGGTGTTACTACCCCAGTGCGCCCAACTGTCCAAATAATTTTACGGACAACTGTTTCTTGTTCATCTGGAGGAAACTTATAAGCAATTGCCCAGCGTGGCACTTTTACAGTATTACCTACTTCTTGATGAACTTTAAAAGGATTAGCTTTAATTACAATGCCATCAATATCGTAACTTAATGATGGACGTTTCTTTTGATATTTATCAACGTATTCAAAGATTTCGGCTTTATTGTGGGCAACTTGATAGTCTGGGTCAACTTTAAATCCCCATGATCTCATTTTAACCAATGCATCACTTTGCGTTGTTACTCCAAATTTTTCTGGTTCCATTAAATAATAGATAAATGTACTTAATTTACGTTCAGCAGTAATGCGACTATCTAATTGGCGCAATGATCCTGCTGCCGCATTACGTGCATTTGCAAAAACTTGTTTTCCAGCTGCTTCTTGTCGTTCATTTAGTTTCACAAAAGATTCTTTGGGCATATAACATTCACCCCGAACTTCAACATCAACTGGTTCTGAAAGTTTCAACGGAATTGAATTGATTGTTCTTAAATTTTGAGTAATATCTTCACCAATTCGCCCATTTCCACGAGTTGATCCTTGGACAAAAATTCCATTACGATAAACTAATGAAATTGCTAATCCATCAATTTTTAATTCACAATTATAATCAATTTTTTCATCCACATTTTTATCTAAGTTATCAACAAATTCGCCTAACTCTTCTTTTGAAAAAACATCTCCCAATGATAACATTGGAATTTCATGATCAATTTTTTCAAATCCCTTTAAAACCTGTCCTCCAACACGTTGCGTGGGTGAATCAGGTGTAATTAGTTCAGGATGTTTTTTCTCAATCTTAACTAACTCTTGATAGTTTTGATCATAAACATCATCAGGCACTGTGGGTTTATCAAGTGAATAATATTCACGTGCCCACTGATTTAATTTATTTCTTAATTCTTGTGCATTTTGTACAATTGAGGCTTCTGTCAATGACAACACCTTCTTTATTTTTTAGTAATTGGAGCAAAAGCCGCCAGTAACCGTTTAATTCCTTCATTCTTAAAGGCGATATCTAATTCCATATTTTCACCTTCGCCGGTCACTTTAACAATGGTTCCTTCTCCCCAAGCCTTATGCAAGACTTTTTCACCAACACTCCACGTCTTTTTATCTGCACCTGTGCCTTTTGGTTTTTCCACCATTCCGGCAGGTTTACGATAAACTGGAGTCTTCCGTGCAAATGGTGCTTGCGTTCTTCTAGCAAAACGTTGCGTTGCTTCGTCTTGTTCATTTTCACTTTGAAGTAAATCATCCCCAATTTCATCGATAAAGCGAGAAGAAGCATTCACTTGACGCTTCCCATAAAGCATCCGTGACAGTGCATTTGTAATATATAATTTCCGTTGTGCTCGCGTAATGCCTACATATGCTAGTCGGCGTTCTTCTTCTAATTCATCCTCATCTAATTGTGCTCTTGATAATGGGAAAATCCCTTCTTCCATTCCCATTAAAAAGACTACCGGAAACTCTAGTCCTTTAGCAGCATGCAATGTCATCAAAGTAACTTCATTTGAATCATCAACATCATCTTGATCAGAAACCAATGCTAAATCTGCTAGAAAATCTGCAAATGGATCACTGTTTTCCTCTTCTGGTTCCCATTGTTCATCAAATTGCTTTGTAACTGTTAAAAATTCATCCAAGTTTTCTAAGCGGCTTTGATTTTCTAATGATTTAGTTTGTTCAAGTTCAGCCTTATAGCCTGTCATTTCTAAAATATCTTTAGTCAATTCAGTGACATTTTCTGTTTTTTCTAAATCATGTAGTTTTCGAACTGTATGTGCAAATTTCGTTAATTCATTAGCTGCTTTTCCTTTAATCTCAGTTAAAGCCACATTTTCAGCTGCTTCTTCAAAGGAAAGACCGTGCATATTAGCAAAATCTTGTAATTTGCGCATGCTTGTAGCTCCAATTCCACGTTTAGGTGAGTTAACCACCCGTTCAAAACTTAGTGAATCTTGTGGATTAGTTGCTAGTCGTAAGTATGCTAATACATCAAGAATTTCTTTTCGTTCATAAAACTTGTGGGCTCCTACTAATTTGTAAGGAATGTTAGCCTTAACTAACGTTTCTTCGATTTTCCGTGATTGTGCGTTTGTACGGTATAAAATGGCAAAGTCACGGTAAGTATAGCCTTCTTTTTGCATTTGGTCCTTAATGGTTTTAACTACGAAGTTAGCTTCTTCACTATCAGTATTTCCACGGTAATAATGAATTTTTTCACCTTGTTCATTTTCAGTCCATAAAGTTTTAACTTTACGGTTAATGTTATGTTCAATTACTTTATTAGCAGCATCTAAGATTGTTTTAGTTGAACGATAATTTTGTTCAAGTTTAATTACCTTTGCATCAGGATAGTCGTTTTCAAAATTCAAAATGTTTTCCATGTTAGCTCCTCGCCAACCATAAATACTTTGATCCGCATCCCCAACAACACAAATGTTGCGATATTGATCTGCTAACAAATTAACCAATTCATATTGAGCTTCATTTGTATCTTGGTATTCATCGACGTGGATATATTTAAACTTCCGTTGATAAAATTCTAAAACCGCTGGAGCTTCTTTGAATAAATCGATTGTCTTCATAATTAAATCATCAAAATCCATTGCTTGATCTTGTTGTAAACGATCTTGATATTCAACATATGCTTTAGCAACAATCTCTTCAAAAACGCCACTGGCTTTTTCTTGATATTGTGTTGGAGTCAATAAATCATTTTTAGCATTTGAAATTGCACTTAAAATTGCACGAGGATTATATTTTTTAGGGTCAATATCTAAATCTGCCATAATATGTTTCATCAAAGTTCTTTGTTCACTTGAACTTGCAATGGTGAAACCATGAGCATATCCAATTTTTTCACCATCGCGCCGCAAAATTCGAACACATAATGCGTGAAATGTAGAAACCCAAATTTCATCAGAACCTTCATCAATTAAATTATCAATTCGTTCACGCATTTCACGTGCAGCTTTATTAGTAAATGTAATTGCTAAAATGTTCCATGGATTAACATTTTTTTCTTCAATTAAATATGCTACGCGATGAGTTAAAACGCGGGTTTTTCCACTTCCAGCACCCGCCATAACCAAAAGTGGACCTTCAGTTGTTTGGACCGCTTCTGCTTGTTTATCATTCATTTTTGCTAATAAATCTGTAACAGCCAATTTATTTCCTCCTATAAAAAGATACAATCAAATTTAATTATATCAAAAGCGATGTGGATTTTTAAGGCGATTCACTTTAAAATCTTTTTCATTGAAAATAAAGTTAAATCATTCTAACTATTAAAATAAATATGAGCTTATTATACAGCAAAAGAGACTGCAACTACTGCTACAGTCCCTCTATTTTTTACTATTAACCTGCTGGTTTTTCCTTATTATCCCAAATTCCAGTTGATTCAACTTGTTCACGTACAGTTTCAATGGTTGGTCCTAGTGCTAACAAGTACCCTTCAGTATTTTGTACTCGCATTGAAAGTGGATACCGGAAGAAATTGTAATACCAATTATCTTTTAAAACCCATTGAGTTCTTAAAGCATCCCGATCATGGCTTTCAATTGTAATTGCCACGGTTGGTTCCATTAATTCAGTTTTTACTAATGGCATTTGTGCTAATGCCCGTAAATGTTGCTCAAACATTGTTACATTAGTTGCTTTATCAAAAACATATCCACTTGCATGTAATCCAGGCACAACGCGTTTAACATAAATTGCTCCACTTTCGGTTAAGAAAAAGGCAATTTGTAATGTTCCCACATAGTTCAAGTTTTGTGCAATTTTAGCAGCTAATCTGCGCACTTCTGCTTCAATATCATTATTAACCATCGCTGGAACTAATGATTCATGTAAAATGTGATCATGATAAATATTTTCAACTACAGGGAAAAAGTTGATGGTTCCCTTCACCTCTTTAGTTAAAACCACTGATAATTCTTTGGTATATGGAATCCATGATTCTAAAATGTAAGTTCCCATATCAATAATATCAGCACATTTAGCAATATCAGATTGCTTGCGAATTACTTGTTGATGGCTTTTTCCTAATCCTTTTTGAATTGGTTTTAATACGCAAGGATAGCCAATTGAAGTAACTGCTTGATAAACATCATCTAAGTTAACAATGGTTGCATAAGGTGCGATATTTACATTTAAATTTTCAAAAAATGCACGTTCAAGTAAGCGATCTTGCATGTATTCCAAAACTTCGCTTCCTTGAGGAACTTTTGTAAACTGTTCAAGATACTTAATTACTTCTGAATTTACATGTTCAGATTCATAAGTAACTACGTCACAGCGTTGTGCAAAATTTTGTAATTTATTTTTATCATTCATTCTACCAACAATTTTGACATCTGCTTCTGCCAATGTTGGACTTTCCTCAAACTTACTATACGCAATAACTTTATAGCCCATTCGTTTAGCTGTTCGTGCTAACATAATCCCATTTGGACTGTCACCAATAATTCCCACTGTACTACCAGGAAAAAGTGTTTCTGTCATTTTTCCTCACTACTCTCTATTTAAAATCTCAAATATTAAGTTCACTTTCTATAATACCATAGGTTACAATTCAAAATATTATAAATATTCTTTTAGAATTACTGATCATATTGATCTAAATTATATTTTTCAATAATTGAAATTAATTTTGATGCATAATCTGGATCAGTTGCATACCCATTATCTTGTAAGGCTTGTGCTGCTTGTTGATAATTTTGTGCTGTTAAAACTGCTTGATAATGATTAGCATCTCCATCAATTCCATTCACAAATAACTTAGTATGTGCTTCAATTGACGCTTGCCAACTAGAATACACTACAAAACTTGCTTTCGTTGTAATCCATTGTCCATTGACATATTCTTTCGTAGTCATTTCAGCACTATTAGTTCCAGTACCTTTTACTCCAAATAAATTATTATATTTTTGCGATAACTCACTTTGACCCCAATCAGATTCTAAAGCCGCTTGTGCAATGGTAATGCTTGCTAAAACATGATACTTCTTTTGTTCTACTTGAGCGATTGGAGCTACTTTTTTGATAAAATTTTTTTTGACCTGTTCAGTTTGATCTGTTGAAGTAGTACTTTTAGTTTCTTTTTCTGTCCATTTAACTAGCTGCATTGACCCAATTAAAACAACAATGATGATTAAAACCAAGTCTGCTGCTCTTAGATTCTTTTTAGTCATGAAACGTTTGAGTTGATTTTTCCATTTTGAAGCAACTGATTTTGACTTGTTTGCCATCTTGCTCTCCAATCTATTTCTTATCCAATAACTTGATTAACACACTTGCAATTAATGGCACGGTGATCATTGCGGCAATCATTTCTGGAATTCCATTAGTCCCAACTACCCCCATTAAATAAGGTAAAAGTTCTTTGACATTTACCGCATATAGTTGTGGGGCTTGATTATGATAAAATAAATAAATTTGTCCTAATACTAAAAAAGTATTCGTTACGCTCCCTGCTCCTGCAGAAATCATCATTGCAACTTTATCTTCTAGATGATTCTTTAATGCTAAATATCCATAACCTGCAACTACTCCTACTAATACCCGTGGCAAAACGGAAATTAATGGATTAGTGAAACAAATTGCTGCAAGTGGACTGGTCGGCCATACAAATGCGCGAATAAAAGTTATTAATCCCCACACTAAACCAATTATCATTCCTGGTTTTGGTCCTAAAACTATCGCTGCCACAATGACAGTAATATGCATTAAAGTAATACTTAACGGACCAAGGGGAATATTGCCTAAAAAAGGCACCAAATTTTGCATAATAATAATTGCCACAAAAATTGATAAAAATGTGATACGCCGAATTTTTTGCTTTGGATTAATCAAATATCCGATTCCCTTTCTGACTTAATATCAGTGATTATAGCATTTAAATATTGATAAAAAAAGAACAAGATGTGATAAAAGCATTAAAATAAATTCATCCAAAATTGTATCCTTATGTTAAAACTATAGATAATAAAAAAGAAGCTGTGATTCTCATCACAACTTCCATAATACTTATCCAAATTTAAATAAATTGTAAAATTCCCATTAAAACTGGCACAACTACGATGAATAAAATTGTACTCATAACCACGATGTTAGTTGCATATTTTACATCACCATGCGCTTCATCTGCTAAAATTGGCAATACCGCTAACATTGGAGTTGCTGATTGGACAATTAGGGTTTGTTGCATTAAGCATGGTAAATCAAAGTGTAATAAAGGTGCACCAAACTTAATTAAAAGAATTAAAACAATTGGAGATAATACAAATCGTCCAAGTAATGCCACAATTGAATCACGATCAAATTTGAAATTATTTAATCCCGCATCGCATAAAACAATCCCAATATAAATTAATGAAAGTGGCGTCACCAAATTACCAATATATTTCAATGTTTCAAATAAAAATGATGGTTGATCATTTGGAAGACCTAAAAGTAGCCAAATAATTGCAACCACCAATCCAACTAATGGCATTGGCAAAAGTTTTTGCCAGTTAAGTTTATGTTTTTGTTTATTATTTTTATCTACCGTTGGATCGTCGTTATAAATTAAGAAAATCCCAAATGCCCATGTAGAAACAGTATTAATTAAGTAATAAATTAAAAAATATGGCATTGCTTTACTTCCAAATAAAGCATTATTTAAAGGCATTCCAATAAAAATAGTATTGGCATTAACGATCGCATTCATCAAAATTCCTCGCCGCCCAGGACGAACTTTCATGACTTTAACTACAAGATATGCAATTAAATATCCAATCATTACTCCTAATGCTGGAAATAATAATCCTTCTCCCAAACCGCCAAAGCTTGAACGCGTCAAGTGTTCTTGAACTGATACGAAAATTGATGCCGGCAATGCTATTTTTGTAATTAAATTAGAAATATTGCCTGAAAAAGCATCACTAAACCACCCAAATTTTCTAAGTAAATAACCAAGCGCCATAATCAAAACGATTACCACAACACTTGAAACTGAAGTCAAAAACGTTGCCATCCTAAATTCTCCTATTCGTAATTAATATTTTGGTTCCCATTTCATCTCACTGACTGTTTTTTTAGCATCTGTTATTTCAGATAATCCTTGATCAATTGCACTTTGAGCAACTGTCTGAGCGACTGTTTGAGTAAATTCAGTCAACTGAACAACTGGCGGTAATACTGCTGCTCCTGCCTTTGAACTATCAACAATGCCACCTAAAGCATGGGCTGCTTGGGCTAACATTTCTTCATTAACAACTTTAGCTTTTGCAGCAATTGCACCAAAGCCAACCCCAGGATAAACTAACGCATTATTTGCTTGGCCAATTGTATACTTAACTCCTTTGTATTCAACTGGTGCAGAAGGAATTCCAGTTGCTACTAAGGCTTTTCCATCGGTCCATTTGATTAAGTCTTCTGCTTTAGCTTCCAATAACTTAGTTGGATTAGAAATTGGGAAAATAATTGGTCTTTCAGTATGCGCAGCCATTTCCTTTACAATTGATTCAGTAAAGGCTCCCGCTTGCTTAGAAGTTCCGATCATCACCGTTGGATGAACTGCTTTAACAATTGCTTCTAAATCAGTTAATTCATCTGGATTTTCAAATTCACTTCGTTGCCGTACAAAAGGCTTTTGGGCTTTAGTTAGCCCTTCTGTATCTTCAAAGAGCAATCCTTGCTTATCAACTAAGTAGAAATGTTTTTTAGCTTCTTCTTTTGATAATCCTTCCCGCACTAATTCATCACATAACATCTTAGCAATTCCACATCCAGCAGTTCCGGCGCCAAATGTAAGGAAAACTTGGTCAGTTAATTTTTCTTTTGAAATATTTAAAGCTCCTAAAACTCCGGCTAAACAAATAATTCCAGTTCCTTGAATATCATCATTAAATACAGGAATTTGATCTTGGTATTTTTCCAAAATGACATCTGCATTAGAACGTCCAAAATCTTCAAAATGAATCAAAACATCTGGGAACAATTTACGTGCTGCAGTTACAAACCGGTCAACCATTTCATTGTATTTATCACCATAAATACGTTTATGATGATTTCCTAAATATAATGGATCATTTAATAAGGTTTCATTATCAGTTCCTGCATCTAAAGAAACTGGTAAAACATTTTGCGGATCAATTCCCGCAGCTGCAGTATAAACCATTAATTTCCCAATTGAAATGTCAACACCTTGAGTTCCCCAATCACCAATTCCTAAAATTGCTTCTGCATCTGAAACTACAATTAATTTAATATCACGTCCATTTGCTGCATTTTTTAAACTTTCTTCAATTTCGTCTTGAGCATCAATTGAAAGAAATGCTGCATCTTGTGGTTGTACAAATACATGACTGTAATTTTCAATTGAATCTGCAATTACTGGATCATATACAATTGGCATAAATTCTACTAAATGTTGTTCCATTAAATAGTAAAATAGTGTGCGATTAGTATTAAAAATCTCCATTAAAAATTTTCTTTTTTCAAAATCAGTTGGTTTAGATTGAAAATGTGCATAAGTTTGATCAGCTTGTTCCTCAAGTGTTTGTACATTAACAGGTAAGATTCCAACCAACCCTAAAGCTTTTCTTTCTTCTTTAGTAAATGCGGTTCCTTTATTCAAAAAAGGATCATTTAGTACATCAAGTCCACGTTTCATATTTAACGCCTCTTTTATCTTTATTAATTTACAACTGCATTTTAAGTTACTAAAATAAATATAGTCAAATTAATGGTATACTATAAATATAATTTATATGATAACCACAAAATCAGTCATAATAGGTGATTAGAATGAACATTAAAGATTTAAAATATTTTAATGCATTAATTGAGAGCAAAAATTTTTCGCTTGTTGCTCAAAAATTTAGTGTTTCTCAACCTACCATTACGATGGCAATTAAACGACTTGAACAAGAATTTAATACTAAATTTTTCATTCGTGATCAATCTCATAAAGAACTTTTGATTACAGAAGCTGGTCATCAATTCTATGCTCATAGCAGTCAAATCATTAAGGAACTTGAAATTGCTAATAAAGAAATTCAACACGCTAATTTACACAAGATTACTTTTGGATTACCTCCAATTATTGGAACTTATTATTTTCCTAAGGCTACTCCTGCACTTTTACGACATAACTTATTAAATAAACTCAACATTATTAGTCGTGGTTCTAAATTTTGTCATCAAATGTTATTAAATGGTGACTTAGATTTAGCGTTACTTGGAACTCTTAATCAAATTAAGCATCCTGGAATTGTCGCTGAACTATTTGGAACATCATCATTTAAAATCATTGTAAGTAAAACTCATCCTTGGGCACATAAAAAAATGGTTAGTTTATCTGAATTAAAAAACCAACCATTTATCATTCAAAATGAAAGTTATATTCATAACCAAGCATTGACAAAAATTGCTCAAATGGGACACTTTCATCCTAATGTTATTGTTCAAACTGATAATATCAATATTTTAAAAGCACTCGTTTCTGAAAATGTGGGCATTGGATTGCTTGCAGATATTGCCATTGTACCAACCGAGCAACTTCATTCGATTTCAATTAACGCAACTGAATTTCCAACCTTTAATATGTCAATTGTTTATCGAACTAACCATGTTTTAACTCCTAATCAAAAAGAGTTGCTTTCAATTTTAAGAACGTCAATCTAGTTTAAATATTTACTTGCTTGAATTCCTGCTTGGCGTCCAAATACAACTGTTTCGGCAATTGAATTTCCGCCAACGCGATTATTTCCATGAAGTCCTCCTGAAACTTCTCCTGCTGCAAATACTCCCGAAATTGCCTCTCCATTTTCATTTAGCACACATGTGTGTTTATCAATGTGAATTCCTCCCATGGTGTAATGAATTGCCGGCGCAACATGAATAGCATAAAATGATGCTTGATCAATTATTTGCATACCTGTAGTGCGCTTAAATTGATCATCTTTTTTTTGATTGACATTTGTATTCCATTGATCAATCGTTGCTTGTAATTGTGTTTGGTCAATGTCAATTTGACTTGCTAAATCTTTAATTGTATCGGCCTTAACTACCAGGCCGATTTTTTCATAAAAATCAAGTGCCTTAACGCGTTTACGCACCTTTTGATCTAAAATTAAGTATGCATGCTTAGTAGGTTGTGCAATAATGGCATTTGAAACGTTTTTGCGTGTATCTAATTCATTGACAAATCTCTTACCTTCTGAATTAACAAGAATTGCACCTTCACCCCGAACTGTTTCTCCAATTAAGTATGTATGTTCATTATCTTGTTGGACAGTTGGATGAATTTGAACTTGGTTTAGCTGAATTAGTTGAGCACCTAATTGGCGTGCTAATTTTAATCCATCTCCTGTTGTCCCTGGCTGATTAGTTGTTTTGTAATTTGCATATTGAGGAGCATGTTTAGCAATCATCTCTTTAGCCGCTCCAAAACCACCAGTAGCTAAAATTAATGCATCACAAGTATATTCAACGCGTTTGCCATCTTCTTCAACCATTAATGTTAGTGAGTGATCGTCATTTTGAATTACTTTAGTTGCCTTAGCATTAACTTTAATTGGAATATGTGCATCTTGAGCTGCTTGCGCTAATTTTTTAACCAAATAAGCTCCAATTGGTGAAGTATCAGCAGGACGATGCGCACGTGCAAGACTCATTCCGCCAAGAGTTGTTAAGTCTCCTAATTGAACATCAAATTGTTTTAACCATTCAACTGCACCATTCGTATGCGTCGTGAAATATTCAAGTAATGCGGGATCATTCATTTTCCCACCAGCTTTGAAAGTTTCTTGATAAAACTGCTTTGCACTATCAATAATGCCATTTTTTAGTTGCAAATCTGTTTCTGTTGCATTCATTCCTGAAGATGCACGCATTGAATTCCCCCCAATTTTAGCCATTTTCTCTAAAATCAAAACATCTTTTCCAATTTCATGAGCTTGCAATGCAGCCGTTAAACCTGCACAACCTGCTCCTAATACAATTATTTGATACTTTTCCATTAACATTCACTCCTTAATAAAAAAATAGCAACAAGACTATTTGCATTCACAAATAGCCCTGTTGCTTTAACTTATTCTTCTGTATTATCAATAACATCAAGCGTAGTTCTTAAAACACGCTTAAAAGTTGCTAAATCTGCAGCAGAAACTTGTTCTTCTAATCCATCTTGTAAGTTTTGCCAAAATTTAGTATTATTGTCGATCATTTCTGTATATTTCGGAGTAACATTTAAGTGAAATACACGCCGATCGCGCTTATCCATACTTTTTTCGATCAAGCCTAAATTGATCAATTTTTTAATATGATAATTTGTATTTGGTGTTGATTGTCCTAATAAACGTGAAACTGTACCGATCGTTGTATTTTTAGTTTGATTAATTGCTTCTAAATAATAAACATCAATTGCACCTAATTTTTCAAATTCATCATATTGGTTTAAGTGATTATGAAGTTGGACTTTTTGTAATAAATCAATCATTGTTTTTTGCAATGAAAGCATAACTTACACTTCCTAATTATAAAATTATCTTAGTTT
Source organism: Ligilactobacillus sp. LYQ135 (assembly GCF_053711055.1). Lineage (NCBI taxonomy): Bacteria > Bacillati > Bacillota > Bacilli > Lactobacillales > Lactobacillaceae > Ligilactobacillus > Ligilactobacillus sp. LYQ135. The sequence goes on along the minus strand of NZ_JBSJYT010000005.1, from coordinate 46,079 downwards.
ATGCGTTTTAATATTATACAACGTCAAAAAAAGATTGTAAATAATTACTAACGCACAACTAGTACTGATATGGGCGCATATTTTGCCATATAAGCAGCTTGTGATCCAAAATATTTTTTAAGTCCTTCTTTAGCAAGTGCACCAATCACTAAAAGATCTGGCTTAATTTCTGGAATAACATTTTTAACAATTGTTTCACCTGGATTACCTTCCGCAATCACAGTTTCAACCCGTTTTACTCCCGCTTCAATTGCTACTTTTTTATATTTTTCTAAATGTTTTTCAAGTTCTTTTTGTTGTCCATGAACATAATCAGCATTTAAAGCTTGAAAAACATTCATTTCATGTGATTCTAAAATTGATACAATGTACAATTGAGCATCCAAGTCAATTGCACGGCGCATTGCAACGCGAAATGCTAATTGCGCATCATCTGAATCATCTACTCCAACTAAAATGCGTTTAACATTTTTGATTGGTTCTGAAGTCATTTTAATCAACTCGCTTCCCTTCAAAATTAATCCCTACAATTAGGTAAACAATTACACTTTAAAATATCAGGTGCATCCTTCTTTTTGGCAGCCAATGTTTTTTCTAGTTGCTTAATGTCTTTTTTAGATAATGGAACTTGATTCAAAACAAAATCAAGGGTTTCACCAACGTGCATTTGACAAATTTTATTAAAAGCATTCATAATCTGATGATTAATCGTTGGTTGTTCAGAAACATTTGGATAATAAATAAAACTGCGCCCATCTTCTTTGATTCTGACATAATTTTTATCAACTAGACGTCGCAATAAAGTTTTGATAGTCGCATCTTTCCAGTCAAATTTTTCAGATAATAGATCAATCAATTGCCGACTAGTTGCATGATTTAATGTCCATAGTAGCCGCATAACTTCCCATTCTGCATTACTAATCTCAACTTTTTCTGCCATCCCCACTACCTTCTTTTATTAAACTTTTACGTATTATTTTACAATGAAATCAGCATTATTGTAAATGGTGTAGCCTTTAATTTAAAGGTTTTTTTGCCTATCAATAGACATAAATTTATCTATAATAGTATAATTAAAGTGTAATCGTTAACATAAATTTTGGGAGGGATTAGCATGACAAAAAGTAAAGCAATGATGATCGGCGCTGGAATTGCCAACATGGCAGCTGCCGTATATCTCATTCAAGAAGGACATTGGGATCCTGAAGGGATTACTTTTTTTGCATTAGATAAACACGGTGCCAATGATGGATCTACTGCTTCAGAAGCGGCTGAAGAATATTGGAATAAAAATCATCCAATGGAAAATACTAAAGGATTCATCGCACGTGGTGGTCGAATGTTAAATTACCGCACATACGTTGATTTAATGGATCTTTTAAGTCGGATCCCTTCAGTTACTGAACCTGGAATGACTGCTGCGGAAGATACGCGTGATTTTGATGCACATCATCGTACATATGATGTTGGTCGTTTACTTCAAGGCGGTAAAGGAATTGTTGATGGCCATAAACTTGGTTTAAACAATACCGATCGTTTATTACTTACAAAATTAATTTTAATGCGCGATGACGAAGAAACTCAATTAGATAATGTTTCAATCGCTGAATACTTCAAAGATGATCCTCATATTTTCCAAACCAATTTTTGGTATATGTGGGAAACAACTTTTGCATTTAGAACGCAATCTAGTGCTCAAGAATTACGGCGTTACATGCACCAAATGATTTATGAATTTACCCAAATTGAACATTTAGTTGGAGTTAATCGGACTCGCTATAATCAATTTGAAAGTATCATGCTTCCATTGATCAAATATTTAGAAGGTCAAGGATGTAAATTTATAATGAATCGGCGCGTAACTGCATTTGACTTTAAAGAAACTAAAATGCAAGACGAAATTACAGTAACTGGCTTAGAAATGGAAAATGTTGAAACTAATACAATGGAACATGTCAACGTTGATGATGAAACGGCGGTTTTCTTCACCAATGGTTCAATCACAGATTCAGCAACTTTAGGAGACTACAATACCCCTGCACCTGAAAATCCTGATTATGGTGCTGCTTCCTCACTTTGGAAACAAGCAACTCAACATTTTTACAATCTTGGTAATCCAGATAAATTCTTTGCAGATCGGGATGCATCCGAATGGGTTAGTTTCACATTAACTACCAAAGATCACGTTTTGTTAAATGAAATTACTCGAATTACTAACCAAGTTCCTGGAAATGCATTAAATTCATTTATTTCAACTGAACCAATCACGCCACTTGGTCAAAAAGATGTAAATATGTCAATTGTAGTTCATCATCAACCACACTTTACATCACAAAAGCCAAATGAAGCTGTTATTTGGGGATACTTCTTATATCCACGGCGTGAAGGTGAATTTGTTCATAAACAATACATCAAGATGACTGGAAAAGAAATGCTTGAAGAATTAATTGGTCAATTATCGAAAGTTGATCCTGGTCCAATTAACATTAAGACAAAGAAAGATGAAATCTTAGACAGCGTAATTAACTGTATTCCAGTTTACATGCCATATGCATCCGCATTATTTAACAATCGAGCTAAATCTGATCGTCCAAAAATCATTCCTGATTTTTCAACTAACCTTGCCTTTACGGGTGAATTCGTTGAACAACCATATCAAATGATCTTTACTGAACAAAGTGCTGTTCGCTCGGGTGAAATTGCGGCTTTCCATTTTGCTGACGTTCCAGAATCTAAGCTCGTTAAAACTCCACGTTATGATCATGATCCGCTTACATTAATGAAAGCTGCTAAACGAATGTTTGATTAGTTTATCTAAAACACTAATTAAAAAGTCATAAAGTGCGTTACAAAATTGAATACTTTATTAAATTAAACCATTAAGAACTGAATTCTAGATTTAACAAAATTCAGTTCTTTTGTTTTTACCCTAATTTCTTCATTACATACAAATATACTGATATATTACCTATTATTAATTTATATCAAAAATAATCTAACCAATTCGTTTCCTCCTGCCGCTCTACTAATAACAATTTCTTTCGTATTTTTGAACATTAATATCTTTTTTTGATAAAACTAATATATTAACTATTTTATATTTTGTAAATCTAATTAATAGCTTTTGTTATTACGTTTTTCTTAATAAAAATGCGATTTTACACTACGTGGTAAAATCGCATTTTTATTATCTTTTTATCCCAAGCCAATTCATAAAATTAATTTGATAACGCAATAATTTTAATTATACTAATATATAAATTAATCATCCTCTTTTTTTGCTAATCCGAATATTGATAAAATACCGGATAATGCAATTAATATATTTCCCCACAAACTATAATGATTTGATTTCTCGCCTGTTTGCGGCAACTTATTAATAATTTCTTTTGATTCATTTGAGTTATTATCATGTTTATTACTTAAAAAGTCTTGTTTAATTTCTGCACTTCTATTTGTTTTTCTAGATTCCTCTTCTAAAGTTTTTTCCTTTAAAACACTTCGCAATATTTTATTTTCTCGACTATTGATAACCTCGGCGTGTTCCTTGTTTGATGTATAAGTGATCATTTGTGGGTTGCCACTATTTCCTCTATCTACATCGACTGCTATACTTGCGCTTACACTTGGTGTATTTGCTGTGTAAGTGATCGTTTGCGTGTTGTCGCTGCTTCCTTCATTTACATCAACTGCCGTACTTGCGCTTGCACTTGGTGTGTAACCTGTGATCGTTGGTGAAGTTACTGCTGGGAATTCTTGGTTATCCGGTGTCCAGTCTGTATATGTGATCTCACCTGTGACGTTGTTCTTCGTTGCGTTCCGGTGGAACGTTATTTGAGCAGTTGCGTCTGGTGCGGCTTGACTGCCATCACTATATACATAGTGAATCGTTTGATTTACCGTGTGCGTCAAATCTAAGTTGTCTGGGTTGTTATCCGGTGTATATGTTGTTGTCNTTACATCAACTGCCGTACTTGCGCTTGCACTTGGTGTGTAACCTGTGATCGTTGGTGAAGTTACTGCTGGGAATTCTTGGCTATCCGGTGTCCAGTCTGTATATGTGATCTCACCTGTGACGTTGTTCTTCGTTGCGTTCCGGTGGAACGTTATTTGAGCAGTTGCGTCTGGTGCGGCTTGACTGCCATCACTATATACATAGTGAATCGTTTGATTTACCGTGTGCGTCAAATCTAAGTTGTCTGGGTTGTTATCCGGTGTATATGTTGTTGTCCCTTCATTCAAGTGAACTGTGTACGTTGGTACTTGTCCATCTTGTGTGAACTTGATTTGATCGTTGCTTGGTAGATCGCTGCTTCCGATCGTGTAACCTTCGTTCTTCAACTTGTTTTCTTCACTTGTTGGATCGTAGGTCGTTGTGCCACCAAATGTTCCGTCGACTGTTTCACTTGCGACAACTTTACCTGTCGCGTCGTCTACGTAGTTAACTACCGCGTGTTCCTTGTTTGCCGTGTAAGTAACTGTGACTGTACTATTACTATCCGTCGGTAAAACATCGTTATTAGCCGTTGTTGCAGTCACATCAGGAGTATAACCAGTAATTGTAGGTGATGTTACAGATGGATAAGTTCCACTTACTGGTGTCCAATCTCCTTCGGATACAACTTGATGAGTTACCTGATCAACCGTTACACTTCGATTAAACGTAACTGAATTTGTAACCGAATCAGCTGCTTTTGTCCCGTCACTATATACATAGTTAATCGTTTGTTGAACAGTATGTGTCAATTCATCAGCTGGAACATTGTCTGGATTATCACTTGCTGTATCTGTTCTTGTATTATGTTCAAATACGATCTTGTATACCGGAACGGTTCCATCGTAGTTATAAACTACCCCATTTGCAGGAAAATCATCACTTGAAAGTTTATAACCTTCATTAATATATTTCTGAATCGTTGATGCAGGGTTATAACTATCCGTTGTCCCATATGCTCCGCTTAAATCAGCTGTTGATAAAACTTGACCTGTTGTTCCATCAATGTATTGAACTTGTGCTCTTTCTTGATTAGCAGTATACGTAATTGTTTGAACATTATTACTTGAATCCGGGGTTACACTAACTGCCTGACTTTCTTCTTCACCTGGTGTTACTGTATATCCAGTAATCGATGGTGACTGAACTTGTGGAAATTCACCTGTTGCTGGTGCCCAATTACCATAAGTTTTTTCCCCAGTTACTTGGTTGGTGCTTACATCTCTTGTAAACGTCAAAGAAGTATCTTTATCTGGAGCAATTTGTTTACCATTAGAGTCAACATAATGAATCGTTTGTGATACTGTTTGAGATTCAGTTGAAGTTGTAACATTTTCTTTCAAAATGACATTATATGACTTTACAACTCCATCTTCATCAAACTTAGCCCCACCTGTTGGATAATTATCTTGTACTAAAACATATCCTTGTTGCTCTAAAGCCTTAATTTCATCAGCCGTTGTATATGATGAGGTTGTATCATATGCACCCGTTAAGGTATCTGTTTTAATTGTTTTTCCGGTTGTCTGATCAATGTAATTTACATTAATTTTTTCTTGATTAGCGGTATAAATAATATTTTGAACATTATTTTGAGACGAACCATCTACATTGGTTATCTCCTGACTCCGTACCTGACTTGGAGTGTATCCGGTAATCGTTGGTGACGTTACAGATGGAAACTCTCCACTTGTTGGTGACCATGGACTATATTGAATAGCACCAGTAACATTATCTTTCATTGCTGTTCGTGTAAAAGTTAATTGCTTATTTACAGAATCAGCAGCTTTTTGTCCATCAGAATAATTATAATTAATTGTCTGTGTAACCGTTGAACTTTCCGTATTTGTAGTATAAGTATGTTGGAAATTAACGGTATATGACTGTGGACTATTAGTATAAATCAAACTTGAAGGTAAGTTACTACTTACTTCCTCATAGCCATTTTTTTCTAATCCGCTAATAATTGTATTTGCATCGTAATCTGGGCTTGAATTATAATTTCCACTTAATGTATCTGTCTTAATTACCTTTTTACTTGTTTCATCATAGTAAGTGATTGTAATTGAAGACTGCGTTGGACTATACACAATTGTCTTTTCAATATTTGCATCTGTGGCTTTAACATTATCAATTTCTGGAATACTTGAAACGTCTGGAGTATATCCTGAAATTTCTGGAGCAGTAACTGCTGGAAAATCATCGCTACCTTCTGCTGTATATGTCCCATCAGCATTTCGTTTGAAGGTAATCGTTACTGTTGTCGGTGCGTGTAAAACAACACCACTACTATTAATATAGTTAATAGTTTCCGTAACTGTTGCTGTATCATCTGTAGGTGTTTGAGAACTCCCATTTTTTGTATAAACAATTGTTTCATCAGAGTCTGAAGAGTTACTGTTTACTGGAACCGTTCCACTATCCTGTTGACTCGGAGTATAGCCATCAACGATTGGAGAAACAACTGATGGAAATTCAGCTGGATCAGTCGTTGTTGTCCAATCCGTATAGGTAATATTACCAGTAACATTATCCTTCGTTGCGCCACGGGTATAAGTGATCGATTGTACAACATCTGGAGCAACGGTCTTTCCTGTTGAATCAACATAGTGAATTGTATGGGTAATTACTTTTGTTAATCCTTCTGAATCACTTGGTAAAGTTGTTGTTGTATGGGTAAAGTCGACTTCATAGTGTTGATTACCAGAATTATCAAACTTCAATCCACCTGATGGAATTGTATCTTTAGCAATCTTATAACCAGCATTTTCAAACTTTTGAATTATACTTTGGTAATCGTAATCAGGTGAAGTATTATAATCACCTTGCAAAATATTTTGTTGTAACACCTTATGCTCGTCCATATCATAATAAACGATGGTCATTTCTTCTTTATTTGCAACATAGGTAACTGTCTGATTATTATCGGACGAATTTGCTGTAATTCCCGTAATAGCAGTCGATTGACTAGGACTAGCAGTATACCCTGGGATTTGTGGAGATTGAACTGATGGAAATTCATCCGTTCCCGTCTCATTTGTCCATGAGCCATACGTAACATTTCCAGTAACTAAGTCTTTGGTTGCTGGTCTTGTAAATGTAATTGTCGTTGTCTTAGTTGGTTCTGCTTGCGTCCCATCTGAGTATTGATACTTAATCGTTTGTGTAACTGTTTTCGTATCTGTACTACTTTGTGTCTTATGGGTTAACTTTACTTGATAAGTTGGAACGGTCCCATCATTTGAACTATTCCAAGTGATTGAACCTGGCCAATTATCTGATTCGACATTATAGTTTGGATAATTTGAATTTAAGTAACTATTAATATCATACGTAGATGTTGATCCATATGTTCCGTTAACAGTTACAGTATCAATAACCTTGCCGCCTTCAGAATCATCAATAATTTGAATTTTAGCGGTCTCTTGATTAGGAGTATATTCATACGTCACTGTTTGCGCATTCTTTGTTACTGTTCCCGTTGCGTTTGACGGTGTTTTGCTTAAAGTATACCCCGGAATAGTTACAGGAGTGGTAGTATACGTATATCCTACATACGGCGTATCACTTGTTTCGCCTGTACTACTCTTATATGTTGCTGTCCCGGTTTGCAATACCTTTCCTGTTGTTGAATCAACATACTGAACTGTAACTTTACCACCTTGAACTAAAGGTGCTTTGTTAAACACGATTGTTATATAGTTATACGAATACCCATTTACATTGTTATATAAACTATCACAGTGGTCATACACATAACCTTCACTTTCAATCTTCTTTACATATGAGGTAACAAAAGCCCTTGCTTTACTTGAAGAAGCATCCGTACATCCTACCGGATAATAAAGAGTATTCCCATTTTGGTCAACAAAGAAGAAAGTCCAAGTTCCATAGTAAGGATCATAAGCATACGAACCGCTTTTAGCCAACTTTTGCATCATATCATCGGTAGCTGCATTCGTTGTTTGAGTAACATTTCCTATTGCTGCATTACTTTCTGTACTTACTAAAACTGCTGTGGCACTATTTTCACTACTTACTGAACTTGATACTGTACTACTTTCTTTACTTGCTGTACTCTCACTTGCTGAACTTGATACTGTACTACTTTCTTTACTTGCTGTACTCTCACTTGCTGAACTTGATACTGTACTACTTTCTTTACTTGCTGTACTCTCGCTTGCTGAACTTGATACTGTACTACTTTCTTTACTTGCTGTACTCTCGCTTGCTGAACTTGATACTGTACTACTTTCTTTACTTGCTGTACTCTCGCTTGCTGAACTTGATACTGTACTACTTTCTTTACTTGCTGTACTCTCGCTTGCTGAACTTGATACTATACTACTTTCTTTACTTGATAAAACTGTTACTTGATTTGCACTAACTGTTGAATATGAACTTAATCCAAAAGTTACAACTGTTAATGAAGCTGCTACCCACAATTTTCCTTTTTTGTATAATTTTATTTTATTAACTTTATTTCCAAAATAACTCTTACTCCGCATATTTTTTCTCCTTTAGCTTACACATATCTATATAGTTATCTTTATAGTATTATCAATTTTTTGTTTTTACAATTTTTTCTTTTTTTTTGCATCTATCTTAACTTTTTCTTATCTATCTTAATTTCTTCTTACTCAATCTTATTTTTATCATTCATTAAAGATCCGACTTATTATCCAATATTTAAAATTATTTTCACTTTACATTAAAATAATTTAATTATTATAGTATTTTCTTCTTTTTTTAGATAAACTTAAATTATCCTAAAAAAGAAAGGCAATATATGAATTCAACAATCACAGATTTTATAAGTAACTACGGATATGTAGCAGTTGCGTTATTAATTGCAATTGAAAACATCTTTCCACCAATTCCTTCTGAAGTAATTTTAACTTTTAGTGGATTTCTTTCGCTTTCTGCGAATTTAAACATTGGTGGTTTAGTTTTAGCATCTACAATTGGTGCTTTAATTGGTGCAGTTGTTTTATACATGCTTGGTAAATTGATTTCATTTGAAACACTTGAACGCTTAATTCAAGGAAAATGGGGAAAAATTCTTCATTTTAAAATGGAACATCTTCAAAAAGCACAAAAATTCTTTGATAAACATGGAAGTTTAACTGTTTTTTGGGGAAGATTTTTACCAGTGGTACGCAGTTTAATCTCTATTCCTGCCGGAATGGCTGAATTTTCAATGAAAAAATTTCTCTTATTTACTGTAGGCGGTTCTATTATTTGGAATACAGCATTAATTTTAGTCGGACGTTTTGCTGGAAACTCATGGGAAAAACTTTCTGTACTCATTGAAGAATATAGTTTCATCGTATTAGGAATTGTAATTATCCTCGGTGGAGTTGGATATTTAATTTATCGTAAAAATCGAAAAAATAAAAGTAATTAATTGGCTTTTTGCCTTTAAAATGGTAGAATTATCTCAATAATTTTGAGAGGTGGGAAGCTTTTGACAGCATATGCAAAAAAAACATGTTGGCTTATTGTAGCCATTATTTTCTTTGTTTTAGGGATAATTGGTTTAATCTTCCCAGTTATTCCGCAAGTTCCTTTTTTATTGATTGCTTTCTTTAGCCTTTCAAAAGGCTCTCCTAAATTTCATGCATGGATTCGTGAACGAAAATTCTATCAAAAGTATATTTTAAAATTTGAACACAGATTTGAACATATTTATCAAACTAATTCTAAGTTAGCTTGGTTACGACATTTAGCTGATAAATTTGCAAATAAAAAAGAAAAATAAATCTATTCTAAGACTGTGAAATAATCACAGTCTTTTTTATATTTTATTAGATTAATAATAGTTTTAAATCTGCTTTCTTACCATTATATTAAGTTATTTACATTACAATAAAATGACAAATTACAAAATTTATCTAAAAGTAATTACAAAATGAACAATATCCGTTATAATACGTTTTGTTCAATCATTTTTTGAAAATTACATATGCAATTATTCTTTACTTTAAGGGAGTGAATTGATATTGAAAAAAAGATATGGCAAAGAATATCTTCTAGGGGCAATCATTACCTTAGGGATCGTTTATGGCGATATCGGAACTTCTCCACTTTACGTTATGAACGCATTAATTAGTGATCAAGGTGGAGTAGCTAACCTTACCCCTGATTATATTATCGGGTGTTTATCATTAATTTTTTGGACTTTAATGATTATCACAACTATTAAGTATGTTGTAATTGCCATGCGTGCAGATAACCATGGTGAAGGTGGAATTTTCGCATTATATGCTTTAGTTAAAAAAAAGGCAAAATGGTTAATTGTACCTGCATTAATTGGTGGAGCTGCTATTTTAGCCGATGGAACACTTACGCCAGCTGTAACCGTGACTACGGCAATTGAAGGACTTAAAGGCTTTAACTTTGGAAATATTGTACCTGTAACGACTCAAAGTGATGTTGTTTTCATTACAATTACAATTTTACTGATTTTATTCTTAGTACAACGGCTGGGAACTAGTTCAATTGGAAAAACTTTTGGTTTTGTAATGGTCTTTTGGTTTGGCTTTCTTGCAGTCTTTGGTGCAATGAATATGTTTAAAGATTTCTCTGTTTTAAAGGCATTAAATCCAATTTACGGAGTTGAGGTATTATTTAATCCTCATAACCGGATGGGAATCTTTATTTTAGGAAGTATCTTTTTGGCAACAACTGGGGCTGAAGCTTTATATTCAGATATGGGCCATGTTGGTCGGCGCAATGTTTACATTACTTGGCCATTTGTTTATCTTTCATTAATGTTAAACTACTTCGGTCAAGGCGCTTGGTTACTTCAACAAGTTAAACACCAAACAATTACTGACAATATTAATCCATTTTATGATATGCTTCCCCACTCTGTATATTTAATTGGAGTTATCATTGCTACTTTAGCTGCGATTATTGCTTCTCAAGCGTTGATCACTGGTTCATATACACTAGTTGAAGAAGCAATTGGTTTAAAGATTTTACCTCGTTTAAAAGTCTACCATCCAAACGTTTTAAAGGGACAAATCTATATTGGAGTAGTTAATTGGATTTTATGTGCAATTACTTTAAGTATCGTATTTTTCTTTAGAACTTCAGAACATATGGAAGCGGCCTATGGATTAGCAATTACATTAACTATGCTAATGACCACATTCTTGCTGTTTGAATACATTCGCGGAAAATGGTCAACGCCATTGGCAATTATTTGTTTATTATTCTTTGGTTCAATCGAAACAGTCTTCTTTATTTCAAGTTTAGTTAAATTTGTACATGGCGGATATGTTACTGCCCTCATCACCGCTGCTTTGATTGCAATCATGGTAATTTGGTACTATGGTAATCGCATTCGTGATGATTTAATGGATGCAACTGAAGAAGTTTGCTTAACTGATTACTTAGATCAATTAGTTGAACTTTCAAAAGATGAAAGTATCCCACTTTACATGAGTAACTTAGTAATGCTTGCAAAAGTTAAGCCTGATCGTAAAATCAAACGTGAAATTTTATATTCAATTTTAGATAAGCAACCTAAACGGGCTAAAGTTTATTGGTTTGTAACGGTTAATACTACTAACGAACCTTATACTAACTACTATACTGTTGATATGATGGGAACACGTAATATTGTTAACTTACAACTTTATCTTGGATTTAAGTCAAACCATAGTTTGAACTTATACTTACGCCAAATCGTTAATGACTTGATGGATCAAGGAATTATTGATGAACAACCACAAGAATATACAACTACTCCAGGAAGAAAAGTTGGCGATTTCGTCTTTGTATTAATTCGTGAATTATTATCACCAAATACAAACTTATCTCCATGGAAACGTTTCTTAATTTCATCTCGAATTTGGTTGCAAAACCATTCAACTACCCCAGTTCAATGGTTTGGATTAGAATTTAGCGATGTTAAAGTTGAAAATGTTCCATTGTATTTGAAGAAACGGCAAATGCCATTCGTAAATCAAAAGAAAATTATTAATCAACAACCACCAAAAATTGAAGAAGAATAAAAAATATAACTGATATGCACCTCAATCTTGGACAGAACTTCAAGATTTGAGGTGTTTTTATGTGCTTTTCAAGAGAAAGTAAATATGTATAAAGTACAGTTTTTATCACACCTAATTTTTCCAAAATAAAAAAGCCATGGATAATTCCATGACTTTGAATGATATATGAAGTAATCTTAACGCTTACTGAATTGTGAAGCCTTACGAGCCTTCTTAAGACCTGGTTTACGCCGTTCTTTCATACGAGCGTCACGTGTTAATAAACCGCTCTTCTTCAATGCTGGACGGAAATCTGGGTCTACTTCAAGTAAAGCGCGTGCAATTCCATGACGTGTTGCGCCAGCTTGGCCTGAGAAACCACCACCGTTAACGTTAACAAAAACGTCATATTGACCTTCTGTTTCAGTAACTTTAAATGGTGTAACCATAACTTGACGTAAGTTTGCAAATGGAATGTATTCTTCTGCTGGTTTACCGTTCATCGTGATCTTACCTGAACCAGGAACTAAACGAACACGAGCAACGGAATTTTTACGACGGCCTGTGCCTTGATATTGTACTTGAGCCAATTTAAAATTCCTCCTAGATTAAGTTTGTGATGTCTAATACTTCTGGTTGTTGTGCTTCATGCTTGTGTTCTGCACCACGGTATACATGCAACTTCTTAAGTTGTTGCTTACCTAAAGTACCCTTTGGAAGCATGCCACGAACTGATAATTCAATTAATTTTTCTGGATCTTTTTCACGGTAATCACCAGCTGTACGTGACTTCAATCCACCTGGATGTAATGTGTGGTGGTAGTATACCTTCTTGTCTGCTTTACGACCTGTTAAAGCAACTTTATCAGCATTGATAACAATCACAAAGTCACCTGTATCAACGTTTGGTGTAAATTGTGGTTTGTTCTTACCACGTAAGATTGAAGCAACTACAGTAGATAAACGTCCCAAAGGAATATTTGTTGCATCTACTACATACCATTTACGTTCTACTTCACCTGGTTTTGCAATATATGTTGTACGCACGGTTAAATTCCTCCATTTATTATGCTTGTTTGACATACAATAGTTTAACGGGGCTATTGTGGGGCAAACAATACCAAATACTATATTACGATTAATTGTGTAAATAGTCAATATTTCTCGTAATATTTTCCCGATTTAATCGTAGTAAACTTCTTTTAAATATAAACCAGAAGCTGGTGCCGTTTCACGAGCTTGATTTCGATCTTTAACTTCATACAAACGTAAAAAATCATGTACTGGACGTTTACCTCGTCCAATTTCAAGTAGCGTTGCTACCATGATACGAACTTGGTTATATAAAAAGCCATTACCAGCAAATTCAAATATCAATTCATTTTGAGCTTCATCTTTGCGTACCGTTGCATCGGAAATTGTTCTGACATGATTTTTTGCTTGGCTTCCAGAAGCTACAAAACTAGAAAAGTCATGTGTCCCAACAACATCTGGCAATGCTTGCTTAATTCTTTCAATTTCAACTGGAAATTTATAATGTCCCGTGTAATTACGTTTAAATGGATCTACAAAGTAACTTTGACTAACTCGATACATATATCTTTTCCCATGAGTAGTGTAGCGGGCATGGAAATCATCGGGAACAATTTCACAATCAACCACCACACAATCTAGTGGCAGCAAACTATTTAACGCTTTTAGCATACTATTTGCACTTAATTCATGCGGAAAATCAAAGTGAACTACTTGTCCAAGTGCATGTACGCCTGAATCAGTTCTTCCTGAACCAAATACAGGAATATATTCTTTTTCCTTACTCATTTTATTAACTGCACGTTCTAATACAGATTGAACTGTGCGTTGTTTTGGCTGAATTTGAAAGCCAGCAAAATTTGTACCATCATAAGCAATTGTAATTTTATATCTTTTTGTCATTTTAACCTCTTAAAATAATTAATAATACCGTCATTACAGCAAATACACCAAGTGAAACTGTGTCAATGACATGCCAATGTTGAATTCGATATTTGGTTCGATGAGGACCACCTTGATATCCACGTGCCTCCATTGCAACTGCTAAATCTTCTGCACGCTTAATTGAATTTACAAATAATGGAATTAAAACAGGAATCAGCATCTTCGCTTGTTTAAAAATGTTGCCTTCACCAAAATTGGCTCCTCTTGAACGCTGAGCATTCATAATCTTCTGGGTCTCATCCATTAAAGTTGGCACAAACCGTAAGGCAATTGAAATCATCAATGCAATTTCATCCACCGGTACTTTGATTTTACGAAGTGGACGCATTAACGCTTCAATTCCATCTGCAATTTCTAAAGGAGTAGTCGTCACGGTTAAAAGGGTCGACATAAATACAATGAGCACAATCCGGCAAAAAATATAAACCGCATTTATCATTCCAAAATTAGTTAATTGTAATGGTCCCCACTTCCAATAAATAGTTCCACCACTTGTAAAAAATAATTGCAAAATTACTGTGATCAAAATTAAACCAATCAACGGTCGTAAACCTTTAAGAAAGTAACTTAGTTTAATTTGAGAACATAATATACAAAATAACGTAAATCCAGTTAATAAAGTATAAGTTTCCCAGTTATTGCATAAAAAAACAATCACAATAAAATATAAACTTAAAATTAACTTGGTTTTAGGATTCATCCGGTGAACAAGCGAATCACCTTCAATATATCGTCCTAAAATGATATTACTCATGGATTTCACCTCTTTGAGCTAGATTTGAAGTTAATTCATTTGCTAAATGCGAAAGTGTTAATGGAAGAGTCCTAAAATCAATGCCTTTTTCCATTAATTTAACTGCAAATTCAGCTGATTTAGGTAGTCCTAAGTGATGTTGATAAAGCCACTTAGGATCATCAAAAAACGCTTGCGTTTCTTTATGAGCAATTAACTGTCCTTTTTCTAAGGCAACCACATGATCAGCATAATCAGCAACATCATCCATATTATGAGTAACTAAAATAATTGTCATTTGATGTTGTTGATTTAATTTTTTAAAAATTTGCATTATTTCTTTTTTTCCGATAGGATCCAAACCAATAATTGGTTCATCTAAAACTAGAATCTTAGGTTCCATTGTCAAAATGCCAGCCAATGCCACGCGCCGCATTTGTCCTCCTGATAATTCAAATGGTGAACGTTTTAATAGTTCTTCATCAAGTCCAACAATTTGGGCTTTTTGTTGGGCAATTTCTTGCGCTTCTTCTTTAGTTTTTCCAAAATTTAATGGTGCAAACTCAATATCTTTTAAAACTGTTTCTTCGAAGAGTTGGGATTCTGAAAATTGAAATAAGATTCCTACTTCACGGCGCAGCTGGTTTAATTTTTTATTTTTAGTTTCATTTGTGATTTGATAGTCATTAATTTTAACTTCTCCACTGGTTGGCTTTAATAGTCCATTAAGATGTTGAATCAAAGTAGACTTACCACTTCCAGTGTGCCCTACAATTGCTGTAAATGAACCATCTTCAATTGTTAAAGAGATGTCTTTTAATGCAACTTGTTCAAAGGGAGTCCCTGCTTGATATGTATAATTTAAATTTTTGAATTCAATTGCCATAATTTCTCTATCAATTCCTCTTCATTGAGATAATCCTTCCCAAGATCAATCCTTGGTGATAGTAAGTTAATCAACTTTTCACTAAAGGGTAAATCAAGTCCAATTTCTGTTAATTTATTCTGTTGCTGATATACTTCACAAGGATGTCCATCCATCAAAATTTTTCCTTTATCTAATACAATAATGCGATCTGCGTTTACCGTTTCATCAATATCATGTGTGATTGCAATCACTGTAAAGTGGTATTTTTGTTTTAATTTCCAAATTAATTTAAGCAACTGCCGTTTTCCTTCTGGATCTAACATACTTGTAGCTTCATCTAAAATTACAATCCGTGGATGAATGGCCAAAACTCCTGCAATTGCTACACGTTGCTTTTGTCCTCCAGATAATTTTGAAGGTTCATGTTTAGTAAATTGCTCCATTCCAACTAACTTCAAAACTTCTGGAACAATTTCATGCATTTCTTCATATGAAACTTGACGATTTTCAAGACCAAATGCAACATCATCTTCAACATTTGCACCTACAAATTGATTATCTGGATTTTGAAAAACCATTCCAATTTTTGAACGAATTTTCCAAATATTAGTTTCATTTAATTCCAAATTGTCAATATAAATTGAACCCTCTTTAGCATCAATTAAACCATCAATTAAACGTGCAAGCGTGCTTTTGCCACTTCCATTGCGCCCAATAATTGAAATCCACTGATCATCATTGATTTCCAAATCAATTGGACCGAGCTTAAAATCTTCATACTCATAACTTAAATTTTGGATTTTAATAATTGCAGCCATTTCAATTCCCTTTCACACATAAATTAGTTAAATTATACCATATCAGAAAATCAGGTGCGGAAAAACTACAACAAAGTGAAAAAGCGGAAAATAAAAATACAAAAAAAGACTGCAACCTTTACGTTACAGTCCTTTGATTTATTGAAATTAAATTCACCAAATTAGAAAACAAACCAACTAAAAAAATCACTTTTTATAACGATTTTCATCTAACTAAATTAGATTACTTAGGACTAGACTAGGTTTCCCACCATCGTAACGCCCGTTGTCGTTATAAAAGTGACACAAAATATTAAATATTTTTATTCAATTAACTAAATCAATCTTAGTCAACTAATTCAAGAACTGCCATTTTTGCAGCATCGCCACGACGTTCTTGCATTTTGATGATGCGTGTGTAACCACCGTTACGGTTTTCGAAACGAGGTGCAACTTCATCAAATAATTTTTGTAACGCTGTTTGTACAATGATATCATCGCCATCTTGTTTAACATCAGCAACAACATCCATTAAGTAAGCAGCAGCACGGCGGCGTGATTGTAAATCACCTTTTTTACCTAAAGTGATCATTTTTTCAACTTGACGACGAACTTCTTTAGCACGTTGTTCTGTTGTAACAATCTTGCCATTAATAATCACATCAGTTGTTAAATTACGTAACATTGATTTACGGTGTCCGCTTTTGCGACCTAATTTACGGTAAGCCATGAAAAGTTTCCCTCCTTTAATTAATAATTAGTCATCATGACGTAATGAAAGACCTAAATCAGCAAGTTTCTTCTTAACTTCTTCCAATGATTTGCGTCCTAAGTTACGCACTTTCATCATATCAGCTTCAGTCTTATCAGTTAATTCTTGAACAGTATTGATTCCAGCACGCTTCAAGCAATTGTATGAACGAACTGAAAGATCTAAGTCTTCAATTGTCATTTCAAGCATTTTTTCTTTATGAGTTTCTTCTTTTTCAACCATCATTTCAGCATTCTTAGCTTCATCTGTAAGGTTTACAAAGATTGATAAATGCTCTGTTAAAATCTTAGCTGATAAACTAATTGCTTCACTAGGTGTAATTGAACCGTTTGTCCAAACATCTAATGTTAATTTATCATAATCATTTTTTTGACCAACACGTGTTTTTTCTACTTGGTAGTTTACACGTTCAATTGGGGTATAAATTGAGTCGATTGCTAAAACACCAATCGGCATATCATCTGCTTTGGCTTTGTTTTCAGCAGCAGAAACATATCCACGGCCTTTATTAGCAGTCATTCGAACATGGAAGGAAACGCCTTCAGCAACTGTACAAATATATAATTCTGGATTTAAAACTTCAACGTCGCTACCGCAGTGAATATCTCCGGCCTTAACTTCTTTAGCACCAGTTACATCAATTTCTAATGCCTGTGGTTCTTCAGAATCCATCTTTAAAGCGACTTTCTTCAAATTCAAAATAATTGTAGTAACGTCTTCCATAACACCTTCAACAGTTGAAAATTCATGCAAAACGCCATCAATTTGAATATCTGTGATTGCAGCACCTGGAAGAGATGATAGTAAAATTCTACGAAGAGAATTCCCTAAAGTTGTACCATAACCACGTTCTAACGGTTCGACAACAAATTTACCGTAGTCATTGTTTTCTTCAATTGTGTGAATTTTTGGTTTTTCGAATTCGATCATTCTATTCGTCTACCCCTTTCAAAACGTAACGTGTAATCTGGCAAAAACAAAATGAAGTTTCCTTCAAAATGAATACTTAATCCACATTAAACACGACGACGTTTTGGAGGACGGCATCCATTATGAGGAACTGGTGTAACGTCTTTGATTGATGTTACTTCCAAACCAGTTGTTTGAAGAGCACGAATTGCTGCTTCACGACCTGAACCAGGTCCTTTAACTGCAACTTCAACAGTCTTCATACCATGATCCATAGCACCTTTAGCTGCAGCTTCTGAAGCCATTTGTGCAGCGAATGGTGTAGACTTACGTGAACCCTTGAAACCTAATGCACCTGCTGATGACCATGCAACGGCATTACCATGAACGTCTGTGATCATTACAAGTGTGTTGTTAAATGTTGAGTGAATGTGAGCAACGCCGGTTTCAATATGCTTCTTTACACGACGCTTACGTGATTTTTTAACAGCCATGAAATCAATTACCTCCTTCTATTAATTATTTCTTTTTACCTGCAATTGAAACTGCTGGGCCTTTGCGTGTCCGTGCATTGTTCTTGGTATTTTGACCGCGAACAGGCAAGTGGCGACGGTGACGCATGCCTCGGTAAGAGCCGATTTCTGAAAGACGCTTGATGTTCATTGATACTTCACGGCGAAGGTCACCTTCAACCTTGTAGTTATCAACTTCAGCACGGATCTTGTCTTCTTGATCTGGAGTCAAGTCACGTACACGAACGTCTTCTGATACACCAGCAGCAGCTAAAATTTTCTTAGCTGTTGTATTACCGATTCCATAAATGTAAGTTAATCCGATTACGATACGCTTGTCACGTGGTAAATCGATACCTGCAATACGAGCCATTACAATTACACCTCCTTAAAAATTAACCTTGACGTTGTTTATGCTTTGGATTGCTGCAAATTACCATAACGCGACCTTTACGTTTGATAACCTTGCAGTGTTCGCACATTGGTTTAACTGATGGTCTTACTTTCATGAATCATACCTCCTAAGTTAATTCTGAAGTACAATCTATTTAAAGCGATAGGTAATGCGACCCTTAGTCAAATCGTAAGGGGACATCTCCACTGTAACCCGGTCCCCAGGTAAAATACGAATATAGTGCATACGAATCTTACCGGAAACGTGAGCTAAAATTTCATGTCCATTTTCGAGTTCAACTTTGAACATCGCATTTGGCAACGTTTCTTTGATCGTACCTTCAATTTCAATCACATCATCTTTCGCCACGCAAAAGTACCTCCTTAATATGGTTTCATTACTTTACGAAAACGATTTGTCCTCGTTGATCCAGTAGCTTTTGCGGCAAACTAGACCTATTGAAAAGATAAACCTGAATTATGATACCATATAAAACAATATTATGCAATACGATATCATAATTCAGGCTCAATCAATTTGATTTATTTAATTGCATCTAAAACTTTTTGAATGTCTTTAAATACATCTTCAATGTCTTGATTACCATTTACTTCATGTAAGATTCCTTTTTCACGGTAGAAATCAAGTAATGGAGTATTCATTTTAATATTTACATCTAAACGATTCTTAACTGTTTCTGGTTTATCATCATCACGTTGGTAAAATTCTGTTCCACCGCAACGATCACAAACACCAGGTACCTTAGTTGGATTAAATAATTTGTTGTATGTTGCTCCACAGTTTTTACAAATGTAACGTGCAGTTAACCGTTCCATCAATGAATCGGGATCAACATCAATATAAATTACACAGTTTAAAGGTTTGCCAAGTTCTGCACCAAACTTATCTAAAGCTTCTGCTTGTGCCATGTTACGTGGGAAACCATCAAGCATGTAACCATTATTTACGTCATCTTCACTCAAACGATCCTTAACAATTCCGTTTGTTACTTCATCAGGAACTAATTCACCTTTATCAATATACTTTTTAGCCTCTAAGCCCATTTTTGTGCCATTTTGCATTGCTGCCCGAAAAATGTCACCTGTTGAAATATGTGGAATATGATATTCATCAATAATTTTTTCTGCTTGGGTACCTTTACCTGCACCAGGAAGACCCATTAACATTAAGTTTAATGCCATAATTTTTCTCCTTTAATATAAAATCACTTTTTAAATTATAACGCACTTTTTAGCGAGTTTAAAGCACAAAAAAAGAGGTGGAAATAATTCCAACCTCAATTTCATTATTCACGAATAAATCCAACATATTCGCGCTTCATCATCATACCTTCAATTTGCCGCATAGTTTCAAGAGTAACCCCTACAACGATTAGCAAACTAGTACCACCTAAACCGATTGATTCACTTAAGCCCCAAACATTAGATGCAACTAATGGGATTAAAGAAATAAATCCTAAGAATAATGAACCAACAGTACTTAATCTCATTAATAAACGAGAAACATACTTTTCAGTTTCTTTACCTGGCCAAACAGATGGAATATAACTTCCTTGTTTTTGCAAGTTTTCTGAAAGTTTTTCAGGGTTAACTTGAACAAAAGCATAGAAGAATGTAAACAGAATAATTAAAACTGTGTACAAAATCATTCCTGGAACTGTTTGCATGTTAAAGATTTCAGACATTACTTGGAACCACTGTTCGCTCGAATGGTTTTGAGTAAATGCCATTAAAATTGTTTGAATCGTTGCAATAAACGAACTGGCAAAGATAACAGGAATAACTCCAGCCACATTAACCTTCAATGGTAAATATGAACTTTCAGTTGATCCTGCAACCCGTCTTGTATATTGAATTGGAATTTTATAATTTGCTTGTTGAACATATGTTACAAATGTAACGATTGCCAAAATCACAACTAATAAAATTACAACATATAATACAGAATGCCAAATTTGAGTCTTACTAATATTTACAAATTCTTCTTGGTAAATTTGCTTGATTCCATCAGGAACACGGGCAAGAATCCCGGCCATAATAATCATTGAAATTCCATTTCCGATTCCTCGCTCAGTAATCATATCACCTAGCCATGTTGAAAACATTGTACCAGCAGTTAAAATTATACCAATACAGATATATGTTTGAACATTTGGATTTTCAACTAGGTTAACCGTACTTAAAGCGTTGAAGCCAGCTGTAATCCCGATTGATTGTACAAACGCAAGCACAATTGTCAAATAACGGGTAACCTGATTCAATTTACGCCGTCCAACTTCACCTTGCTTACTCCACTCTACAAATCGAGGAACAATATCCATTTGTAACAGTTGAACAACGATTTGGGCTGTAATGTATGGTGAAACCCCCATCGCTAAAATTGAATAGTTGGTCAAACCGCCACCACTGAAAGTATTTAACATACTAATTAACCCTGAAGATGCAACACTAGCTAATGCTTTAGCGTTGATCCCAGGGACAGTAATGTATGTGCCTAAGCGAAATACAATCAAGACACCCAATGTGAATAAGATTTTCTTGCGAATCTCTTTATCAGCAAGGGCATTCTTCATTGTCTTAAGCATTTATTACATCACCTCAGCTTGGCCACCTGCTGCTTCGATGGCTTCTTTAGCAGATGCAGAGAACTTGTTAGCTTTAACAGTTAACTTCTTGTTCAATTCACCATTACCTAAAATCTTGATACCATCTTTTTCGTTTTTTACGATACCTGATTCTACCAACAATGCTGGTGTTACTTCTGTACCGTCTTCAAATTTGTTTAAAGTTTCAATGTTTACGATTGCGTATTCTACACGGTTAACATTTTTGAAACCACGTTTTGGCATACGCCGGAACAATGGCATTTGACCCCCTTCAAAGCCCAAACGAACTTTACTACGAGCCTTTTGACCTTTTTGTCCACGACCTGCTGTTTTACCATTACCTGATGAAGTTCCACGACCAACACGATTTCTTACTTGACGTGAACCTTCAGCTGGTTTTAATTCATTTAATTTCATTAGGTTCGGCACCTCCTTTTAAACTAAATGTTGACTATTTAGCCAATTCAACGTCCACTAAATGATTGATTTTTCTAATTGCACCGCGCATAGCAACGTTGTCAGGAACAACAACTGAGCTATTTACACGCTTAAGGCCTAAGCCTTTTACGATTTCGCGTTGCTTTTGAGGACGTCCAATGACTGAACGAACTAATGTTACTTTCAATTGAGCCATAATTTAAGTCCTCCTTATTCTGCTAAGTGTTGAACAGATACTCCACGTAATGAAGCAACTTCTTCAGCACTCTTCATTTGTGTTAAACCATCCATTGCTGCACGTACAACGTTGATTGGTGTGTTAGAACCTAATGATTTACTTGTAACATCACCGATTCCTGCAAGTTCCATAACGGCACGAACCGCACCACCAGCAGCAACTCCAGAACCAGCTTCAGCTGGTTTTAACATAATACGGCTACCGCTGTATTGACCGAGAACTTCATGAGGAATAGTTGTTCCTACAATAGGAACTTCGATTAAGTTCTTACGAGCAGCGTCAACAGCCTTACGGATTGCTTCTGGTACTTCTTGAGCCTTACCAGTTCCAAAACCGACATGACCATTGTGATCACCAACGATAACTAAAGCAGCAAAACGTAAACGACGTCCACCTTTTACAACTTTAGTAATCCGGTTAATAGCAACGACACGATCTTCTAAATCTAATTGAGCTGGATCAATAAAAGCCATAAACGTTATTTCCTCCTTCTATTAAAAGTCAAGTCCATTTTCGCGAGCAGCTTTTGCTAAAGCTTCAACACGTCCATGGTAAAGATATCCACCACGGTCAAATACAACTTCTTTGATACCTTTTTTTACAGCACGTTGAGCAACTAATTCACCAACTGAACTTGCTTGTTCAGTTTTTGTGTTGCCACTAACTTCACTGTCTAATGTAGAGGCACTAACTAGCGTCACACCCGCTACATCATCAATTACTTGAGCGTAGATGTTTTTGTTTGAACGATAAACATTTAAGCGTGGGCACTCAGCAGTACCAGAGATTTTGTTACGAACACGCATATGACGTTTTTGACGTGTTTTGTTTTTATCTGGTTTGGAAATCACAATTTTTCACCTCTTAATCAATTTTAAACAGCTTTATGCTGCATTATTTACCAGTTTTACCTTCTTTACGGCGTACATATTCGCCAACATAACGAATACCTTTACCTTTATAAGGTTCTGGAGCACGAACAGCACGAATCCGAGCTGCCATGTCACCAACAAGTTCGCAGTTAATTCCTGAAACAATAACAGATGTTGCTGAAGGTGTTTCAAACTTAACATCATCTGTTTGTTCGAATTCAACTGGATGAGAGTAACCAACATTTAATACTAATGTGTTACCCTTCATTTGTGCACGGTAACCAACCCCACGAAGTTCAAGTTCTTTCTTGAAACCTTCTGTAACACCAATAACCATGTTGTTAAAGTTTGCACGAGTTGTACCATGAAGTGCTTTTGTTTTGTTATCATCTGATGAACGATCAAAAGTAACTTTGTTACCATCAATATTCATTGTAATCTTATCAGAAAATTCACGAGTTAATTCGCCTTTAGGTCCCTTAACAGTAACTTTATTACCGTCTTGCTTTACTTCAACACCTGCTGGTAAATCAACTTCTTTAAAACCAATACGACTCACGAGTCGGACACCTCCTTACTCTTAAAAAATATTACCAAACATAAGCGATTACTTCGCCACCAATTTTCTTAGCGCGGGCATCTTTATCTGTCATTACACCTTCAGATGTTGACAAAATAGCGATTCCTAAGCCGTTAAGAACCTTTGGCACAGCATCAGCTTTAACGTATGAACGTAAACCTGGTTTTGAAATTCGACGAATACCAGAAATTACGCGTTCACCATTTTTACCATATTTCAAGAATACACGGATAATGCCTTGTTTGTTGTCTTCGATAAATTCATAGTCGCGAATGAAACCTTCGTTCTTAAGAATTTCAGCAATATTCCGCTTGATTTTTGATGCAGGGACTTCAAATGATTCATGCTTAGCCATGTTAGCATTACGAATACGTGTTAAGAAGTCTGCAATTGGATCAGTCATTGCCATATTATTTTGCCTCCTTTACTTACTTTATTATGGATTACCAGCTAGCCTTTTTCATGCCAGGGATTTGACCCTTGTGAGCAAGTTCACGAAGGCAGATACGACATAACTTAAATTTACGATATACAGAATGTGGACGGCCACAGCGTTCGCAACGTGTATATTCTTGTGTTGAAAACTTAGCCGGACGTTTATTCTTTGCAATTTGTGACTTTTTAGCCAATGTGAAACCCCCTTACTACTTAGCGAATGGCATTCCTAATTGAGTTAATAATTCTTTTGATTCTTCGTCTGTGTTAGCAGTTGTTACGATAACGATATCCATACCACGAACCTTGTTAACATCATCGAAATCAATTTCAGGGAAAATTAATTGTTCCTTAACACCTAATGTGTAGTTACCACGACCATCAAAAGCGCGTTTGCTAATTCCGTGGAAGTCACGAACACGTGGTAATGAAACTGAAATCAATTTGTCTAAAAATTCGTACATCCGTTGGCCACGTAATGTAACCTTTGTACCAATAGCGTTACCTTCACGTAAACGGAAACCAGCGATTGATTTCTTAGCACGTGTGATAACTGGTTTTTGACCAGAGATCAAAGTTAATTCTTGAACTGCTTCATCTAAATTTTTAGCGTTACTTACAGCATCACCAACACCCATGTTGATCACAATTTTATCGATCTTTGGTGCTTGCATTACTGATGTATAATTGAATTTTTCCATCATTGATGGAACGATTTCTTTATCATACTTTTCTTTTAAGCGATTAACCATGAAGAAAGTATCCTCCTTCCTTTATTACAAAGTCTTACCTGTTTTCTTTGAAACGCGAACTTTCTTACCATCTTCCATCTTGAAACCAACGCGTGTTGGTTCATTGTTTGATGGATCGATAAGCATAACGTTAGAAACGTGGATAGGTGCTTCAACCTCAACGATTCCACCGTTTGGATTTGCGTTTGTTGGCTTTTGATGTTTCTTAACGATGTTTACGCCTTTAACGATTACTCGTTCTTGTGAAGGAAATACTTTTTCAATTGTACCTTCTTTACCTTTATCTTTACCGGCGATTACCTTAACTTTGTCATTTTTCTTAACGAACATTTTTCTTGTGCACCTCCTTATTAACTAATGATTCATTATAATACTTCAGGTGCTAAGGAAACGATCTTCATAAAGTTTCCGTCACGCAATTCACGGGCAATGGGTCCGAAAATACGTGTACCTTTTGGTGACTTATCATCACTAATAATTACTGCAGCATTTTCATCGAATTTGATGTATGAGCCATCAGCACGGTGTACACCAGATTTAGTACGAACAACAACAGCTTTGACAACATCGCCTTTTTTGACAACGCCACCAGGTGTTGCTTGTTTAACAGTAGCAACAATGATATCACCGACATTTGCTGTTTTTACACGAGAACCGCCTAAGATCTTAATTACTAAAAGTTCACGTGCTCCTGAGTTGTCAGCGACTTTTAAACGACTTTCTTGTTGGATCACAGTAAGTGTCCTCCTTTCGCTATTAGATAATTAGTAGAATACGAATAAGTCCTTGGGTTATCCTTAAAAATTAAAGAATAACTGCTTTTTCAACAATTTCTAATAAACGGAAACGCTTTGTAGCTGACAATGGACGAGTTTCCATAATTCTAACGATATCGCCAACTTTTGCTTCGTTGTTTTCGTCGTGAGCTTTAAATTTCTTAGTATACTTAACACGTTTGCCGTATACTTTGTGGTTAACATAAGTTTCTACAGCAACTGTGATTGTTTTATCCATTTTGTCTGAAACAACACGTCCTTGGTAGACTTTACGGTGATTACGACCTTCACTCATGCGAAATTAGCCTCCTTTTCGTATTCTTTATTTGTTTAATTCTGCTTGACGTAATGCAGTCTTAATACGTGCAATATTCTTACGAACTGCTTTTAAGCGAGCAGTATTTTCCAATTGACCGGTAGCTAATTGGAAGCGTAAGTTGAATAATTCTTCTTTGTATTGCTTTTCTTTTTCAAGCATTTCAGCAGTGGTTAATTCATTAATTTCTTTAGCCTTCATTTGATTCGCCACCTACTTCCTCACGTTTTACAAACTTAGTCTTCACTGGGAGTTTGTGGGAAGCTAAACGTAAAGCTTCACGAGCAACTTCTTCAGAAACGCCAGCAATTTCAAACATTACCTTACCGCGTTTAACTGGAGCTACCCAACCTTCTGGACTACCTTTCCCAGAACCCATACGAACACCAATAGCTTTAGCAGTATATGACTTGTGAGGGAAAATCTTAATCCAAACTTTTCCGCCACGCTTCATATAACGAGTCATTGCAATACGAGCAGCTTCGATTTGACGGTTTGTAATCCAGTGTGATTCAGTTGCTTGAAGACCAAATTCACCAAATGTAACTGTCTTGCCACCCTTAGCTTCGCCACGCATCTTACCACGAAATTCACGACGGTGCTTTACACGTTTTGGTACTAACATAGATTATTTCCCTCCTTTGTTGTTATTTTTCTTTGATGGTAAAACTTCACCACGGTAAATCCATACCTTAACACCTAATTGACCATATGTTGTAGCAGCTTCTACCCATGCATAGTCAATATCAGCACGCAATGTATGCAAAGGAACTGTTCCTTCTGAGAAATGTTCAACTCGTGACATATCTGCCCCGTTTAAACGACCTGCAACTTGAACTTTAATACCTTTTGCACCAGCACGCATTGTACGTTGCATTGCTTGCTTCATTGCACGACGGAAAGCAATACGATTTTCCAATTGTTGTGCAATGTTTTCGCCAACTAACTTAGCATCCAAGTCAGGCTTTTTGATTTCAACAATGTTAATATGAACACGTTTGCCCGTTAAGTTGTTTAATTCTTGGCGTAATTTTTCAACTTCTGATCCACCTTTACCGATAACCATACCTGGTTTAGCAGTGTGAATTGAAATGTTTACACGCTTTGCAGCACGTTCAATTTCAATAGTAGAGACAGAAGCGTTGGCTAATTTGTTTTCGATATATTTACGGATTCGTAAGTCTTCGTGTAAATCTGATGCAAAGTCTTTTTCAGCATACCATTTTGCATCCCAGTCACGAATGATACCGACACGTAATCCTGTTGGATTGACTTTTTGACCCACGCGTTATCCCTCCTTATTTAGTAGATACCACAACAGTAATGTGGCTTGTACGTTTGTTGATTGGTGAAGCGGAACCCTTTGCACGAGGACGGAACCGTTTTAATGTTGGTCCTTCGTTAACATAAGCTTCGCTTACATATAAATCTTCAACATCTAAATCAAAATTGTTTTCTGCATTTGCAATTGCAGATTTAAGAACTTTTTCAATTAAGTAAGCACCTTTTCTTGGTGTAAATTCTAAGATGCCTAAAGCTTCAGCAACACTCTTACCACGGATAAGATCGATCACAAGACGTGCTTTACGTGCAGGGATGCGAACTACGCGAGCAGTTGCTTTTGCTGATGTAATTTGTTCAGCCATGTTTTATCCTCCCTTATTATCTTACGCCTGTCTTCTTATCGTCTCCGCCGTGACCATGGAATGTACGTGTTGGAACAAATTCACCTAATTTGTGACCAACCATATCTTCTTGAATGTAAACTGGCACGTGCTTACGGCCATCATATACAGCAATCGTGTAGCCAATAAAGCTAGGGAAGATTGTTGAACGGCGTGACCATGTCTTAATTACTGATTTTTTTTCTTGATCAGCTTGTGCTTCGACCTTTTTCATCAAATGTGCATCGACGAAAGGTCCTTTCTTCAAACTACGACTCAATGTTTGTCCTCCTTTCGGATCAATTACCAACTAGGCAATTATTTTTTGTGACGTGAACGAACGATAAATTTGTTTGATCTTGCTTTCTTTGAGCGAGTCTTGAGACCTGCTGTCTTCTTACCCCAAGGTGATAATGGTGATGGACGACCAACAGGAGCTTTACCTTCACCACCACCATGAGGGTGATCGTTAGGATTCATTACAGAACCACGTGATTGTGGACGCTTGCCCATCCAACGTGAACGACCTGCTTTACCAACATTGATCAATTCGTGTTGTTCATTACCAACAGCACCGATTGTTGCACGACATGTGATTAAGATCATGCGAGTTTCGCCTGAAGTTAAACGTACGATTGCGTACTTGCCTTCTTTACCAAGTAATTGAGCTGATGTACCAGCTGAACGAACTAATTGTCCACCCTTACCTGGTTTTAATTCGATGTTGTGAATAACTGTTCCAACTGGAATATTTTCCAATGGTAATGCGTTACCAACCTTAATGTCGGCATCCTTACCTGATTGAACTTTTTGACCTACTTCAAGGCCTTTTGGAGCAAGAATATATGATTTTGTACCATCAGCGTATACTAACAATGCAATGTTAGCTGAACGGTTTGGATCATATTCAATTGCTTTAACTGTTGCAGGAACATCGTCTTTAATCCGCTTGAAGTCAATCACACGGTATTTACGCTTGTGACCACCACCACGGTGACGAACTGTAATGTGACCATATGAGTTACGGCCAGCTGTTTTGCTTTTTGAAACAAGCAATGACTTTTCAGGTGTTGTTTTTGTAATTTCAGCAAAATCTGAACCAGTCATATTACGGCGACCGTTAGAAGTTGGTTTATATGTCTTGATCCCCACTGTGTTTTCCTCCTATTACTAAGATTTGATTATTCTTCGTTGAATAATTTAATTTCATTTGAGTCTGATGTTAAAGTAACGATAGCCTTACGACGTTTCTTTGTGTAACCTTCGTAGCGACCCATGCGTTTCTTTTTACCTTTAACATTCATGATGTTTACTTTAGCAACTTTAACGTCAAAAATGTCTTCTACAGCACTTTTAACTTGTGTTTTTGTTGCACGTGTATCTACATCAAATGTATAACGCTTATCATCCATATCAGCCA
This sequence comes from Ligilactobacillus sp. LYQ135, assembly GCF_053711055.1. Classification (NCBI taxonomy): domain Bacteria; kingdom Bacillati; phylum Bacillota; class Bacilli; order Lactobacillales; family Lactobacillaceae; genus Ligilactobacillus; species Ligilactobacillus sp. LYQ135. The sequence goes on along the minus strand of NZ_JBSJYT010000005.1, from coordinate 17,003 downwards.
TTGAAGCTTCTGTGATAACTGGACGTAAAATTACATCGCGTGATTCCATTATGCAAGAACCTCCTCTACTTGAGAAAGAGCTCCTTTAGTGATGACCATCTTATCATTATTGATAACATCTAATACGTTCAAGCCTTTAGCTGGAATTACAGTAACGTTTTCTAAGTTACGAGCAGCTAATTTAGCATTTGTATTGTCATCTTCAAGAACTACTAATACTTTGGAATTAACATCTAAGTTACTTAATACTTCAGCGAATGCTTTTGTTCTTGGTTGTTCGAATTTTAATTCATCAACAACAACTAAGCTTTCATCTAAAACCTTTTGTGAAAGGACAGATTTAATAGCTAAGCGACGAACTTTGCGTGGAAGTTTGTAAGCATATGAGCGTGGTGTTGGTCCAAATACTGTACCACCACCAACCCATTGTGGTGAACGAATAGAACCTTGACGAGCACGGCCTGTACCCTTTTGACGCCATGGTTTTTTACCACCGCCACGTACGGCACTTCTATTCTTTACAGCGTGTGTACCTTGACGTAATGAAGCACGTTGCATCAATACTGCGTCAAAAATTACACTGTTGTTAGGTTCGATACCAAAAACTGTTTCGCTTAAAGCAACGTCACCGTTTTTGCTACCATCTTGTTTGAATAATGTAACCTTAGGCATGTATTTTTCCTCCCTTCCTCTAATTATTTAACTGTACTTTTTACAGTAACAAATGACTTGTTTGCGCCAGGAATGTTACCTTTGATCAAAAGTACGCCGTTTTCTGTATCTGCTTTAACAATTTCCAAGTTTTGGATTGTTACTCGTTTGCCACCCATGCGACCAGGTAAAACTTTTCCAGGAAATACACGGTTAATGATAGCACCCATTGAACCAGGACGGCGGTGGTAACGAGAACCGTGAGCCATAGGTCCACGACTTTGTCCCCAACGCTTGATACTACCTTGGAAACCATGACCTTTTGAAGTACCTGTTACATCTACGAATTCGCCAGCTTCGAAAATATCTGCTTTGATTTCGTCACCAACGTTATATTCTCCAAGCTCTACACCGCGAATTTCACGAACGAAGCGCTTAGGAGCAGTTTTTGCTTTTGCTGCATGACCTTTGGCAGGTTTGTTGGCTTTAACTTCACGTTGATCGTCAAAACCTAATTGAACTGCTTCGTAACCGTCATTTTCCATTGTCTTAACTTGCATAACAACGTTTGAACCAACTTCAACAACTGTTACTGGAACCAATTCGCCTTCTTCAGTAAATACTTGTGTCATACCTACCTTTTTCCCTAAGATTCCTTTTGTGGTCATGAGTACACCTCCAATTGATTAATTTTAAATTATAGTTTGATTTCGATATCTACACCTGATGGTAAATCTAATTTCATCAATGAATCTACTGTCTTTGGTGTAGGATTTACAATGTCGATTAAACGCTTGTGTGTACGCATTTCGAATTGTTCACGTGAATCCTTATACTTGTGTGGTGAACGGATTACTGTATATAATGTCCGTTCTGTTGGCAATGGAATAGGTCCTGAAATTTGAGCACCTGTTCTCTTTGCTGTTTCCACAATCTTATCTGCGGATTGATCTAAAATGCGATGTTCGTAAGCCTTTAAACGAATACGAATTTTTTGTTTTGCCATGTTGTTCCCTCCTTCGTCTATTTTGAAAATAAGACTAGCTCCGCGGAAATTACCGATTCGCTCGTGGCAAAGCGGCCGGGCGTGTCGCAACCTTCCACATCATAGCTTATTTACTAAAACACAGAACAATACCTGCTTCTTCACAGGTACTTTTATATCATATTACAAAGATTCGTAAAAAGCAAGCCTATTTTTGAATTTCTCTTTAATATAAGTAACTATAATATAGTAATAACTCATCATTTTAATTTAAAGCAAAGATATCTAAATATGCTTACAAAAAAAGACTGTAACTTACATTACAGTCTTTTTAGTAATCACTATTTTATTCAGCGTTACCGCCATTTTTCTTAATGATTTCTTCTTGAATTGCTTTTGGAACTGGTTCGTAGTGATCCATTGTCATTGTAAATGTACCACGACCTTGTGTTGCTGAACGCAATGTTGTTGCGTAACCAAACATTTCAGCCAATGGAACATAAGCATTAACAACTTGTGAGTTACCACGAGCTTCCATACCATCAACACGTCCACGACGAGCTGTAACATGTCCCATAACATCACCTAAGTTGTCTTCTGGTGTTACGATTTCAACTTTCATGATTGGTTCAAGAATTACAGCACCTGCTTTTGAAGCAGCGTTTCTTAAGGCTAATGAAGCAGCAACTTTGAAGGCAGCTTCTGATGAGTCGACTTCGTGGTAACTACCATCATATAACTTAGCCTTAACGTCAATTAATGGGTAACCAGCTAATACACCATTTTGCATAGCTTCTTTCAAACCTTGTTCAACTGAAGGAATGTATTCACGCGGAACGACCCCACCAACGATCGCATTTTCGAATTCGAAACCTTTACCTTCTTCATTTGGTGTGAACTTGATCCATACGTCACCATATTGACCTTTACCACCTGATTGACGAACGAATTTACCTTGTGATTCAACTTCTTTTGTGAATGTTTCACGGTAAGCAACTTGTGGTTCACCAACTTTAGCTTCAACGTGGAATTCACGTTTCATCCGGTCAACGATAATGTCTAAGTGCAATTCACCCATACCAGCGATTAATGTTTCACCAGTTTCTTGGTTTGTTTCAGCCTTGAATGATGGATCTTCTTCAGCAAGTTTTTGTAAAGCAATATCCATCTTGTCTTGATCAGCTTTTGACTTTGGTTCAACAGAAACTTGGATAACTGGATCTGGGAATTCCATTGATTCAAGAAGCAATGGACGATCTGGATCAGTTAATGAGTCACCTGTTGTTGTATCTTTCAAACCGATTGCGGCAGCAATATCACCTGAGAATACTTCAGGGATTTCGTTACGGTGATTTGAGTGCATTTGAAGTAAACGACCTACACGTTCACGTTTACCCTTTGTTGCGTTTAATACGTATGAACCAGCTTCTAATGTACCAGTGTATACACGTAAGTATGTTAAACGACCAACGAATGGGTCAGTTGCAATCTTAAATGCTAAACCAGCAAACGGCTTGCTATCATCAGCAATTAATTCAACTTCTTCACCTGTGTCAGGATCTGTAGCCTTGTAAGGTTTAACGTCTAATGGTGATGGTAAGTAATCATTAACACCATCAAGCATCATTTGAACACCTTTGTTCTTGAAAGCAGATCCAGCAAATACTGGGAATAAGTCTAATGATAATGTACCACGACGAATTGCAGCACGGATTTCATCTTTTGAAATTTCTTCACCGCCAAGGTATTTTTCCATGATTTCATCATCAACGTCAGCGATTTGTTCAATCATTTCTTCACGACGTTTTTCTGCTTCTTCACGGTATTCTTCAGGAATATCAACTGTATCCCATTTTGAACCTAACTTATCTTCATCATATAAGTCAGCCTTCATTTCAACTAAGTCGATTACACCTTCAAATTCATCTTCAGCACCAATTGGCATTTGAACTGGCAATGGATTTGCTTGTAAACGATCACGAATTGTATCTACTGAGTAATCGAAATTAGCCCCGATTTTATCCATCTTGTTAACAAAAACAATTCTTGGAACACCGTATGTTGTAGCTTGACGCCATACGTTTTCAGTTTGTGGTTCTACACCTGATTGAGCATCTAATACAACTACCGCACCATCTAATACACGCAATGAACGTTCTACTTCGATAGTGAAGTCAACGTGTCCTGGGGTATCAATAATGTTGATTCGGTTTTCTTTCCATTGAGCTGTTGTAGCAGCAGATGTAATTGTAATCCCACGTTCTTGTTCTTGTTCCATCCAGTCCATTTGTGAAGCACCATCGTGTGTTTCACCAATCTTGTGGATCTTACCTGTATAGTAAAGAATACGTTCTGTTGTTGTTGTCTTACCAGCATCGATGTGAGCTACGATACCAATATTACGTGTTTTTTCCAATGGGAATTCACGTTTGTTAGCCATGGAATTATTCTCTCCTTCCAATTTTGACTCGTTATAATATGCTTATTTCTAAAAAAATGACCATTATAGGATAATCAAATATCTATAACAGCCATTCCTAAATTACCAGCGATAGTGTGCAAATGCACGGTTAGCATCTGCCATCTTGTGTGTATCTTCACGTTTTTTAACAGAAGCACCAGTATTGTTAGCTGCATCCATAATTTCTTTTGCTAAACGTTCGGACATTGAGTGTTCGCCACGAAGACGTGCATAACTTACGATCCAGCGTAAACCTAATGTACGACGACGATCTGGACGTACTTCAATTGGAACTTGGTAGTTAGAACCACCGATCCGGCGAGCTTTAACTTCAAGTACTGGCATAACGTTTTCCATTGCTTGTTCGAATACTTCTAATGGATCATTACCAGTCTTTTCCTTAATCATATCGAATGCTTCATATAAAATTTTTGAAGCTGTACCACGCTTACCGTCTAACATAAGGTGGTTAATTAAACTTGTAACCAATTGTGAATGATAAATTGGATCTTCAGGTACTTCGCGTTTTGCTACAGGACCTTTTCTTGGCATATGTCTTACCTCCTAGAATAGTGTTTTAACTAATTATTTTTTCTTAGGCTTCTTAGCACCATACTTAGAACGACTTTGCATACGGCCTTCTACACCAGCTGTATCCAAGGCACCACGAATAACATGGTAACGAACACCAGGCAAGTCTTTTACACGACCACCACGAATTAAAACAACGCTGTGTTCTTGTAAGTTGTGGCCAATACCTGGAATGTAAGCTGTAACTTCAATTAAGTTTGACAAACGTACACGAGCATATTTACGTAAAGCTGAGTTAGGCTTCTTTGGTGTCATTGTACCAACACGTGTAGCAACCCCACGTTTTTGTGGAGCAGGAGTGTTTGTTTGAACTTTCTTGTAACTGTTGTACCCAAAGTTTAAAGCTGGGGAATTAGATTTTGAACCTTTAGACTTACGACCTTTACGAATTAATTGGTTAATTGTAGGCATCTAAAGTTTCCTCCTTCCTTAATTTTCAAATTTTCTAGTACACACACCCAGGAGTTTCTTTTTTTGATATAAAAAAACTCGGTGCGTCAACATCGTGCTAACTTGTGTTTTAAACACATTTTGCGTAAAACGATAACCGTTCACATCAAAGCACCTTTTTTAATTTATCACAGACTAAAAATGATGTCAATTGTCTTTCGAAAATTCTTCTAAATTTCGTATATATAATTGGAGGGATCATTATGAAATTAATTGTGTTATTTTTACTTGGAACTGTTATTGGTTCTACTGCATATTGTTATGCGATGCGTTCTTATTTAGGAATTTTGCAAATTCCACGTTCTTTTTGTGATCATTGTCATCGCTCTTTACAATGGTGGCAGCTCATTCCACTTTTAGGATTTTTAATTCAAAAGGGAAAGTGCCATTTTTGTCATTCTCAAATTAATTTTTCAAGTTCAATCATTGAATTTAGTTTCGGATTAATTTGTTGTAGATTTTATCAAGCTTCATTACCATCATTGCTTTTTTATCTCGTTTTACTTAGTTGGTTATTATTTTTAAGTTTAGAAGATTATCTTTCATGCTCAGTTTCACTTTTGCTATTATTATTTGGGATCATTATCAATTTTCTTATATTTTTACCAGTTATTCTTTTTCATTTTCAAACTCAATTTTGGTTCTGGCTAATGATAAGTCTTCTTTTCTTAATTACAAACTTATTTAATTTAATGGGAATCGCGGATACCATCATTTTGAGTTTTTTATTTCTTATAGTGGGAATTTACAATTTTATTGTGCTATTACTTTTTTCTTCAATCGGAACATTTTTATTCGCACTATTTTTTTCAAAGAAGAAACTACCATTTATCCCTGCAATCTTTTTAGGCACTCTTTTTATTTTGTGAGGATAAAACGGATAAAAAAAGACTATGACAAAGCATAGTCTTTTTTAGTTTATTTAAAATTAATTTTGAAGTGTGTTATCATCATCAACATTTAATTGTTTAGCAACATCTGACAATGAGTATGCATTATCAGTTACAATTCCTGTTTCTTCAGGTTGAATGTCATGATATTTCTTCATTCCAGTACCAGCTGGAATTGTCTTACCAATAATAACATTTTCCTTCAATCCGATTAATGGATCGTTCTTACCACGAATAGCAGCATCTGTTAAGACCCGAGTTGTTTCTTGGAATGATGCAGCTGATAAGAAACTGTTTGTTTCCAATGCAGCCTTAGTAATTCCAAGCAAGACTGGTCTTGATGTTGCTGGAATGCCACCTTTTACAAGGGTAGCAACGTTACGATCCATAAATTCGCTTGTATCCATTAATGTACCTGGAAGCATTTCTGTGTCACCAGGATCCATGATACGAACTTTTTGAAGCATTTGGCGAGTCATGATTTCAACGTGTTTATCTGAAATATCTACCCCTTGCATCCGGTATACTTTTTGGATTTCATGCAAGATGTAATTTTCAGTTGATAATACATCACGAACCTTAATCAATTCTTTTGGATCGATTGAACCAACTGTCAATGGATCACCACGGTGAACTGAATCGCCTTCCTTGACTTTCAATACAGCTGTAAATGGTAAGTCGTATGTGCGCGTATCAGTTTCACCTTGAACAGTAACTACTTTAGTTCTTTCTGCTGGATTTTCTTCAACAGTATCAACTACCCCAGTTACTTCACTGATAATTGCACGTCCTTTAGGATTACGTGCTTCAAACAATTCTTGAACACGAGGAAGACCTTGAGTGATATCGCCATCACCAGCAACCCCACCTTGGTGGAAGTTACGCATTGTCAATTGAGTACCAGGTTCACCGATTGATTGAGCAGCAACTGTACCAACAGCTTCACCTACTTCAACTACATCACCTGTTGCCAAGTTACGTCCGTAACAGTGAACACATACCCCATGACGAGTATTACATGTGAAGGCTGAGCGAATTGTAACTTTTTCAACACCAGCTTGAATAACTTTTGTTGCAAGCTCTTCATCAACTAATGTGTTTGCAGGTACAATTACTTCACCTGTCTTAGGATCAGTTACAGTCTTCATTGTGTAACGGCCTAAAATCCGATCGTATAATGGTTCGATCATTTCGTTGCCTTCTTTAATTGCATAAACATCTAAACCACGATCAGTTCCACAATCTTCTTCACGGACAATTACGTCTTGTGCAACATCAACTAACCGCCGTGTTAAGTAACCTGAGTTAGCTGTCTTCAAGGCTGTATCAGTCATTCCTTTACGAGCACCGTGTGAAGAAATAAACATCTCCAAAACAGATAATCCTTCACGGAAGTTTGAAATAACTGGCAATTCCATAGTCTTACCATTAGGAGCAGCCATCAAACCACGCATTCCTGATAATTGTGTAAAGTTAGAAATGTTACCACGCGCACCTGAGTCACTCATCATTTGGATTGGGTTAGATGGATCCATATTTTCAACTAATTTCTTTTGGATATCATCTTTAGCCTTATTCCAAATTGCAATCACGCGGTTATAACGTTCATCTTCAGTAATCAAACCACGCCGGAATTGTTTCTTAACAGTGTCAACATTCTTACGTGCTTCAGCAATAATTTCTGGTTTTTCATCTAGAACAGTAACATCGGCAATCCCAACAGTTAAACCTGATTTAGTTGATTCAAAATATCCTAAATCTTTCATGCGGTCTAATAATTCAGATGCAGCCGTTACTTTATATTCTTTATAAACTTGTGCAATGATATCAGACAAGAAACCTGACTTAAATGGTCCAATTAATTCTTGATTTTCCAAAAATTCATGAATATCTTGACCTTGTTCTAAGAAATATTTGTCTGGAATATTTCCTTGCAAGTTTTCTTGAGTTGGTTCATTCAAGTAAACAAAATCATCTGGCAAGATTTCGTTAAAAATAGCTTTACCAACTGTTGTTACTAAAATTCGTTCTTTTTGCCAGTCTGTAAATGGCTTACCTTTTTCAGCTAATGCTGAAGTTTGTAAACCAATTCGTGTATGCAAGTGAACATAATTATTTTGGTAAGCAGTTCTTGCTTCATTTACATCCTTGAAGATCATTCCTTCACCTTCACGGTCTTTTTCTTCAAGTGTAATGTAGTAGTTACCAATTGTCATATCTTGAGAGGGTGAAATGATTGGTTTACCATCTTTTGGTGCCAAAATATGATGAGCAGCAAGCATAAGCAACCGAGCTTCAGCTTGAGCTTCATCAGATAATGGAACGTGGATCGCCATTTGGTCACCGTCAAAGTCAGCGTTGTAAGCTTCACAAGCTAATGGATGCAATCGCATTGCTTTTCCATCAACTAAAACTGGTTCAAAGGCTTGAATACCTAAACGGTGAAGTGTAGGTGCACGGTTAAGCAATACTGGATGACCTTTAATAACATCATCTAAAACATCCCAAATATCTTCATCTCGCCGTTCAATTTTACGTTTAGCATTCTTGATGTTTGATGCCATATCACGTTTTACAAGTTCTCTCATCATAAATGGTTTGAACAATTCCAATGCCATTTCATGTGGAATTCCCATTTGAGTTAATTTCAATTTAGGACCTACGTCAATAACTGAACGTCCAGAATAATCAACACGTTTACCAAGTAAGTTTTGACGGAAACGTCCTTGCTTACCTTTAAGCATATGTGAAAGAGACTTCAATGGACGGTTACCTGGTCCTGTAACTGGACGACCACGACGTCCATTATCAATTAAAGCATCTACAGCTTCTTGTAACATCCTTTTTTCGTTTTGAACGATAATTCCAGGTGCATTTAAATCTAATAACCGTTTCAAACGATTATTCCGGTTAATTACACGCCGGTATAAATCATTCAAGTCAGATGTTGCAAAACGGCCCCCTTCAAGTTGCACCATTGGTCGTAAATCAGGTGGAATTACAGGGATTGCATCCATTACCATCCAATCAGGTTCATTACCTGAATCTAAGAATGCTTCTAAAATGTCTAACCGCCGAACTGCACGTGTCCGCTTTTGACCAGTTGCATCACGTAATTCTTCTTTTAATTCATCACATTCTTTTTGAAGATCAACATCACGTAAAAGTGTGCGAATGGCTTCAGCACCCATGCCTGCCTTGAATGCGTCACTACCATATTCATCAACTTTTTCACGGTATTCAGCTTCTGTTAAAAGTTGTTTTCTTTCAAGTGGAGTTTCACCTGGATCAGTAACAACATATGAAGCAAAATAAATGATTTCTTCCAAAGCACGAGGACTCATGTCTAATACTAAGCCCATTCGACTTGGAATTCCCTTGAAGTACCAAATGTGAGTAACTGGAGCTGCTAACTCAATGTGACCCATCCGTTCACGACGAACTTTTGCTTGAGTAACTTCAACGCCACAACGATCACAAACTACACCTTTATATCGAATTCGCTTGTACTTTCCACAAGCACATTCCCAGTCTTTTGTAGGCCCGAAAATTCGTTCGTCAAAAAGACCGTCTTTTTCAGGTTTCAAAGTACGATAGTTGATTGTTTCGGGCTTTTTAACTTCACCATATGACCAGCTTCGAATCTTGTCAGATGAAGCTAATCCAATTTGCATACTATCGAATTTATTGACATCGATCAAAGGACCGACCTCCCTTTCATTTATTGGCTTATTTTACTGACTAATACTCTTATTTGTCACCGTTTTCTCTTGTATCAGGATTACGGTCTTCCTCTTCTTTCATTACTTCTTGCGCTTGCTTGTTTTCTTCTTTTTCTTTCATGCGAGCAACTGCATCAACATTAATTACTTGATCATCATCGTCTTCATCAATGTCACGTAATTCAATTTCGTTTTTATCAGCGTCAAGAACCTTCATATCTAATCCTAATGCTTGTAATTCTTTAACAAGTACTCGGAATGATTCAGGAACACCTGGTTGAGGAATTGGTTCACCTTTAACAATTGCTTCGTATGTCTTAACACGACCAACCACGTCATCTGACTTGTATGTTAAAATTTCTTGCAATGTGTAAGCTGCACCATAAGCTTCTAAGGCCCAAACTTCCATTTCCCCGAAACGTTGGCCACCAAATTGTGCTTTACCACCAAGTGGTTGTTGAGTAACTAATGAGTAAGGTCCAATTGAACGTGAGTGGATCTTATCATCAACCATGTGAGCAAGTTTCATGTAGTACATAACCCCGACAGCAATACGGTTGTCAAATGGTTCACCTGTACGTCCATCATAAAGAATGCTCTTTCCATCACCTGGTAAACCAGCTTCTTTAAATGCATCCCAAATATCTTCATCACGAGCACCATCAAAAACAGGAGTTGCAACGTGAATTCCTAATTTACGTGCTGCCATTCCTAAGTGAAGGTCAAGTACTTGTCCAATGTTCATCCGTGAAGGCACACCCATTGGTGAAAGCATGATATCAATTGGAGTACCATCTGGCATAAATGGCATATCTTCTTCTGGAATAACTACTGAAACAGTTCCTTTGTTACCGTGACGTCCAGCCATTTTATCCCCAACTTGTAACTTCCGTTTTTGAGCAATGAATACCCGTACCATTTGGTTAACACCTGGTGATAATTCATCGCCATCTTCACGCGTATAAACCTTAACTTCACGAACGATACCGCCACCGCCATGAGGTACACGTAATGAAGTATCCCGAACTTCACGTGCTTTTTCACCAAAGATAGCATGTAATAAGCGTTCTTCAGCTGAAAGTTCGGTTACCCCTTTTGGAGTAACTTTACCAACTAAAATATCACCATCATGCACTTCTGCACCTACGCGAATAATTCCGAATTCGTCAAGATCTTTCAAGGCATCTTCACCAACGTTTGGAATTTCACGGGTAATTTCTTCAGGTCCTAATTTAGTATCACGTGCTTCAGATTCATGAGCTTCAATATGAATTGAAGTATAGACATCTTCTTTAACTAACCGTTCATTAATTGCAATCGCATCTTCGAAGTTGTAACCATCCCAAGTCATGAACGCAATTAATGGGTTTTGACCTAAAGCTAATTCACCTTGTTCCATTGCAGGACCATCAGCTAAAACTTCATCTGCTTTAACTTGGTCACCTACACGTACAATTGGTGTTTGATTATAGTTTTTACCACTGTTTGAACGATGGAATTTCATCAAAGCATATTTATCTAAAGTTCCATCTTCACGCCGAACTCGTACTTCAGTTGCATCCACGTATTCAACTACACCATCATGTTCACAAATCAAAGCATCCCCAGAGTCGTGCGCTGCTTTGTATTCAATCCCTGTACCAACTAATGGAGCATGTGGTTGAATCAATGGAACAGCTTGTCGTTGCATGTTAGCACCCATCAAAGCACGGTTTGAGTCATCGTTTTCCAAGAATGGAATACATGCTGTCGCTACCGCAACTACTTGTTTAGGTGAAACATCCATGTAGTCAACTTTGTCAATTGAAACTTCAATATTATCATCTTTGTGACGAGCCATAACAACTTCATCTACAAATGAACCATCATCATTTAATGGTGAGTTAGCTTGTGCTACAACATAGTTATCTTCTTCGTCAGCAGCCAAGTAATCGATCTTGTCTGTAACTTTGTGAGTTTCCCATGATACACGACGGTATGGTGTTTCAATAAAACCATATTTATTTACACGTGCATATGAAGAAAGGTTGTTGATCAAACCAATATTAGGTCCTTCAGGTGTTTCAATTGGACACATCCGACCATAGTGAGTATAGTGAACATCTCGCACTTCATATCCAGCACGATCACGTGTCAAACCACCAGGTCCTAAGGCTGATAAACGCCGCTTATGTTCCAAACTCCCCAATGGGTTAGTTTGATCCATGAATTGTGATAATTGAGAACTACCAAAGAATTCTTTGATTGAAGCAACTACTGGGCGAATATTGATCAATTGTTGTGGGGTTACTGTTGCTGTATCTTGAATTGACATTCTTTCACGTACAACCCGTTCCATCCGTGCTAATCCAATCCGGAATTGATTTTGTAATAATTCACCAACTGAACGAATCCGCCGATTACCTAAATGATCGATATCATCAGTTGTACCAAAACCTTCTTGTAAGTTAAAGAAGTAGTTCATTGAAGCAATGATATCAGCAGGTGTAATGTGCTTGTACTTCAAATCAATGTTGCCATTGCCAATCATATTCACAACACGTTCTGGATCATTAGCTGAATAAACTTTGATCACTTGAAGTGTCATTGGTTCTTGAACAACACCTTCTTCAGATGGTTGGTAAGTAATTGTCTTAAAGTCATCCCGATCTAAATAAGGAGCTAATTTGTCCATTACCTTCTTATCAATCACTTCATCTTTATTAACAATGATTTCACCAGTATCTGGATCTGCTAATGTTTCAGCAACAGTTGTATTTAATAAGCGAGTCTTTAAACTTAATTTCTTATTAATCTTATAACGTCCTACAGGTGCTAAATCGTAACGCTTTGGATCAAAGAAACGTGCTGTTAACAAACTTCTTGATGAATCCGCAGTTTTAGGTTCACCCGGACGAAGACGTTCATAAATATCTTTTAATGATTCTTCAACTCGTGAATCTTCTGTATTTTTATGAACATCTTTTTCAAGAGTATACATTAATGAGTCTGTTTCACCCATCATATCAATAATTTCTGAATCAGAACCATAACCTAATGCCCGAATCAATTCAGTCATTGGAATTTTACGTGTCCGATCAATTCGTACATATGCAATATTTTTAGAATCTGTTTCATATTCTAACCATGCACCTCGGTTAGGAATTACCGTTGTACCATAAATATTGCGGCCATTCTTATCAAGTTCTGAAGAATAGTATACCCCTGGTGAACGAACAAGTTGAGAAACAATAACCCGTTCGGCACCATTAATAATGAAAGTACCTTGTTTTGTCATTAGTGGGAAATCACCAAAGAATACATCTTGAGATTTAATTTCGCCGGTTTCATGATTTGTTAACCGTAACTTTACATGTAATGGTGCTGAATAGTTTGCATCATGTTCACGGGCCTCATCGACTGTATATTTTGGTTCTAATAATTGATAATCGACAAATTCCAAAGATAATGTGCCTGCAAAGTCATCAATTGGCATAATATCTTCAAACATTTCCCGAAGTCCTTCATCTAAGAACCAGTTGTAGGAGTCTGATTGAATCTCGATTAAGTTTGGAAGATCTAAAACTTCTTTAATTCGAGAGTAACTTCTACGTACACGGTGTTTACCGTATTTTACTAAGTGTCCTGCCAAGTTGTTCACCTCTCCAAAAATTTTGCAAATCATTCTAATGTTACAATTTGATTACAATTTCGAAAAATAGTCCAATTTTACCGATTTTTGGCAAAAAAAAACCAAAAACAGATTCGTTGACTTTATCAAACTGCACTATTTTTGTTTCATTCACTGATATGGACAATATATCACATCAGATATTGATCTACACTTATACTGTTTTAGTGTATCAGTACTACTAGTGGTTTGTCAATAACTAAAAACAAAGTACGACAAAATCATTTAAATAACACATGCAACAAAAAACTGCGACAAAAGTCGCAGTTTTCGTTATTTTTAATGAACCTTTAATTCTAACTTACCTTTCCGCGCTCCAATTGTTACTTTGGATCCTTTCTGAATCTCTCCAGAAAGTAACGCTTCGCTTAAACGATCTTCTACTTTATCTTGTAAAGCTCGTCTTAACGGGCGTGCACCATATTCTGGATCATAGCCAACTTGAGCAATCGTATCAATCGCAGCGGGAGTTAATTTCAATTCAATTCCTTGAGCAGCTACTCGGGTAATGATCTTTTGTCCCATTAATTTTACAATTTGATGTAATTCATCCTTAGTTAATGAATGGAAGATTAAAATATCATCAATTCGATTTAAAAATTCAGGTCTAAAAGTTTTTTTTAATCTTTCATGAATCTTTTGTGACATTGCTTTATAGGCATCACTTGGAGTTGAACTTCCAAAGCCAACTTCTTTTTGATCACGTAAATCAGTTGCACCTAAGTTAGATGTCATAATAATAATTGTATTTCTAAAATCGATTTTTCTCCCTTTAGAATCCGTCAAAAAGCCATCATCAAGAACTTGTAATAGTAAGTTAAAAATATCTGGATGAGCTTTTTCAACTTCATCCAATAACACTACGGAATATGGATTTTCACGAACGCTATCCGTTAGTTGACCACCTTCATCATAACCAACATATCCTGGAGGAGAACCAACTAAACGACTCGTTGAGAATTTTTCCATATATTCACTCATATCAATTCGAATCATTAAATCTTCAGAACCGAAAACGGAAGCTGCAAGTGCTTTAGCTAATTCTGTTTTTCCAACCCCAGTTGGCCCAAGGAACATAAATGATCCAATTGGACGATTAGGATCTGCTAAGCCACTACGAGAACGTCGAATTGCTTTGGCAATTGCACTAATAGCTTCATCTTGTCCAATTACGCGTTGGTGTAATGTTTTTTCTAAATTAAGTAAGCGCGTACTTTCTGACTTAGAAATTTGAGTAACTGGAACGCCACTCCATTGTGAAATAATTTCAGCAACATCTTCTGTAGTAACTACAATTTTAGAATAATCTTTTTGATCGGCTTTTTGTTTATTTTGATCAATTTTAGCAACTTTTTTTTGCTTTTCAAATTGTAATTTCATTGCATTTTCAAAATCATTATTTTGTAATGCTATCAAAATTTGCTGATTTAATTCACTGGTTTCTTTTTGAAGTTGAACAACCTTATTTTCATCTTTTTGACTTGCACGTAAGTGTGCTTTTACAGCAGCTTCATCAAGAACGTCAATTGCTTTATCTGGTAAAAAGCGATCTGTTATATAACGAGTACTGTAATCAATTGCTGCTTGCACAACTGCTTTTGAAATTTTAACTTTATGAAATTCTTCATATTGAGGAACTAAATTCATAATGATTTCTAAAGTTTGCGCCTTAGTTGGTTCTTCAACTTTAACAGTTGCAAATCTTCGTTCTAAAGCGGCATCTTTTTCAATATACTTATGATATTCATCTAATGTTGTTGCCCCTAAAATTTGAACTTCACCACGCGCAAGAGCAGGTTTCATAATATTTGAAGCATCAATTGCTCCTTCTGCTCCGCCAGCGCCTACCATTGTATGCATTTCATCAACAAATAGGATAATATTGCCTGCTTCTTTGATTTCTTTAAGAATTTTCTTTACACGATCCTCAAATTCTCCGCGATATTTTGTGCCAGCAACTAATGTTCCCATATCGAGCAAAATGATTTTTTTATCTTGTAATTCTAATGGAACATCTTCATTGGCAATCTTTTGAGCAACTCCTTCTGCAATTGCAGTTTTCCCTACTCCTGGATCACCAATTAAAACTGGATTATTTTTAGTTCTGCGCATTAAAATTTCAATTACACGCTCAATTTCTTGATTACGTCCAGAAATTGGATCCATTTTACCATTACGTGCAATTTGAGTTAAATCGCGTCCTAATTCCTCAATTAATGATTTTTGATTTCTACCATTTCGCTCTTTTTCTCTTCTTTTTAATTGAGTTTTAGTAAAACCTAATTGCTTTAATAATGAATCCGCAAACTTAATAAGATCAGTATCAAGATTAAGTAAAATTCTAACTGCCATACTTTGCTTATCATCTAATATCGCTAATAGTAAATGTTCTGTCCCAATTTGGTTAGCATCAGTTAATTGAGCAAGATGTTGAGCTTTATTTATAATTGAATTTAAGCGTGGACTTGGCTTAACTTCATTTACATTTTTTAATTTAGTTGTATTTTTTTCACCATATACATTAAATAATTCATCTTTAATTTCTTCTTCTGAAACCGGAATACGATCTAATAGTCCCGACGCTACTGAAGGTTCACTTAAAAGTAACCCATATAATAAATCTCCTGTAGTTGCATATTGCCGATTATCTTCAAAACTATTTTGCAACGCTAAATTTAAAGCTGTTTGTGCAAACTGAGTTAACTTATAATCCATGGACATTTGATCCTTTCTAAATTAGTCTTCACATCGTAATCGATTAAGAACACTGATTAAAATTTTAGCACGCACTTGATCTTCAATTTCTTTATTCGTAAAAGACAATGTATTAGAATCAATTGCTGCTAATATTAGGTTAGCTTCTTTCTTAGTTAATGCCTTATCTTCATATAAACTTTGGATCACTTGGAAGCCTTCGCGTGCTCCGATATGATTGCCGATATATTTGATTAAATCATCAATAACATCTGTATCATTTACGAGATCAACTTTAGCAATTCGAATATAACCGCCACCTCCTCTTTTACTTTCAACAATATATCCATTTTGAATATTAAATCTCGTTTTAATTACATAATTAATTTGAGATGGCACAACATCAAATTGCTCAGCAATTTCAGAGCGCTTAATTTCAATTTGCTTTGAATTTGCCATAATACTTTTTAAGTAATGCTCAATAATATCAGAAATATTTCGACTCTGCATTTTATCACCTCCAAAGTTTGACTAACATTGACTTTTATTATACTTTAAGATGATCATTAAATGCAAAAAGAATCCCCAATTTTGATGTATGCATCTGATTATACCAAAGAATAAATTAATATTATCGGGAAAACAGGATTTGAACCTGCGACTTTCACGTCCCGAACGTGACGCTCTACCAAACTGAGCTATTTCCCGCTCATGTGACTAATATAATAATATAGAAAAAGACTGTGACCTAAGTCACAGTCTAACAAATATCGGGAAAACAGGATTCGAACCTGCGACCCCTTGGTCCCAAACCAAGTGCTCTACCAAACTGAGCTATTTCCCGATAAATGCACCCAGTAGGAGTCGAACCTACAACCTTCTGATTCGT
>NZ_JBSJYT010000004.1:0-124844 GCF_053711055.1 Ligilactobacillus sp. LYQ135 | reverse complement strand
CGGCAATATATCCCGAAGGGTACTAGTTTTGAGCGTTTAATTGACCGTGATGTTCAAGCTGTCGCGCGTGAGATTAATGAGCGTCCCCGGCAGATTTTACATGGTAAAACGGCACAAGAAGTCTTTGAGCAACAACTTAAACGGATTGCTCGCTATCAAACTCGTAAAGAACAATCTTAATAAAAATTTAAGAATTGCACTCAGTGTAATTCTTTTTTTGTCGTATTTAAAAAGTGGTTTTAGTATTAAAGTATAGTTACAAAGTGATTACAATAATTTGATTAAATGTCATATAACTGTCGTTATGTTACAACAGCATTAATAAATTCTTAAGAATTGCTAAAATCACCACTTTTACTTGACTTTACCCACAATATGTAATAAAATTTTATTTGACTGTAAACAGCGGGGTTATTTTACCCTTTTTTAAGTAAAGGAGGAGATCAAAATGCATATACCCGCGGAGTTGATTGATCAAGTCCGTTCTGAAGTTAATATTCTAGACATCGTAAGTCAAAAAGTTCAAATGCATAAATCTGGAAAAAACTGGTTTGGCTTTTGTCCGTTTCATCCAGAAACTTCTCCATCTTTCTCTGTGAATGAACAAAAACAAATTTTTAATTGTTTTTCTTGCCATCGTGGAGGAAATGTTTATAAGTTTATTATGGAAACAGAAGGGCTTACTTTCCCTGAAGCATTTAGACGAGTAGCCGAGCTTGGCGGCATTCAGTTAGATGAAAAATATTTAGAAAATGATGTTTTAAATTCTGCTGAATCCTCTGATAATGCTAAGTTAATCGATCTATATCAACAATCGAGTCAACTATATCATCATATTTTGGTAAACACACAATTAGGTCAACAAGCATTAGATTATTTACATGATCGTGGATTAGATGATGAAATGATCGAAGAATTTAATTTAGGATTTGCTCCTGACACTAATATTTTGCGAAATTTCGTTAAAGAAAAGCAAATTGATTACCAATTATTACGGAAATCAGGATTATTTGTTGAACATCAGCAAAATAATGATGATCCTCTCGATAATTTAAATGATCGTTTTATAGGAAGAGTAATGTTCCCGATTACTGATCAAAATGGTCACCCAATTGCATTTTCAGGAAGAATATTAAATTCAACTGATAAATCGATTCCTAAGTATTTAAATTCACCTGAAACACCTATCTTTAATAAGCGGCGTGTGTTATTCAATCTTGATAAAGCCAAGGCATCTATTCGCCAAAATAAATCAATTATTTTATTTGAAGGTTTTATGGATGTCTTAGCTGCTTATCGCGCTGGAATTAAAAATGGTGTAGCATCCATGGGAACAAGTCTAACTGATGAACAAATTAACATTTTAAGTCATTTTGCATCGAATTTAGCACTTTGCTATGACGGCGATGATCCAGGTCAAAAAGCTATTAAACGGGCTCTTGAAATCATTGTACCTGCAAATAAATTCAAGTTAGAGATTATTAACTTACCTGATAAACTCGATCCTGATGAAGTTGTTAAAAAATATGGTACTGATAAATTTCAAGAAATTGTAAAAAATCGTCGTGAAACACCTATAAGTTTCTTTATGCATTTTTATGCAAATGGAAGAAATCTTGAAAATGAAAATGATCAACTTGCATATATCGATGATGTACTAAAAGAACTTGTTTTCATTAAAGATCCAATTGAGCGTGATTTGTACTTACACCGCTTAGCGACACGGTTTGGAATTGAGTATAATAACTTAGAAGCTCAAGTTAAGGCTTTGCTCGCTCAAAATCAAAAAAAGCCACCATCAAATGAAATAGCGTTGCATCAAAAGCGTGAGTTTAAAGATTACCAAGCTACGATTGCAACTGTTAATGATACCGTCAATATTCAAAATAATTATTCAAAAACGGAAAAAGCAGAACGGTTATTATTGTACCGAATGTTACACGAGCAAAGTGTTTGGCTAAAAGTGCAAGAAATTGAAAACTTCACTTTTATTCATGAAGATTACCAAACAATTTGTATAATTGCAGAAGGATATTTTAACCAATATGATTCGTATAAAAGTGCTAACTTTTTAGATTTTATTCAAAATGAACATCTAAAAAATGTAGTTACTAATTTGGAAATGGAAGATTATCAAGGAGAATCAACTGATCAAGAAATTGAGGATTGTATTCATTTAATTATGAGTGAGTATCCACTTGATCAAAAAATTGAAAATCTTGAAAAAGAAATTAATAAAGCTAAACGGATGAATGATACTGAAAAGTTAATGGCTTTGATAATGGAAAAGACCAATTTATTACGACAAAAAAATACGTTAAAATCATCACTGATTTAGGAGGAATCTATTTTGACAAATAAAGAAGCACAATTTGATGAAAAAACATTTAAAAAAGAAGTTAACTCCTTAATTAAAGAATACAAAAAACAAGGTCAAATTAAATATGATGAGTTAAGTAAAAGAATTGCTGAGCCAATGCATATGGATGCTGATCAAATGGATAAATTGATCGAAGCAGTTGAAGATGCAGGAATTTCAGTTGTTGATGAAGATGGTGAACCAAGTAAGGCAAGTTTAAAAGTTGCTGATCAGACTGCAGAAGAAGCTAAAAAGGATGTTTCCGCTCCGTCAGGTGTTAAAATCAATGATCCTGTTAGAATGTATTTAAAGGAAATCGGTCGAGTTGATTTGTTAACTGCTGATGAAGAAATTGACTTAGCCTTAAAAATCGAACAAGGTGACGAAGAAGCTAAACAACGTCTAGCTGAAGCTAACTTACGGTTAGTTGTCTCAATTGCTAAACGCTATGTTGGTCGTGGAATGTCATTTCTAGATTTAATCCAAGAAGGTAATATGGGGTTAATGAAAGCCGTTGAAAAATTTGATTATCGTAAAGGATTTAAATTTTCAACATACGCAACTTGGTGGATCCGTCAAGCAATTACACGTGCAATTGCTGATCAAGCAAGAACTATTCGTATTCCAGTACACATGGTTGAAACCATCAATAAACTTATTCGCATTCAACGCCAAATGTTACAAGATTTAGGTCGTGAACCAATTCCTGAAGAAATTGGTGCTGAAATGGATATGCCAACTGAAAAAGTGCGTGAAATTTTGAAAATTGCGCAAGAACCAGTTTCCCTTGAAACCCCAATTGGTGAAGAAGATGATTCACATTTAGGTGATTTCATTGAAGATCAAGATGCAACTAGTCCAGCAGACCATGCCGCTTATGAATTATTAAAAGAACAATTAGACAGTGTTCTTGATACTTTAACTGACCGCGAAGAAAATGTTTTACGCTTACGTTTCGGATTAGATGACGGACGTACCCGCACACTTGAAGAAGTTGGACGTGTATTTGGTGTTACTCGTGAACGTATTCGTCAAATTGAAGCAAAAGCTTTACGTAAATTGCGCCATCCATCTCGTTCAAAACAATTAAAAGACTTTTTAGAGTAGTTGAAGAGGAGTTTTATTTGTGGATGCACATCATTTATCAAAAAGATTAGCTAAAGTCGCAGAATATGTCCCTAAAGGTGCTCGATTAGCTGACATTGGTTCAGATCATGCTTACTTACCTGCATATCTAGCTCTTAATCATATGATTGATTATGGCATTGCAGGGGAAGTAGTTAAGGGACCATATGATAATGCTGTTCAAGAAATCAAAGATGAAGATTTAGAAGGAATTATTTATCCTCGTCTAGCAGATGGTTTAGATGCTATTAAAGCAACTGATCAAATTGATGCCATTACAATTTGTGGAATGGGTGGGACATTGATTCGTAAAATTTTAAATAATGGTAAAGCCAAGTTGCAAAACCACCCATTATTAATTTTGCAGCCAAATGTCGGAAGTGATCTTTTACGCCAATGGCTCTTTGAGCATCATTATCAAATTACAAATGAAGATATTATCGATGAAGATCATCATATCTATGAAATTATTGTTGCTAAATATACAGATGAGATTAAGCCATTATCTTCACTTGATTTAAAATATGGTATTTTTTTACGTCAAAATCAAACGTCTTCTTTTAAAAAGAAATGGCAAAAAGAAATTGACAAAAACAATAAAGCAATTGAACAAATGAGACAAGCTAAAAAAGTTCCTCAAGCTAAAATTGATCAACTAGAAGAAGAAAATAACCAAATCAAAGGGGTTTTAGAAAATGACAACGGTTAAAGAAATTGTTTCACGCTTTGAACAATTTGCTCCTAAATGGATGGCAGAAAAGGGAGATCCAGTTGGACTTCAATTAGGTGATTTAAATCAAGAAGTTCATAAAATGATGATTACTTTAGATGTTCGTCCTGAAACTGTTAAAGAAGCAATTGATAATAATGTTGATTTTATCTTTGCACATCATCCTGCAATGTTTCGGCCTGTTCAACCACTTGATTTAAGCGTTCCTCAAAATCAAATGTATGCCAATATTATCAAGCATAACATTACTGTTTATGGAGCTCATACAAACTTAGATAATGCCAATGGCGGAATGAACGATTGGATTGCTGAAGCACTTGAATTAAAAAATACTAAACCTTTATTACCAACTAAAGAAGAAAAAATGTATAAACTAGCAGTCTTTACTCAATCCAACACTGCTAATGCCATGCGTGATGCATTAACTGCTGCTGGGGCAGGTAAACTTGCGAATTATAAAGCATGTTCCTATTCACTAACCGGAACAAGTCGTTTTATTCCATTAGATGATAAGCATTCTTATGTGGGTGATAAAAATGAAATGATTGAAGTTGTTCAAGAAAAAATTGAAGTCTTCTTTCCTGAAAGAATTAAAAATCAAGTTTTGAATGCAATGTATGAAAATCATCCTCAAGAAGATTTTATTTATGATTTATATCAAGTTGAAGGCTTAGGTCAACGCTATGGAATGGGAAGAGTTGGAGAATTACCTGAAGCAATTACAGTTAAAAAATTTGCTGAAAAGTGTAAACAAGTCTTTGATATTCCAGAAACTCGCGTAATTTCAAATGATCTTAATCAAAAAGTTAGACGTATTGCACTTTTAGGTGGCTCAGGAGCATCATTTTATACTAATGCATTAAATCAAAATGCTGACTTATATTTAACTGGTGACATCTCATATCACTTTGGTCATGACATTATTGCATCACAAATGAGTGCAGTAGATGCTGGTCACTATATTGAATCTATTTGTAAACCTCATTTAATGAAATTATTTACTAAATGGAATTCTGAAAACAAGTGGAATATTGATTTATATCAATCACAAATTAATACTAATCCATATACGTTTGTATAATAAAAGACTCGTAATTTCAAAATGAAATTACGAGTCTTTTATTTATCATGTAAGAAAATTTGACAAGACAATTTGACATCAAATCATTATAATATTATGATTGATTCATGGCATATTTTTTATTTTATGCTAATTGAAGAAGAAAGGCTTGACGAGAATGACAAAATATGAAAATTTAGTTCCTCGTTTTATTTCATACGTAAAGAAGAATACACGTTCAAACGAAAATTCAACTACAATTCCTTCAACTCAATCACAAGTTGAATTTGCCAAAGATTTAATGGCAGAATTAAAAAAAATTGGAATGAGTAGCGTTCGTTTAAATGAACAAAGTGGTTATGTTTTTGCAACATTACCAAGTAATCTTCCAGAAGGAAAGACAGCTAAGAAAGTTGGTTTTATCTCTCATATGGATACAGCTGACTTCAATGCTGAAAATGTTAAGCCTCAAGTAATTGAAAATTATGATGGCGAATCTGATATTAAATTAGGTGATAGTGAATATGTTCTTTCACCAAGCGAATTTCCTAACTTACATAATGCCAAAGGTCACACTGTGATTACTACAAGCGGTGATACTTTACTTGGTGCTGATGACAAATGTGGAATTGCTGATATTATGACAGCAATGGAATACTTGATTAATCATCCGGAAATTAAACATGGTGAAATCGAAGTTGGTTTTGGTCCTGATGAAGAAATCGGAACAGGTGCTGATCACTTTGATACTAAAGATTTTGGTGCTGACATTGCTTATACAGTCGACGGTGGTCCACTAGGTGAACTTGAATATGAAACATTTAACGCTGCACAAGCTAAGATTACTTTTAAAGGAAAAGACGTTCATCCTGCAACTGCCAAAGGAGTAATGGTAAATGCTTTAAAACTTGCAATGCAATTTGATAGCCAATTACCTGCAAATGAAGTTCCTGAAAAAACAGAAGGTCGCGAAGGATTCTTCTTACTTCTTTCATTAGATGGTGCCATTGATGAAGCACATGCTGCATACATTGTCCGTGATCATGATCGTGAAAAATTTGAAGCACGTAAGCAATTAATGTTAGATATTGCTAAACGCATGAATGAAGAACTTGGGCAAGAACGCGTTATCATTGACATGAAAGACCAATACTACAACATGCGTGAAGTTATTGAAAAAGACATGACCGTTGTTAATGCAGCTGAAGAAGCAATGCAAAACTTAGATATTAAGCCTGACATTTATCCAGTTCGTGGCGGTACAGACGGTTCTAAGATCTCATTTATGGGAATCCCAACTCCAAACGTCTTTACTGGTGCAGATAATATGCATTCACGTTTTGAATTTGCTGACGTTGACACAATGGAAAAAGCCGTTGACTTAATTATTGAAATTGCAAAGATCTTGGCTAAATAAGTTGATCTTTCAAAAAGCCCTATGTACGTAGGGCTTTTTTACTTGATTAAATCATCTTTTTTTGTAAGGAAATCCTTAATTACTTTGAATAAACCCGTAAATCAGTTTATAATTATTTATGTTATTGAAATCAAAGAACGGGGATGTAATTTTGATTCAAGAAAAAAGAATTGAATTAATCAAACAATTATTAGAAGACCGTCAAGAATTAACTACTAAAGATATTATGGATGAATTTGGGGTTTCTCAAGATACTGCCCGTCGCGACATCGTTTTACTAACTGAACGAGGAGAAGTTCGCAGAACACATGGAGGAATTTTACCCCTTGATTTTGGACGGAGTGTACCTAATTATCAAAGTCGATTAGGGCAATTTACAAAGGAAAAAACACGGATTGCGGTTGAAGCTTTGAAATTCTTTAAACCGCACCATGTTTACTTCATTGGATCATCAACTATTCTACTTAAAACTTGCCAAAGTTTAAACATGGCACTAACAGTTCATACTCATTCATTAGATAACTGTATTGCATTATCTGATCATAATAAGGTTACAGTAAAAATTTCAAGTGGAACATTAAATCATGAAAATCGTTATTTTTACTCTAATTTAGCAGTTAAGGAATTGCAAAACATTGTCTTTGATACGGCTTTTATTGCTGCATCTGGCATCGATGAAAATGGAGTTTATTTATTAGATCAAGGAGACGCTGAAATTGTAGGAGTGGCTGCGCAACGTGCACGTAAAGTTGTACTTGTAGCTGAGCATCAAAAATTTGTTAATAAATCATATTATCGAATTTGTCCGTTAGATGTGATTTCAACATTTATTACCGATAAAGCTCCCACAAAAGAGCAACAAAAAATGTTTAGTGAACATACTAAAATCATTGTTGCTAACAAAACAAATAAATAATTAACTGAGAGGAGAATACTTATGAGTTTAAAACAACGACCAATTGGAGTATTTGATTCAGGCCAAGGGGGATTAAGCGTATTACGTGCACTTTATCAGATCATACCGAATGAAAATTATGTTTTTTATGGTGATTCTAAAAATGCTCCGTACGGAATAAAATCACCCGAAGAAGTTTATCAGTTAAGTAAAAATATCGTAGATCTACTTATTGATAAATACAATGTAAAAGCAATCGTGATTGCTTGCAATACCGCTACAAGTGTTGCAGCACAACAATTACGCGAAGAGTATGACATTCCTATTATTGGTTTAGAACCTGCTATTAAGCCTGCAGTAAAGGCCTTTCCTGATGGGAAAATTATAGTTATGGCAACACCTTTAACATTATCAGGGACAAAGTTTAATCATTTAGTTAATTCATTACATTCAGATGCACAAATTATTAAAGTTCCAGCACCTCAATTAGTTAAATTTGTAGAACGCGATGAACTAGATACAGCTGAAATTAAGGATTATTTGCATCGCATTTTAGATGAATATCTGCCTGTTGATGCGATTGTATTAGGTTGTACACATTTCCCATTTGCACAAAAAGCTATTCAAGAAATTGCTGGAACTGTTTCATTTTTTGACGGTAGTTGGGGAGCTGCACGTCATTTGAAAAATCAGTTAGAAAAAAATAATGAGCTAATTCATGCAAATGATCACAAAGGAGTAATTGAATTTTTAAATAGTAATCCAGATCCACGGGAAATAGAATTAAGTAAGAAATTGTTTAACATGCATAAATTAAAGTAAATTGCAACATACATCCAATATAATTGTATATTGCAATTTAAGGTATAGAGAGAAGTTAGAATATGAAGAAAAAGAAAATCAGTTTGTTTTCATTAGTAATGTTGACACTAAGTTCACTAATTGGATCAGGATGGCTATTTGGTTCATGGGAAGCTGCCAAAGTGGCAGGACCTTCTGCAATTATTTCTTGGGTCATCGGAGCATTAGTAATTGGACTAATTGCTTTTAATTATATTGAATTAGGTACAATGTTTCCTGAACGTGGTGGAATGAG
Source organism: Ligilactobacillus sp. LYQ135 (assembly GCF_053711055.1). Lineage (NCBI taxonomy): Bacteria > Bacillati > Bacillota > Bacilli > Lactobacillales > Lactobacillaceae > Ligilactobacillus > Ligilactobacillus sp. LYQ135. Next base: position 116,162 of record NZ_JBSJYT010000004.1, on the reverse strand, counting down.
TCATTATGCTCAGTATACTCATGGATCATTATTAGGTTTTATTGCTGCTTGGGCTAATTGGATTTCTTTAGTTACAATTATTCCAATTGAAGCCGTTGCCTGTGTACAATATATGAGTTCTTGGCCATGGCACTGGGCACACTGGACTCGTCAACTAATGGCTGATTCGCAAGTTTCTAATAAGGGACTATTACTAGTTTTCTTATTCATTATTATCTTTACATTATTGAATTACTGGTCAGTGAAACTTTTAACTCGTTTTACTAACTTTGTATCTTTCTTTAAATTAGGTGTCCCATTGATTACAATAATAATGTTAATTGCATCTGGATTTCATCCTGGAAATTTTGGACATTCCGTTCATGAATTTATGCCATATGGATCTGCTGCAATTTTTTCTGCTACCACTATTTCAGGAATAATTTTTTCATATGACGCATTTCAAACCGTCATTAATATGGGAAGTGAAATTCATAATCCTAAAAAGAATATAAAACGTGGTATTGTATTATCACTTTTTATTGCCTTCATTATTTATGTAGCACTTCAAATTACATTTATTGGCGTAATCAATCCAAATACCTTAGCAAAAGTAGGTTGGCATGGATTAAACTTTCAGTCTCCATTTGCTGATTTGGCAATTATTCTTGGCATGTACTGGTTGTCTGTACTTCTTTACATGGAAGCATTCATTTCACCCTTTGGAACTGGTGTATCATTTGTTGCATCAGGAGCAAGAACCTTAGCAGCTTTTAAGGAAAATGAGCATTTTCCTGCTGTAGTGGGGAAGATTCATGAAAAATATCAAATTCCACGAGTTGCTTTAATTATTGACGCAGTCATCAGCATCATTATGGTTTCGCTATTTAGAAATTGGAGTGTACTTGCAAGTGTTATTTCAACAGCGACTTTAATTGCTTTCTTAACTGGACCTGTTTCAGTAGTATCATTGCGTAAAATGGCTCCTGATTTTGTACGTCCAGTGAAATTAAAACATTTGAATATTATTGCTCCAGTTTCATTTGTATTAGCTAGTTTAGCTGCGTATTGGGCAATGTGGCCAACTACAATTGAGGTTATTTTAATTATCTTAGTAGGTTTACCAATTTACTTTTTCTACGAACATAAACTTGGATGGACCGAAACAAAGAAACAAATTAAGGCGAGTTTATGGTTAATTTACTATTTAATTGTATTAGCCATTCTTTCATATCTTGGAAGTCATCAATTTGGGGGAATTGGCTTAATTAAATATCCATGGGACTTCATTGTCTTAATTAGTATTTCACTTATTTTTTATAGATATGGAATTCGTTCTCATTTTAAATCTGAATATTTTGAACAAGCAAAATTGAGTAACTCACATGTAGACTTAAAAAATTTTAATGAGGACTGAGTATAATGAAAATAATTATATCACCAGCAAAACAAATGCAAGTTGATACTGATACATTTGATGTTTTATCTCAAGCAGCATTAATCAATAAAACAGTTGAAATTGAACAATATTTAAAAAGTTTATCTGATGATCAATTGCGTAAATTATGGAATACTAATGACAAGTTATTTGACTTGAACTTGAAGCGCATTAGAAAGATGAATTTGAACAGTAAGCATCAAACACCAGCTATTTTAGCTTTTTGTGGCCTTCAATATAAATATATGTCGCCAGATTTATTTACTCAAAATGCACTTGATTATATTCAAAAAAATTTGCGAATTTTATCAAGTTTTTATGGTGTTTTACGTCCATTTGACGGAGTTGTACCTTATAGACTAGAAATGCGAGCTAAAGCACATGTCAATGGTACTAAAAACTTACATGCTTTTTGGAGAGACAGTTGGTTTAAAAACTTAACTAAAAATAATGACTTAATCATCAATCTTGCTTCTGAAATGTATGCTAGACAAGTTTCACGCTACATTAAAAATGATAAAGTAAAGATGATTACATGTGTGTTTGGATACTTTAATAAACAAAAAAATAAAGTAGTTTCAGATAATACTTATGCCAAAATGGCACGTGGAGAAATGGTTCGTTATATGGCGGAAAAAAATATTTCAAATTATCATGAATTAATTAAATTTAATGACTTTGGTTACCAATACCACTCAGAATTTTCAAGTGATACAAAATTAACTTTCTTACGTGATCCAGAAAAGAAGGGACTTATTTAAAATTTGAAGTTACAACTACATGATCAAACTAATATTGACTACCATGATTATGGGAATGGACAACCCGTTATTTTAATTCATGGATTTGGAGGAATTGCAGAAATTTGGACTGGTCAAATTAATGATTTAATTACACATGGTTATCGCGTTATTGTTTACGACCAACGCAATCATGGCAACTCTAAAACAAAAAATCCAGCCAATATTCATTTATTAATTGACGATTTAGCTGAGATAATTAATTTATTAAATCTTGATAATCCATTTTTAATTGGTCATTCAATGGGAGCTGCCGTAATCTATGGTTTTCTTCAATTTTATCCGCAAATTAAAATTAAAGGAGCTATTTGCATTGATCAATCTCCTAAAATGCTTAGCAATGAACACTGGAAATATGGTTATTTGGATGTTACCGAAACAAATTATTCCGAAAAATTATTTGAAAAAAGAAAAGTTCATGAAACATTACATGGACTTGATGATACTGTATGGCAAAAATACCATGGCGCAAAAATTCAAAAAGAAGTTACATCAATTGACAATTCAAACTTATTATTAAGTCATGCGCAAGCTGATTGGCGTGATAGTTTACTACAAACAAAAATCCCACTATTACTTGTAGCTGCCAAGCAAAGTCCTTATTTTGATTATCATTATGCAATTGAAATGCAAAAAAATAATTCAAAATATATTGAAGTGAAACTTGTTAATAATTCTGGTCATGACATTCAAGCCGAAGTACCAAATGTTTTTAATGAAATCATGTTAATTTTTTTAAAGACCTATTAAAGTAGTTATTTTATTATTTTTTAATATTTATGTTACAATTCAAGTTACTTAAAGAAATAAAAAGAAAAGGGTGGTCATATGGCAACTAAGAAGAACGCAACTTGTATTATTTGTGGCAAACATTATTCGATTCTTGAAGGTTTTTATCTTCATAATCTGGGTTCTGATTTAGTTGAGCAAATCAAAGAACAATATAAAAATGTTAAACCATCCTCTTTTATTTGTTTAAGTGATCTTCAACACATTCGCTTAAGTAATCTCGAACGAACAATTAATGAAGATTTAGAATCTAATCGTAAAATTAATGCCAATTTGGAAAAAAATTTAAATAGTAATCACTATGTTGTTAAAAACACTAATAATATGAAACTTACTAAAGGACAAAAAATTGCTGATGCGTTGGCTAAATATGCAGGTAGTTGGGGATTTATCATTGCATTTTGTATCTTTTTATTTATATGGATGTCTGTAAATACCTTACATCCTTTCGGAATTCACTTTGATCCGTATCCATTTATCTTATTAAATCTATTTTTAAGCTGTTTAGCTGCATTACAAGCTCCTGTCATTATGATGAGTCAAAACCGACAAGCTGAACGTGACCGCTTTGATGCAGAAAATGATTATAAAACTAATCGCAAAACCGAAATGGAATTACGTAATTTACACCAAAAAGTTGATCAACTTAATGAAGTTCAGTGGCCACATTTGTTAGATATCCAAAAAACTGAAATTGAAGTTTTAACTGAAATTGAATATGAAATTCAACAAATGAAAATTCGGCAAAATGAACTACTAAAAGGGCGACAACATCAAACTAGACATCGTAGTAGAAAATAGAAGGGTTTATAGGGTGTTGTAACAGGATTAATTAGGTAGGGGCTTTAGAAAATCTTAATAAAATTTCTTAAAAATCTCTACCCTAGAAAAATAAGTGTAGAAAAAAGTGTAGTTTTTATTAGTTAATTTGATTTAAGTAGTTATCAAATTTTTCTAGTGATTGTTTTTCTAATTCTTTTGAATTAAACAAATAATAGTTATCAGTAGTATCTATTTCAATATGCCCTAATCGTTTACTGATATATGTTAAGGGTACACCTGCCTCTAATAATAACTGACTGTGTGTACGTCTGAAAACATGACTGGTAATCTTTTTATTTTGCATGTCAGATGGTAAATATTTTTTAATTGTCTTAATCCAACTATTGACATGAGCAGAACTATATAATCTATTATTTTTAGCAAATACATATTCACTTTTAGGATATTGAATTTCATTCCATTGCTCTAGTATCTTAACTAATGGCGGTTTAGACAAGATTAAGAACGGTTGGAACAAACTTTGGGAAAATATCATTAATGGTATTAAGTCAGCAGTAAAAAATGTAGGTCAACAAGTAGCCAACTTGGTAAACAATGTTATCAAACCTATTAATAGCATGCTTGATAAAGTTAAAGATGGTGTAAACTGGGTACTCGATAAGTTTGGTGCTGATAAGTGGAAAGGCTATAAAATACCAGAAGTTCACTTTGCTACTGGTGGTACAGTTGGTAAAGGTGGAACAATGGCAGTTGTTAATGATAGTGGCACTGCTAACTATCGAGAAATGTTTGCAACCCCTGATGGACGCATTGGAGCGTTCCCTAAAGAACGGAACTTTAGAACATTCCTACCAGAAGGAACTCAAGTTCTCGATGGAGAAAACAGTAAAGCACTAGCTGACATGATGGATATACCACACTTTAAAGACGGTACAGATAACAAAAACTTATTTGAAAAAATCTTTGATAAGACCTTTGATATTGTTAAGGATATTGGTAACGTTATCGCACACCCCGTTAAATTCTTAGAAAAGGTATTGTCAGATAAAATCAAAGTTAGCACGAATGTTAAATTTGCTAGCGACATGATAGCTAAAGCTCCTTCCTTCTTTGCTAAGCAAGGTGGTAATTGGTTAAAGAAACTTGCAGAAGATTTTAAGAAGAAAAAAGACAAAGAAAATAATTATGATGGTAAGGGTAGTGCTAGTTCCAAGAATGGAGTACTGAGCAAAGAAGAATTTGCTAAAATTGCTCGTGAGGCTGCGAAGAACATGCACCAAATCCTATCAGACCATGATATAGATTTACTTTATCATCAAGCTATGATTGAAAGTACCGCTAACCCTGCGACTGGTGGAGGATATGACGACCACGATGGAACAGGTTTGCCTTATGGTTTATTCCAGTACAAAATAGGTACGTGGAAAGCATGGGCAGTTCCAGGACATCAAAATATCTATAGTGCCCTCGACCAAATAATGGCTGTGCTTAACGATAGCTCATGGCGGTCTGACTTTGCACCAATGGGAGTAACCAGAGGTTGGGGTCCAACTGGTCATAAAATGATGGCAAACGGTGGCTTTGTCAACGGTTGGACTAATGCGGTCATTGGAGAAGCAGGACCAGAAGTTGTTGTACCTTTAAGTGCGAATAAACAACCTAGAGCCATAGCACTACTAACTCAAGCTGTTAATAAACTCAACCGTAACGCAGGCAACAGCACTCAAATTACTAATACTCAAGCTGAAAGTAATGTAGAAGCTAAATTAGATACCATGATAGGTTTGTTAGCAAATATTCTTGGCGTTAATCAAGAACAATTAAATAAAGCCTCTAATAATGGTAATTTAAATGCTTTTTACCAACAGATGCAAAGAGACCAGTCAATAAATAACTATCAAACGTTTTAATCCTTTGTTATACTAAAAGTGTACTATTTAATCTATAGTACAAATTACCTCTTTAATGAGAGATATTAGTCGTTTATCTTTTTTTTTAGCAGGTATTAGATTGCCTACCATATTAGAACATAGTATAGACCCTATGGTTTTAGGTAAGATTATACTAGGCTTTTCCAGACAGTCATTTAATGGCTGTCTTTTTTTTGTGTTATACTATAAATGCACTTATTAAAGTGCACATTCCTACTCCTTTTTAACGAATATTGCACGAAAGTATATCGTTTTTACACTTATTATGACAGTCGCTTAGGTGGCTGTCTTTTTTTGTGCTCTTTTTTAAAAAATTCGTTATAAATCTAGAAATCAATAAAGGAGGCAGGGAACATGAGTCTTAACGACTACTGGCTAAAGGTTAAAGTTGGTAATCAAGATGAGATTGATATTAATACAATTACACCAGATTTACATTTCGTGGAATTGACAACGCAACCAGCTTTTACTAATTCATATCAACAAATTACAGGGACTTAGCAAAGAAAAATAGCATTTCTAATTATAACATTGTATACGCAGGTCAAACATTATACTATTAATATGTAGGATATTTAAACTATCCTATTCTTTTTATTATTAATTATTCTTCACAGTCAAAGTCTTGTACCCTAATGACGGGTACAGGGCTTTTTTGTTTACGTTTATTGACATTTATATATAATAAAATACAGACAAGTTTTATGGACCTATTTTCCAAGTTTACTTATATATTTTGTATTAAGTATTATTGTATATGTACTTTTTCTATTGACTGTGAACGACAATTAAGGTAGTTCTATTATAGGTCCCTAAATTTTAATTATACCTTTTACTTAAAGCTCTACAGTACGTAGGGCTTTTTTATTTACGTTTTTAGTAGTTTATGTATAATTAAAGTATAGTTAAAATTTTTACAAAACCTTACTTTCTATCAACATAATCCATGTATTTTATTTAGATAAAATATGTGGATTTTTTTATTGACTGGAAATGACAAAACCTATACTATACATACATGGCAGAATTACTTCAATAAATTAATTACTTACTTTTTACTCTCACTATAAAGGTGGGAGTTTTTTTATGCTAAAATGAAAGCTGTATCCCTTGTGTATCAAGAAGTACAGCTGATTTTCTACACAAATAGGCTCTTGTGTAGTTTCCTGTGTAGTTTTGTACACTTATTTTAATATTTCGACACCTATAAAACCCTGTTAAATCAACGTTTTTTAAACCCAGAACAGTTTTAACTGAAATTGAATATGAAATTCAACAAATGCAAATTCGGCAAAATGAACTACTAAAAGGGCGACAACATCAAACTAGACATCGTAGTAGAAAATAGAAAATTTTCAATTATTTTAAGACTAATTTCATTATTAAAAACTACACAAAACTAATTTTATATAGCTTTGTGTAGTTTTTTTGCAAACTTTTAGCTTTTTGATAAATAACTATTTAACTTTTCTAAAAAAATTAGTGAAAGATTTGTCAGAAAATAGTAATATTGTAAACGAGATATTAAAATTTATAAAAATAATCATTAGAAAAGGGATAATTTATGAAAGAGATTGCAGGAATTACTTTAATTTTAGATATATGTATTTTTATAGTTACTTTACTCGGAACGTTTTTTAAAGACGATGCATTTAATTTTAAAATACTTTTTAATAAATATAAAACAAATACTTGGGTATTTATTCTTACTTCAATTTTTATTTTATTAATCTGTAATTTTAATATTTACTCTGGCTTATTTTACATTGAGTGTCTCGTTGTAGCTTTTATATTAATTTTTATCGCTATTCTTATAGGGAATAAGTTTGATGCTTATTTTAGCAATAGAAAACTAAATGTTTTTACTAAAATTGTGAAATTTTGCATTTATTTATTTTTGATTTTAATAATTGTTTTTGCAGTGCTGATTGTTTTGGAATTCCTATTTCTTTCAATTTTGCTTCTTTGTTCAATGGGAGGGGCTGAAATTTTTTAAGACTCATACTAGATTAGTTACTTATAACTTTACTGATTATTGTTATATATCTCTTTACTATTTGTTATAATTAAATTCGACCCAAGTCACGTCATAGAATTATCAACTAAATTTAAATCAATTATTTAATAATATATGATGGAGGACTTTTTATTGATTTTAATTAAAAGTAGTAACAAGTACATAAAGATAAACTAGTTAAAGAATACCAACAATTAGAGTGGGCGATTTTTGATCTTGAAAAATCACTTACAAGTCAAGATGAAGAAATATTAGCCGAAAAAGAATTGTTACAAAAACAATTAGACTCTATGAAAGAATGTCAAAATATTTTAGCAAAGCGCATTAACAAACTGCAAACTTCAGCTAGTTTTTTTACGTTTATGGCGACTTTACCATTGATGGTGCTACTTATAGCGTATATAAACTACTTGAAAATTGTAGAGTTATTACAAATTATCATAATCCCAAAGGTAAGTTAAAACCTAAAGAATCTTATTGTGTAGTAGATGAATCGAATAATGTTCAAATACTTAGTCCAAAAGAAGGTAAAAAGATGTTTAACATTTAACTTAAGGACTTGTATAATTGAAAAACTGTAACATAAGTTATAGTCTTTTTTATTGATTTTATATTTTTAAATGTGCATTATACTAGATGTAAGGAAATGAGAAGGTGAAACATAAAAAAGAGTCCTTAACCAAGATCGAGAAAATAATGGTTATGCTTTCAATCGTACAAATAATCATTCAACTACTCAGCATGGTTAAAGGCTAAAGAAACTATACCTAGTTTTATCAAATGTTTCACATTTTTCATGACTAGAGAAGAAAAGATTGTAATTTTAACTATTAGGTGATAACATGGCTATTTCAGAAGCTAAAAAAGAGCAAATGAAAAGTGGAAGAATAATAACAAAGACAAACAACGCAAATATCAAGCACAGTCAACTGCCAAAAAATATATTTTAAATTATGCAGATGAAAACGATTTGATTGCGTTAGAGGATTTGATTAAACAAAAAAGGCAAAAATTAAAAGGTTGAGTTCTTCTCAACCTTTTTTGTGTGGTTACCCACAAACCAACCCACATTAAAATAAAAACTAAACGTAATGACAATTATTGTGATGATATAGAAAACTTTGAATACATCTTTATCATATCTTTCTTTAAAGAAAATTAATAAATATCGATTTGCAAGTGTTTATATTACTACTAAAAATCTTTTTATTGTATACTTAAGATGTACTTAAGGAGGGATTGGTTATGAATAAAGACTATAAAGAATTAATTTCTGATTTAACAAAAGATGTTGAAGAAATTAATAAAAAGATCAAAGAATTGGACACTGTTACCGACAAAGTTGATTTACCAGAAGACGAGATGGAATTAATTGATCGTCAAGAAAAAATCATGCAAGACTATGCCGATATTATGATGGAAAGAGTTGAATTATATAAAACAAAATAATTGTTTTATATAATTACTTTAAGGTTGTGATTCAATTTCACAACCTTATTTTATTAATCGGGAAGTGAACAAAATGACAAAAATTGATTGGAAAACATGGGTTATGATTATCATTGCCTGTTTACAATGCTTTATTATGGGATTAAAAGCAGGTGGAGCTATTAGTGTTAGTTGGTGGTGGATTATGCTTCCAACTATCATTGTAGGAATTTATTTATTGTATGTTTTCTTTAAATTAACAGTTTTTACAACTAAAGTTGAGGAAGATAAATTCAAAGAAAATCATGAAAAAAAAGAATAAAAAAATGGAAATAGTCTTGATTGGATAAATTCTTGCATGCTGAATAAAAAGACTATTTCCAAAGGACAACCAATAAACATGTATGAGGTTGTTAAGTTAAGCAAGGAAAATTCCTTACATTCTAATTTTAAATGGCTATATTTTTGTTTTCAACTAGTACTAATATAATTTGCTTTAAAGTAAAAATAACAAAATCACATCTATCTTTTAAGTAGTTATTGGATATAGTAATTAGATTAAATGCGATTTTGTTATTTTAATATTAATGATGATGAATTGTAAGGTTTGAAAGAGGTGATAACCTTACATTTAAATTTTATGATATTAAGCACAAGCTTTCAATTAATTCAGGTTAGATGCAAATATACTTTGTAGCAACTAATTTATCAAATTATTTTTTCATTTTTATACTAGAAAAATACACTTTATGACTCCGCGGAAATTCTCGACTAAAAGCCGTTTTTAATAAGTGTTTAGCATTTGAACTATCTAAATTAATCGTTTCATTATGATACCCACTTTCAATTAATTGAGCGGATGAATCAGTTAATTGAACAATTACTGAGCGGTCTTTTTTAAAAGTATAAAATTGTAATTCTTCAAAATGCCTTTTTTTCAAATTTGAAAGCGCGGTTTTTTGTGCTTGTTTCAATTCTATTAATTTCATTTTATTTTCCACCTAAAAAATGTTCTAATTCATGTGTAAAATCAGCTTTTACAATATTAGTAGTCATGTAACACACCATGACTGTATTTTGGTCACGAATAAAAGCAATTCGAAGAGGCGGCAATTGTGGCGGATTGACCCTACATTCATAACATTTGTGACCTTTAACTTCAATGCGCGTAGCAAGTTTAACTTTAGCAAAATCGGTTTCTAATTGTCGAATTAACTGTTTTTCAATTGATTTCTTGATTACTTTTTCTTGATGTTTATATGTTTTAAAGGTTTTGCGACAACCTTTATTATCATAATTAATTTGATAACTTGCCATGTATATCCTTCCTTTACCAATACTACATTTAATTTTAGCATTTATATATCTATTCCACTATTAATATTGCTTTTAGCTAAATAAGCCTTTTTAATAACAAAATTAATGCAATTCAATTAAAATATTACTTAGAAAATAAGGTGAAACAATATGAACAATTTATTACAACAAATTCGAAAATTAACGACTGAAATTAATCAACAATGGAATCAAATTGATAGTTTAGTCAGTAAAACAATTACTCAAATGAGCTTATTAAATATTGATTTAGTTGAAGATTTTTTCACATTACTTGAAAATAACAAATCCATCGCTGCATGCATTGTTGCACGTCCCGTATATGAACGTAGTGTATTTCTTCAATTTATCTTGCATGATCGCCGTGAAATCAGTTCTAGAGCATTGTTATTTTATCACTCTAGTCGTTTACGCCAGTATTTATGGTTAAATTATATTTTGCGTGATGAAAATACATTTAAAAATTTTCACGCTGAATATAATTTCTTTGAAAAACAAAATCAAAAATTAGCGCAAAAAAATAATCAAACTTTAGCACAGTGGGTTAGTGATCAAATTGAAAAGGAAAAAGAAGCTTTCAACCGCATCGAACATTTAGTTCATTACTGTGATATAAGTATTTTTGATAGGGATGTCAGACGAAAAACTTGGTATCGCTTAGATCCTGAAACTTTTGGTGGTAACTTGAAACTTTCAACACTTTCAGATGTTTCTAAGTATGTTTTAAATGATTCTCAAAATTATTACTATAATTTATTTTATGGAATAGACTCCTTGTTTACCCATGGATACTTAGTACCTGAAATTTTCTTGAAAAAAACTGATGAATTTAAAATTGCACTACTGACACTTCTAATTGAAAATTTAAAAGCGTTATCTCAATATTTAGATTTAACTCAAAATCAACAAAAGCAACTTGCAATGCTTTCATCAAAAATTAGTCGCTTACGGTTTAATCCTGCTCCTATTAACACTCAATTTTTGGAGCAGTCTTTAAATGCTACTAATATTGCTCAGAATTTAAAAAAACAAATTGAAGAAAATTTTGCAAGCTACCATTTTCTAGCTAATAAAAAGCGTAATTATGCTTTATATATTTTATTAAGAACATTAAATGAACAAGTTTTAAGTTGGAAGTGGATGCACTTGAATCATCCTGAGATTCGCATTAAATTATTTGCACTAACCAGTCAAATTCAAGCAATCAATGATTTATATCGCTTTACACCTGATGGATCAACTTTGCAAACAAAATTGTCAGAATTACGGCAAAATAAAAAAGATACTTATGATGAGCTTGCTATTCCATTGATGCGTGAACATACAATCCATAAAGATAAGCAAAAACGTCGCTGGTTTGTATTAGAAAGTGAAGACAAAACCGTACATTCACTTCATCAACTTGAACAGTGTTTATTACCCAATGGAAAGTTTATTTATTTATATGCTAATGGCTTTCTTTCAGTTCACGTTCATGGAATTAATTTAGAACTACCATTTAAATTACATCAACAAGATGTATTTTTACTTTCTGGAACTTCTGATGCAAGTACTTGTCATCATGTAGCTTGTCATTTATGGAAATTATTTACATCGGAGGAACAAAAATGAAAGTTTTAAGTCCTACATCCTTAAAGAATCAACTTGAAAAAACATTTAAGGCACATTCAAATTGCCATGTAATTATTACTAATTTTAAGCATGATCGTCAAATTGATATCATCAAAAATAAAGATGACTATATTTACCATGAAAAAGGATTTCAAAACTTAAGAAAAAAGAATTTAACTAAAGGTAAGTTAATAAATTTAATTCAAAAACAACTTCTAGTTGAATTTGCTAATAGTAAAAAATTACATTATCAATTAAAATAAAATGTCATAAACTTCAAAGACTATGGTAGCATAGTCTTTTTATTTTTAATTCATAATTTTTTCAATAATTCTATGGTTTTGTGATGCATAAAAGAGTAAAATTTTATGTAATATGTTAATGAAAGGAGTTACCAAATGCTTCGTACACTAGCAAAATCTATTCGTGATAATAAAAAATTATCAATTCTAACGCCGATCCTAGTCATTTACGAATCATTAGCCGGTGCATTAATTCCATTTTTAATGGGGGATCTAATTGATAAAGGATTAATGCAAAAAGATCTTCCATACATTTTAAAATTAGGAACTTTTTTAATGATAGTTGCGTTATCAGCAATTATTGCCGGATGTTATGCAAGTTGGTTTGCGGGTAAGGCTGCTGCTGGATTCGCACAAAATTTGCGTCATGATATGTTTTATCATATCCAAGATTTTTCCTTCAAAAATATTGATCAATTTTCAAGTGCTAGTTTAGTAACACGTCTTACTACAGATACTAATAATCTTCAACAAGCATACCAAGGAATGTTAAGAATTGCTGTGCGTGCACCATCTTTACTAATTTTTGCATCCATCATGGCTTTAATTGTCAGTGTCAAAATGTCATTAGTTTTTGTGTTTACAATCCCACTATTAATTATTGGATTAGCCTTGATTATTAAACATGCACGTCCTTTATTTAGAAAAGTTTTTCAAAGGTATGATAAATTAAATCGGGTCATTCGCGAAGATGTACGCGGAATTCGGGTTGTAAAATCATATGTTCGTCAACAACAAGAAATTAATAAATTTGATGAAGCTGCAGCTGGCATTTATGGCGTCTTTTCAAAAGCACAACAAACAATGGCTTTAAATATGCCACTTGTGCAACTAACTGTCAACTTTACGATGTTACTTTTGTGTTGGTTTGGTGCTAAATTAATTGTCGGAAATCAATTAAAAGCTGGTCAATTAATCAGTATGTTTTCATACACTATGCAAATTTTAATGAGTTTAAACATGCTTTCGATGATTTTTAATCAATTATCTATGGCTCAAGCATCCGCTGAACGCGTTTCAAAAGTATTAAATGCTAAAAGTTCAATCATTTCTCCAACTAATGGATTGACTGCTGTAAAAAATGGGGATATTGATTTCGATCACGTTAACTTTAGTTATCTTCAAGATGAAGAGGCATTACAATTGACTGATATTGATTTACATATAAAAAGTGGTGAAGTCGTTGGAATCATTGGTAAAACAGGATCTGGTAAATCAACACTAGTTTCATTAATTCCACGCTTATATGACGCATTAAATGGAAAAGTCTGTGTTGGTGGACAAAACGTTAAAAAATATGATTTAAAAGTTTTACGCGATAATGTCTCAGTCGTCTTACAAAATAATGTTTTGTTTTCTGGAACTGTTAAAGACAATTTAAAATGGGGAAATCCTAACGCTACTGATGCTCAAATTGTTCAAGCATGTAAGCGGGCACAAGCAGATGAGTTTATTAAAAGTTTACCTGAGGGCTATGATACTGAAATTGAACAAAATGGAACGAATGTATCTGGAGGACAAATGCAACGCTTATGCATTGCACGCGCACTTTTAAAAAATCCCAAAATTTTAATCTTAGATGATTCAACCAGTGCAATCGATACTAATACAGATGCTCAAATTCAAAAAACATTTAAAGAAGAATTGCCACATATAACCAAAATTATTATTAGTCAGCGAATTTCTTCAATTTCATCAGCTGACAAAATTATTGTATTAGATCATGGCAAAATTATTGGTTGTGGAACCCACCAAGAGTTATTAAAAAATAACTCTTTATATCATGATATTTATGAATCTCAAAATTATGAAGGAAGTGAAGAGCATGCCTAAAAATAGTTCATCCCAAAGAACATTGTCAGCCAATATGCCAACTTTAAAACGGCTTTTAAAATTAATCTTTACTTCTCATCCAATTATCATTTTGATTTCTTTTTTAGGAATCATTTTAAATGCTATTTCTGGTGTAATTGGTTCACTTTTTATTCAAAAACTTTTTGATGATTATATTACGCCACTTGTAAAAAGTAATAATCCTAACTTTATTCACTTAATTCACGCAATTTTTGTGATGGGCGGAATTTACTTATTAGGCGTTATTGGTGCATTTGTTTATACACAATTAATGGCTATTTTGGCGCAAAAAATTCAATTAAATTTGCGCAAACAAATGTTTAACCATATGCAAACATTGCCAATTAGTTATTTTGATGAAAATAATTTTGGAGATATCATGAGTCGTTATACTAATGATATTGATGCATTATTACAAATGATTATGCAAAGTTTTCCTCAATTTGTAAGTGCAATCTTTAGTATTACATTTGTAACTGCTGGAATGCTTTATTTAAGTCCTTTTTTAACAATTTTTTCATTAATTATTTTTGGAATTAGTATTGTCTTTATTAAGTTTTTAAGTAAACGTAGTTCTCATTATTTCAATGCTCAACAAAAATCAATTGGAGCCTTAGATGCACAAATTGAAGAAGTGTTAAACGGACAAAAAGTAGTTAAAGTTTTTTCTCATGAAAAAGAAGTTGAGCAACAATTTGATGATTTAAATCAAACATGGGCAAATGCTTCTGGAAAGGCAAATGGTTATGCAACAATGCTTTTTCCTTTCATGGGTAATTTAGGAACCATTTTATATGTATTAATCGCCATTATTGGTGGTTTTGTAACGATTAAACATTTGGCGCCACTAACTTTAGGAACAATTGCTGCATTTTTACAGTTAAGTCGTTCTTTTAGTCGGCCAATCGCGCAAATTTCCCAACAATTAAATAATATTATTTTGGCACTTGCAGGCAGCAAACGTATTTTTGAACTTTTAGATGCCCAACCAGAAACTGATGAGGGATCAATTTCACTAGTTCGAGTTAAAACTATTGATAATAAATTAATAGAAACTAATGATCAGTATTATGATCATTGGGCATGGAAAAAACATGATCAATATATTCCTTTAAAAGGTAAAATCAAATTTAAGCATGTTGATTTTGGCTATAATAAAAATCAATTGATTTTGCATGATGTTAATTTAAAAGCAAATCCTGGACAAAAGGTTGCTTTAGTTGGACCTACAGGAGCAGGCAAAACAACTATTACTAGCATGCTTAATCGTTTTTATGACATTGATCATGGAGAAATCACTTATGATGGAATTGATATTAACCAAATTAAGAAAAATGATTTGCGCCGTTCATTAGGGATTGTTTTACAGCAAACTAATTTATTTTCGGGGACAATTATGGAAAATATTAGGTATGGACGTTTAGATGCTACTGATGAAGAAGTTATTGCTGCTGCTAAATTAGCTAATGCAGATTCATTTATTCAATCTTTGCCAAATGGATACCAAACAGTTATTACTGGTGATGGTTCGGATTTATCTCAAGGACAAAAGCAAATGCTTTCCATTTCAAGAGCTGCTTTAGCAGATCCACCAGTAATGATCTTAGACGAAGCAACGTCAAGTATTGATACTCAAACAGAACGTAGGGTTCAAAATGCAATGGATAACTTGATGAAAGGGCGTACTAGTTTTGTAATCGCTCACCGTTTATCTACAATTTTCAATTCAGATCTGATCGTTGTAGTAGAAGATGGAAAAATTATTGAAAAGGGTAATCACCAAGAGTTGATTAAACAAAAGGGAAAATATTATCAACTTTATACTGGTGTTTTAACCCTTGAATAAGGAGGAGATTTTTATGCAAAATTATCGAATTGAATCAGATACATTGGGAGAAGTTAAAATTCCTGCAGATGCTTTGTGGGGACCCCAAACTGAAAGAAGTCGCCATAATTTTTCTACCGGAGAATTAATGCCCCTTCCAGTAATTAAGGCAATGCTTAATATAAAAAAAGCTGCAGCTTTAGCAAACTTTGAATTAAATAATTTAGAAAAAAATAAAGCTGACTTAATTGTTGCAGCGGTTGATTTACTTTTAGCATTACCTGATTCAAAATTACGTGCGGCTTTTCCATTACATATTTATCAAACTGGTTCTGGAACTCAAACTAATATGAATGTAAATGAAGTAATCACAAATCAGGCTAAACAATTAGATTCAACTATTAAGATTTTACCTAATGATGATGTTAATCGTAGTCAAAGTTCTAATGACACATTTCCAACCGCGATGAATATTACTAGTTTTCTTGCTATCAAAAAACTAGAAAAAGAAGTTCAACATTTAATTGACCTCTTAAATGAAAAAAAAGCGCAATATTGGAAAATTGTCAAAATCGGTCGAACTCACTTACAAGATGCAACTCCACTAACATTTGGCCAAGAAATTGGCGGGTGGAGTAGTACGCTAGAACACGACTTACAATATCTCCAAGAATTGACGGGAACATTAACTGAGTTAGCAATTGGAGGAACTGCGGTTGGAACTGGCTTAAATGCTCCTAAAGATTTTGCATTTAAAGTAACGAAACACCTTAATCAAATTTACAGCGAATCTTTTACAAGTCGTTCAAATAAATTTTATGGTTTGACTTCACATTCTGGAATTAATGTTGTTCACGGCGCATTAAAAACACTTGCAAGTGATTTATTAAAAATTGCAAATGATGTGCGTTTTCTCGCAAGCGGTCCAAGAGCAGGGTATAACGAACTAAATATTCCTGCCAATGAACCCGGATCGTCTATCATGCCAGGAAAAGTTAATCCTACTCAAGCAGAAGCACTTACCATGGCTGCAGTTAAAGTAATGGGAAATGATACTACCATTACGATTGCAAGTTCACAAGGAAATTTTGAAATGAATGTATATAAACCTGTAATCATTGCTTCATTTTTAGAATCAGTTGAACTGCTTATTGGGACTATTCAAGGATTTTCCGATAAAATGATTAAAGGATTAACAATTAATCAAAAACGAATGCAACAATTAGTTGATCAATCCTTAATGACAGTAACATCTTTGTCACCTCATATTGGATATCATGCTAGTGCTGAAATTGCTCAACTAGCAGAACATGAAAATCTCACTTTAAAAGAAGCAGCATTAAAATCGGGTAAGGTATCTGAAAAACAATTTGATCAATGGGTTAATCCTTTAAAAATGACTAATATTGAAAATTAAAAAATGAGACTGTAGCTTACTTACTACAGTCTCATTTTTTAATTCATATATTCACGCGTCATTGGCATATTAATTTCACTTGGACCATTTGTTAATTGATACTGAATAACATCAATATTGCCTTCTTCAAAAGATGCCGCACATGCTTGTAGGTATAAATCCCACATACGAGCAAACCGTTCACCCATCATTTGAGTAATTTTTGCACGATGTTCATTGAAATTCTTATCCCAAATTTCAAGAGTCTTTTGATAGTGACGGCGTAAGCTTTCTAAATCGGCCACCTGTAATTTAGCATCAACAATATCACTGATATTTTCAACTAATCCTGGAATATAGCCACCTGGGAAAATATATTTGTCAAGCCAAGCGTTAGAAGCGCCACCTTGTTGTCTTGTAATCCCATGAATCAAGGCAGTTCCATTAGGTTTTAAGTACTTTTGAATAATTTTAAAGTACTTTGGTAATTCAGCATGACCAACATGTTCAAACATTCCTACACTTGTAATGTAATCAAATGGTTCATGTTTTAATTCACGATAATCTTCTAAAATTACTTCAGCTTGACCAACTAAACCGAGTTCTTTAATTTGTTGATTTACATATTCATATTGTTCTTCACTTAAAGTAATTCCTGTAACCTTAACACCATATTCTTTAGCTGCTGTTAACATTAAGGTTCCCCAGCCACATCCAATATCTAATAATGACTTTCCTGGTTTAGGATCAAGTTTTTTCAAAATATGATGAACCTTATTCATTTGAGCTTGTTCTAAAGTATCATTTGGATTTTCAAAGTAAGCACATGAATAGGTCATCGTTTTATCTAACCAAATTTTATAAAAATCATTCCCAATATCATAGTGACTTTGAATATCTTCTTTATTTTTACTTTCAGAATGATTTTGATGCGGATGATATTTAAGAAGTTTAGTGCTCCGTAAGAAACTTCCTTCAGAACGGTATGCAGATGCGATTACTTTTTGAATCGATCCTTGGATATCAATAATACCGTCCATATATGCTTCCCCTAAAGCAACTGATGGACTTTTAATAATTTTTTTGATCGGAATGTCATCATGAAAGGTAATTTCAACATCTGGAAGGCCTTCACCGCCATATTGTTTCGATGTTCCATCTGCATAGTTAACTTTTACTGGAAAATCGAACGAATGCTTCAAAATTTTCTTAAAAAGCATATTATCTAACATATAAAACGCCCCCGATGAGTTTAATAAAAAAGTTAATTATGTATAATAAAAAAGTAATGAATTCAATTCAAATTTTTTAATATAATAATTATTGTTCATTCTAACACTTCTGCCAAATCATGACAATTATATTTATTTTTGGGAATACTCTTTGCATTTTTAGAATTTTCAAGCTAAAATAGCAAGAGTACCAGTAAATAGTTACAATAATTCATTCCCGATAGGATTCACAATTGTGAAGATGCCTTGTAACCATTTAAATAAAATTTCAAATGGGGGACGTTTATATGTCAGAAAAATATTTATTTACTTCAGAATCTGTATCTGAAGGTCATCCAGATAAAGTTGCAGATCAAATTAGTGATGCAATTTTAGATGCTGTTTTAAAACAAGATCCGCAAGCTAGAGTAGCTTGTGAAACAACTGTTACGACTGGATTAGTAATGGTTGTTGGTGAAATGTCAACATCGGCATATGTTGATATTCAAAAAATTGTGCGCCAAACGATAAATGAAATCGGCTATGTCAATGGTAAATTCGGCTTTGATGGCGATTCATGTGCTGTTTTGACTGCAATTGATGAACAATCACCTGATATTGCTCAAGGTGTTGATGAATCAATCGAACGCCGCGAAGGTGATCATGATTCACTTGATGAAATTGGTGCTGGTGATCAAGGAATGATGTTTGGTTATGCAATTAACGAAACACCAGAACTAATGCCAATGCCAATTATGCTAAGTCACAAACTTATGCGTAAATTAACTGAATTACGTAAAAATAAAACGTTAGATTATTTAGGACCTGACGCTAAAGCTCAAGTCACAGTTGAATATAGCAATCAACATAAACCTCAACGTGTAGATACGATTGTGTTATCAACTCAGCATCTTGCAGATGTAGATTTAAAGCAAATTCGTCGAGATGTTATTGAAAAAGTTATTAAACCTGTCATCCCAGCAGATTTGCTTGATGATCAAACTAAAATTTTTGTAAATCCAACTGGTCGTTTTGTAATCGGTGGACCACACGGTGATTCTGGCTTAACCGGACGTAAAGTTATTGTAGATACTTATGGTGGAGCTGCTCATCATGGTGGCGGCGCTTTTTCTGGAAAAGATGCCACTAAAGTGGATCGTTCTGCTAGTTATGCAGCACGTTATATTGCTAAAAACATCGTAGCGGCTAACTTAGCTACTGAAGCTGAAGTTCAAATTGCATATGCAATTGGAGTGGCACGACCTGTTTCAATTTCCGTAAATACATTTGGAACAGGAAAAGTTAGTGAAGCTAAACTTGCTCAAGCAATTCGTCAAGTCTTTGATTTGCGCCCAGCAGGAATCATTAAAATGTTAGATTTACGTCGACCAATTTATAAACAAACTGCTGCATATGGCGCTTTTGGGCGAGATGATTTAAATCTTCCATGGGAAAAAACAGATAAAGTTGACGCATTAAAAGAAGCAGTCAACGCTTTAGACTAATTGACAAATAAATTTTTATATAGTAAACTACTGTTCAGTTAAAGTTCTTTTAATTTGGTCCTGTGAGGCCTCAAAAGACATGTACGGTATAAGAAATATATATGTGCAAAATAGCTTTTGGGTATCATAGGATACTTAAAAGCTATTTTTTGTTAGGAGGAAATCGCATGTCACATAAAAAACGTGATGTTGTGTTAGATGTTAATGAACGTCCGACTCCAGGTAAATGGTTAGGATTATCAATTCAACATATGTTTTCAATGTTTGGATCAACTGTTTTGGTCCCAATTTTAGTCGGATTAAATCCAGGAATTGCTTTATTTAGTTCTGGTATAGGTACGTTAATGTACATATTAATCACTAAAGGTAAAATTCCTGCATATATGGGGTCAAGTTTCTCATTTATTGTACCAATGATGGCTTTAATGAAAACAGTGGGATATCCTGGAATTGCTCAAGGTACAATCGCTGTTGGTCTTGTTTATTTAGTTGTTTCACTCATTGTAAGTTGGATTGGTTCAGATTGGATCGATCGGATTTTACCACCGATTGTAGTTGGACCAATTATTATGGTAATTGGTTTATCATTGGCTGGAACAGCGGCAACCGATGCAACAATTAACTCAGCAACTGGAAAATATGACTTAAAATTCTTCTTAGTTGCATTATTAACCTTGATGATCACTATTTTCTTCAACATGTATCTTAAAGGATTTATGGGATTAATTCCTATCTTATTAGGCATTGTTTTTGGTTATGGGGTTGCTTGTATGTTTGGATTAGTTGATTTTACACCAATTATCAAAGCTCCATGGTTTAGTTTACCAGACTTTGAAATTCCATTTATTAGTTATAAACCGCATTTATATTGGGGTGCGATCTTAAGCATGGCTCCAATTGCATTTGTTACAATGACCGAACATATGGGACATATTATGGTATTAAATGAACTTACAGATCGTAATTTCTTTAAAGATCCTGGATTAAATCATACCTTAGCAGGAGATGGAACTGCGTCTATCATTGCTGGGTTTGTAGGTGGTCCGCCAGTAACAAGTTATGGCGAAAACATTGGTGTATTAGCAATTACCAAAGTTCATAGTGTGTATGTGCTTGGGGGAGCGGCTTTATTTGCAATTTTATTTAGTTTTGTTGGTAAATTAAGTGCATTAATCGAATCAATTCCTAAACCTGTAATTGGCGGAATCTCGTTCTTACTTTTTGGTGTAATTGCATCAAATGGATTAAAGGTTTTAATTGACAATAAAGTTAATTTTGAAAAGAAACGTAACTTAATGATTGCGTCAACAATTCTTGTAATTGGAATTGGAAATGCTTATCTAAAACTTGGACAATATGAATTTTCTGGATTAGCAGTTGCTTCTGTCATTGGAATTATTCTTAATTTAATTCTTCCAGAACATGCTAATAGTGAAAAAGAACTTCAAGAGAAAAAAAAATAACAATATAACCGTCAAAGTTTATTTTTAAACTTGACGGTTATTTTATCAAAAAACCATTCATAACATTTACTTATATATCCTAAAGATATTGTAATATATTTATTTTTCTTATAAAATGTAAGTAACCTTTTGATGACACTCTCTCCTTAGCGCGAAAAAGATGGAGAGAAGGGATTTTTTATGAAAACCACCCATGAAAAAATGGGATACACTAGTATTATTTTATTTGGAATAAACGCAATTATTGGTTCTGGGATTTTTCTTTTGCCTAACCAAGTTTATTCTATTGTAGGCACATCTAGTATTTTTATCTTTATATTTGATGCGCTTGTTGTACTCGCTATAGCCTTATGCTTTGCAGAAGCAGCTACACTTTTCAAAAAGGATGGTGGACCATTCTTATATGCCCAAGCCGCTTTTGGAGACTTTTGGGGATTTGAAGTCGGCTTTGTAAAATGGATCGCTAATATGATTGCATGGGCAGTCATGTCAAATGGACTTGCAACTACTCTTGGAACTATATTTCCTGCACTCAAATCACATTTATCGCAACAATTGATTTTAATTGTCTTAATTACTGGATTAACTCTTGTTAATTTAGCCGGAGTTAACTCACTAACTTGGTTAAATAACATCTCTACAGTTTCAAAATTAGTCCCACTAATTTTATTTGTAGTAATTGGGATTTTCTTTATTCAAGGTCAAAATTATGTTCCAGTGATTTCACCCAAGTTAAATTTCAATAGTTTTGGTTCTGCTAGCCTTGTAATTTTTTACGCATTTGCAGGATTTGAGTCTTTTGCTGTTCCAGCTGAAGATATGGAAGATCCGGAAAAGACACTGCCACGTGCTATTATTATTGTAATGATTATCGTGCCATTATTCTACTTACTTCTTCAAATTGTTTCAATTGGAATTTTAGACAAAAACTTAGGTAGCTTCGATACTCCCATTCAAACAGCAATGCAACAAATTATGGGACAAAAAGGGTATATTCTAGTTGTGATTGGTGAAATCATTTCAATCACTGGAATTAGCACCGCTTTATCATTTTATACTCCTCGTTCTGCCGTTATCTTAGCAGAATACCAAATGTTGCCTAAATTTATGAATAATCGTGATAAAAAAGGTACTCCATACTGGTCAATTATTATTAGTGGCATTATTACTCTTGTAATTGCATTATCTGGTACATTTAAAACTTTAGTAGTAATTGTAGTTGTTTCTAAATTCGCTCAATATATTCCAACCATTTTATCAATTCCCGTTTTACGGAAGAAATATCCTAATCGGAAAAATTCTTTTAAAATTCCAGGTGGATTAATTGTGCCTGCATTTGCTTTAATTACAAGTATTTGGCTGCTATTTCATGCAAGTGCACGTGAGTTAATCTGGGGATTAGGCGGATATTTAATTGCAATCCCGTTTTACTTTATTGCCAAATCCAAAATTAAAGCTTAATTAAATTTCTAATGATCGTCTTTTTGAGATTGGTGCTTACCATTCATCTTAAAAAGACGATTATTTAGATCAAATGAACGGTATATACCAAACATTATTTATTCAAACCACCAAAAACGTTAACAAAATTTCCTTGCAAAATTTCTTTGCATTGAGTAAAATAGTGTTAGTTAATCAATTGATATAATTTCATTTTTATATTAAAAAAGTAGAGGAGGAGTCGTTCTGTATCTCGCAATTAATATAGTTGGGTTAGTTACGTTCTTACTAATTGGTTGGCTATTTTCAAAGGATCGTAAAAACATCAACTGGAAAGCAATTATTATTATGGTAGTCTTCAACTTATTGATGGCTGTATTTTTCACTAAAGTCCCATTTGGGCGTGATATTATCAAAGGACTAGCAACTGGTTTTGATGAATTAGTTCAGGTTGCTTATAAAGGAATTGCATTCTGTATTCCAAGTATGGTTAATGTTAAGAACATGGATTTCTTCGTAAGTGCTTTATTGCCAATTCTTTTAATTGTTCCTTTATTTGATATCTTGACATATATTGGAGTTTTACCATTTATCATTAAATGGATTGGTAAAATTTTATCATTCATTACGCGGCAACCTAAATTTGAATCATTTTTTGCTGTTGAAATGATGTTCTTAGGAAACACTGAAGCTTTAGCTGTTTCAACACTTCAATTAAAGCAAATGAGTGCAGCTCGCAATGTTACTTTAGCAATGATGTCAATGAGTTGTGTTACGGCTTCAATTTTAGGTTCATATATGCAAATGATGCCTGCTCAATATATTTTAACAGCTGTTCCAATTAACGTGATCAATGCATTAATTGTTACATCAATGTTAAATCCTGTGAATGTTCCTGAAGAAGAAGATACAATTGCTACAATGAATGGTTCAGCAGCTAAAGAATTAGGTGACATTGAAGCTGATGGCAAAAAAGAACCTTTCTTCTCATTCTTAGGTGATTCAATCTTAGGAGCAGGGCGCTTAGTATTAATTATTGCTGCTAACGTTATTACTTTCGTTGCTTTAGCGGCATTAATTGACAAAATTTTAGCTAGCGTTCATTTATGGTCAATGGAAAAGATCTTAGGCTTCATCATGTATCCTTTTGCATGGTTACTAGGAATGAATCCACATGATGCTTTACAATTAGGCCAATACATGGGAACAAAATTAATTACAAATGAATTTGTTGTTATGGGTAAAGTAGCACCAATCATTCATTCTTTTGCCCCACACTTTAAAGCAGTATTGACAGTTTTTTTAACATCATTTGCAAATCTTTCAACAATCGGAATGATCATTGGATGTTTCAAAGGAATTGTTAACAAAGAAAAGAATGATGCTATTTCAAAAAATGTAGGTTACATGTTACTTTCAGGGATTTTAGTATCACTTCTTTCAGCTGCAATGGTTGGCTTGTTCGTTTGGTAAAACCTTATTTTAATAACATTAAATTTTTAAGAGGCTGCGACTTATGTCATAACCTCTTGTTTTTTTTTTCTATAAATTGCTATAATACATAATTATGTGAAAAATTAAATTAGAAAGGGAGATTTACTTGAATAAAAAAACAATTGGCTCAATTTTAGCAACTGGAATTTTATCCTTTGCTGGAATTGTAATTGAAACCGCAATGAATGTGGCTTTCCCAACTTTAATGCGCGAATTCAATGTTTCAGTTGCATTAGTTCAATGGCTGACAACTGGTTATTTGCTTGTTTTAGCATTAATCATCCCAACATCATCATTCTTAAAAAGAAGATTCAAGACTCCTACATTATTTATAACTTCCAATCTATTATTTATTGCAGGAACGCTTTGTTCAATGTTTGCTCCTAGTTTTGGAATAATTTTATTAGGAAGAATTATTCAAGGATTAGGAACTGGAATCGCGTTACCATTGATGTTTAATATTATCGTTGAACGTGTTCATCCTTCAAAAATCGGAACAGTGATGGGCTTTGCTAATTTAATTATTGCCTTTGCACCTGCTGTAGGTCCTACAATGGGGGGATATATCGTTAAAACATTTGGCTGGCGTGTTATTTTTCTCGTCTTACTTCCATTATTAATTATTTCATTAATAATTGGTTGGAAGTCAATCGAACAAATTTCTGAACTTGAAAAATTAAAATTTAACTGGTTAAGTTGGTTTACTTTAGCAATTGCATTTAGTTGTTTAATTTTTGCAACTAATGACGCTTCTAGTTTTGGCTGGTTAAGTTTCCACGTATTATCATTACTTGTAATTAGTATAATTGCATTAGTTGCATTTTATTTTCATTCGAAAAAAAGTCAACACCCACTTATTCGCATTAACGTTTTTTCAAATTGGCGCTTTGATTTAAGTACAGTAGCATTAATGATTTCTCAATTTAGTATTTTAGGAGTCAGTTTATTAATTCCTAACTTTGCTCAACTTGTTCTTCATCAAAATGCATTTATAGCTGGTTTCTTACTTTTACCTGGAACTGCTCTAGGAATTATTATGTCTTTAGTTGGCGGAAAGACTTTTGATTATTTAGGTCCACAAAAACCAATTATGTTTGGCTTTAGTGCTTACGCAATTGCAATGCTTTTATTTAGTATTTTTCTTCCCCAAATTACAACTGGTTTAATTATTATTTTCTTTATAATTGCTGTAACAGGACAAGCGTTTAGTTCTGGAAATACATTAACAAATGGATTAAGACAACTTCCGCAAAACTTAAATACTGATGGAAATGCAGTCTTAAATACCGTACAACAACTTGCTGGTGCATTGGGAACTTCTATCGTTGCTACAGTAGTTGCAAGTGCTCAACAAACTGTTTCAAACTCTATTTCAGGAACTTTGTTAGGATCACGTAATGCATTTATTTTACTTTTTGGATTACAAATTGTTGCTTTAATCTTAAATCTTTTTATCTTTAGTAAAAAGAAGGATAATTAATTTTAACTGAAAACTAGTATTTTTTAGTTTTTGCATATTAATGCTATACTTGTCTTGATATCTGTAACAGGAGATGATTTTATGATTACAGTTAATGTAATTTTGGGAAGTACTCGAGAAATTTCAATTGGAAAGCGTTTGTTTAAATATCTTGAAAAAATGATCGCACCGGTTGTATCTGAAAAAGAAGAAATTAATTTTAAATTTATTACTTTAGATCAATACAACTTGCCATTTTTCTATGAAGACATTCCACCTGTCAATAACTCTAAAAGAAATTTAAATCCAAATGAACAACAATGGGTTAATGATATGAAAAATGCCGATGGCTATCTTTTCCTTACTCCAGAATATAATCATGGAATTCCAGCAGTTTTAAAAAATGCCATTGATTTTTTGGCACTTGAAGCTTCAGGAAAGCCAGCAAAAATCATTAGTTATGCTGATAGTATGCGTGCTGGTCAAATTGCTGCTGAAAGTTTAAAACCAATTTTACAACGATTAAATATTTTCACTTTACCAATGGTTACATCGGTTGGTAAAGTAACCACTAATTTCACTCCCAATGGATTTCTTGCGGAAGACGCTCCATCTGGGGCTTATTATCAAAAGAAGTTACTAGAAACACTTCATGAAATTGGCTTTTATAGTAAGTTATTTGCTGAAAATCCATATTTTCCATTTAATGATTAAAATCTAAAAAAGAAGTTGCAAACAGCAACTTCTTTTTTACTATCTTATTACTCTCAAGTCATAATAATATATTTAACTGGATAATCGTTTTAAAATAATGATGAATTTTATGTGAGGGTGATTAGTAATGAAAGTTTCAAAACAAAATTCTTTAGCAGTCACTTGTGGCAGTTGTTTAGGATTTATTGGAACATCTCTAGTGGTAACTTTTCCCACGTTAATTAAAGAGTTTCAACTGCCATTAACTATTATTCAATGACTTTGTCTGGATACTATTTAACTGCAACAATCATTATATGAGTACAACTGCATATATTATGAGCCATATTTCGCTTAAAAACATTTTTATGGTCTGCAAATCTGTTTATTATTGGATGTACAATTAGTAGCAGTGTACCGAATTTTATCATCCTTCTTTTGGGTTGCTTATTAAATGCAATTGCAACGAGGGGCTAGCAACGCCTTTAATGTATCAAATTGTTTTCTTCTTAATTCCTAAATCACAATTTGATAAATACAAGGAAATAGTTACAATAATTAAATCATTTGTCCCAACATATGGTGGAATTTTAACTTATTCGCTATCATGGCGCTTTATTTTTATTGGTGCCTTAATCTTATTAATAATAGTTTTAGCGCTTGGAATTAAAGTTATTCCTAATAATCGACCAACTTACTTACATCATAATTTTAATTATTGGAGTTTTATTTTTTTAGTAGTTTTTTAATTCTATTTAGTTTATTCATTAATAAGGTTGAAACTAGTCATCATCATGATAATTTACTAATCACTTTAATCATAACTGCAATACCTAGTTTTATTTTCTTTGTTATTATTCAAAGCTTATCTAGATTTTACAATCTTAAAAAAGCCAATTATTGCGATTCGTGGTATTAGTTTCTTTTGTCTTCAATTTATGAATTTAAGTTTAGCATTTATTTGCAGAAGAAGTTTTGCATTTCAACTCATTAATTGCATGCTTACTGTTACTTCCTGGAGCAGTAATTGGGGTACTGTTATCTCCATTTGCTGGCAAAGTTTATGATCAAAAGGGAGCATTTTTCACCTTAATGATCTTTTCTTTATTTTTAAGTGCCGGAGTAATTTTGTTTAATGTTTTTAAAGCCCTTAATATTATTTCAATTGTATGGATTTATACTGTCTTTAGGTTAGGGTATAACCTTGGATTTGGTAATATCATGGCAGATGTTGGACAATATGTAACTAATCAACAACATTCATCCTTAAGTTCATTATTCAATACATTTCAACAATATTCTGGAACGATTGGAACAAATTTAATGGCTACAATTATTGCATTATTTGAAAGAATCAATCGCTTTACTCAAAGGTGGAAAATTAGGCATGTTTTTGCTAATATTAGTTTCTGTAATTATTATTAGCATTACAATTTTAGGAAGACGATTAAAGAGAAAATAATGGAAAAAGAATACTTTAATAACTTTTTACAACATAGTTTAATTAACCAAGACATTACTACTGAAAATCAATTTTTAGAACCAAAATTAATTACTAATAATAAAAATAATACATTATGGGAACATTTAAAATTTGAATTACTTCATTGTAAATCATTTACTTGGACAGTAGCTTTTATTACTGCAGATATGCTTGTGCCATTAAAGGCAATTATGCAAGATTTAATCTCCAAAAATGTACATGGAACCATTATTACAGGAACTTATTTAGGATTTAATTCTCCTACAATTTTTCAGGAACTATTAAAGTTGCCTAATGTTGAAATTAAAATTTCACAAGATGAAGGATTCCATCCTAAAGGATATCTTTTTAAGTATGATCATTATCAAACTGCATACATCGGAAGTGCCAATTTTACCCGAAATGCACTCTTGAAGAATGTAGAATGGAATATGCGAATTACTTCACTAAATAATGGAGCTTTTCTTGCAAAATTAACTCAAGAAATTGAAGATATTACTGAACGCACTGAATCACTTTCTTTAAAATGGATTCATGACTATGAAAGAAATTATCAAAAGCCTTTGTTACAAACGTCATCTTCTCGTTCTTCAAAGCAAGCAATTAAACCTAATAAAATGCAGTTCGCTGCTTTAAATGAACTAAGTCATTTATATCAAAATCATGCTAAAAAGGCACTAGTTGTTTCTGCAACTGGTACAGGAAAAACGTACTTAGCTGCATTTTGGGCAAAGAAATTTAAACCAAAAAAATTTTTATTTCTCGTTCATCGAGAACAAATTTTGCAAAAAGCAAAGCAAAGTTTCCAGAAAATTATTCAAAAACCAAATACAGACTTTGGAATATTAAGTGGTCAACACCATAATACTCATGCTAAATATGTTTTTGCGACAGTCCAAACACTTTCACAAAATCAAACTTTAAATCAGTTTGATCCTGCTGAATTTGACTTAATCATTATTGATGAAGCTCACCATGCAAGTGCAACGAGTTATCAAAAAATTATGCAATACTTTACTCCAAAATTTTATTTAGGAATGACCGCTACACCTGAAAGAATGGATGAACAAAATATCTTTGAACTTTTTGATTATAATTTAGCATATGAAATTCGTTTAAGAGATGCTTTAGATGCAAAAATGCTTTGTCCTTTTCATTATGTCGGAGTGAGTGATTTTGAATACCAAAACCAAATTATTGACGAATTAACTCCGCTCAAATATTTAACATCTGATCAACGAGTAAACTATATTCTTGATGAACTTAATTACTATACCGATTCATCAATGGACATTCATGGACTTATTTTTTGTAGTCGAACCAAAGAAGCTGAAAAACTTGCTGAAATATTCAATCAGCATCATCATCCTGCCAAAGCATTAACTAATAATTCATCTGCAAAATTTCGTCAAAAAGTTGTTCAAGAACTTGAAAAGGGAAAAATTGAATATATTATCACCATTGATTTATTTAATGAAGGAATTGATATTCCATGTTTAAATCAAATTATTATGCTTAGAAACACTCAATCTAGTACTATTTTTACTCAACAACTAGGACGAGGATTGCGAAAATATCCTGGTAAAGACTTTGTTACAATCATTGATTTTATTGGTAATTACAAAAATAATTACTTAATTCCGATTGCCTTATATGGCAACACTAACATGCAAAAAGATGATATCAAAAAAGATTTACTTACACATACTGTAATTGATATTTCAACGATCAACTTCACAAAAATTGCTCAGAAACGCATTTTAGATTCACTTGAAAAGATTAAATTAAATTCATTAATGACTCTTAAAAATGCATATATTAACTTATCAAATAAATTAGGCAAAGTACCTACATTACTTGATTTTGAAAAATATAGTGATATTTCTGCATCCTTATTTATTGAAAATCAACGTTTAGATAACTATGCTAAATTTCTTTTAAAAATGAATGTTGAAGTTGAATTATCATCTTATCAGCAACAAGTTTTAACTTTCATTACTAAAGAATTAGCAAATGGAAAGCGGGTACAAGAATTACTATTATTACTTTACTTAATTAAGCATCAAACTATTTCATTTAATGAATTTCATGCCTTATTAAAGGAAAGAAGAATTTACTTCAATCATGATTTAATGGAATCAATTATTAGTGTTTTATCACTACAATTTTTTGATGTTAAAGCGGGTAAAACTACACGTAAAGCACTATATGGAGACACTTCTTTAATTGAATATAATTTATTTGAAATTTCATTAAGTTCAAAATTTCAAACTGCATTACATGATGCAGCATTTAAGGCATTAGTTCTTGATACATTACAAACGGGATTACTTTTAAATCAAAAATATGATAACTCAGCATTATTTACCAAGTATCAAAAATATTCTCGCAAAGATGTTTGCCGCTTATTGAATTGGCCTAAAGATGTTAGTGCACCATTGTATGGTTACCGGGTAACTGATACAGTTTGTCCAATCTTCATTACATTAAAAAAAGATGATCTAAAGAAAAGGAATGCACGCTATCAAAATAATATTAGTGCTAATTCAATTATTAAGTGGTATACACGTAGTCCACGGCATTTGTCTTCACCTGAAGTACAAAAACTTTTAGCAGGAGTTGATCAAGGAAATCCTCAAGTTAAAATTTATCTTTTTATAAAGTCAAGTGATTCTGAGGGAAAAGACTTCACCTATGTTGGAACTGGTCATATTTTACCGCATTCTGCTAAAGAAATTTCTCTTACTGACTATAAAGGTAAAGCTAAATCAACAGTTGAAATGCAAATTAAAATTGATCCACCGCTAGTTTTAAGTGAAATTCAAGAGTTATTTGAATAAGAAAACTTATTTATTAATACAGCTTTTATATTGCGTAACATCTATAATAAAAAAATTATCGTAATTAAAAGTATTTTTGATTGATTATCTCTAAGTTTTCATTCATAATATTCTATATAGTAGGGGTATAATTTAAGGGAAATTCAAACAAGCATGCTTGTTTGGGATTCAACTATAAAGTTTGTGGAAATTCACAGTTAATTTGGAAAGGGGTATATAATGAGGCTTGGAAAAAATTTAAAAGCTGCACGTATTAACTGCGAGTTAACTCAAGAAGAAGTATCTAAAACGCTTTATGTATCTCAACAAACTATTTCTAATTGGGAGAAAGAAATCAGTACTCCCGATATCAATAATTTAATTAAAATAAGTGAGTTATACCATGTTTCGATTGAAAGTTTGCTAAAAGAATAGCATTCTTTCTTCAAAACACAATGTGAATTCTTACAAACTTCAAGGGATTTAAGAGGTTGTAACATATTAGATGTAGTATGTTACAACCTCATTTTTGTATATCCATAATTAACTTTTTAATATAAAATGATCACTTGCAAATCTTTTTTGTATTGATTAGCTTTTAATATACATTATTTAAAATAAATGTTAAAACAGTTATATAAACTAGAAGATATTCTAGATTTGAAGGGCAAGTAAGTAGTTTTTTCAACATAATGGGGAACTTTTTTAATTGTTACTTTCAGGTTTTTATAGAAAGAGTGATTGAAATGTGGTTAATGATAGGATGTCAATCAGGTAAGGTTTACTTAAAGGCTAATACAAAAGCTGAATTGAACCAACTAGCAATTACAAAATATAAAAGAACAGATAACGCAACAACTCGGTTTCGGCAAGAATTATATCCCGAACCAATGCGTTATATGAGAGCTACACATTAAATTTAATCATTAATGAGATGATGTTTTTTTAGCATCATCTCATTTTTTGTATATGTGTTTTATTTTAATTTATATATTACAAGTGTTATATTAACTTACGTAATATCAATTGAAAGAGATGATTTGTATGAGTCAAAATATTATTAAAAATCGCTTCAAAGATAAAGTCATCATCATTACTGGAGCTGCTGGAGGGATTGGTAAAGCAACTGCAATTCGCGCTGCCAAAGAAGGAGCAAAGTTAATTTTAGCTGATAAAAAAGAAGAAATGAGTCACGAAACATTAGCTGAAATTCAAAATATTACACCAAATGTTAGGTTTATGGTCGCTGATTTAACCAAAGAAGAAAATTGTAAAAAATTGGTTGATTTAGCTGTTGATACTTTTGGCACTATTGATATATTAGTAAACAATGCTGGAATTACTGGAACACCTGCACCAGTTGATCAAATGCCACCTTCAATGTTTAAATTGGTAATTGAAACTAATATTTTTATTGCATATTACATGTCTCACTATGCAATTCCTGTGATGAAGCAAAATGACGAAGGGGCCGTTATTAATGTTGCTTCTGTTGCTGGATTAACAGGATTCCCTGGACATAGTGCTTATGTTACTTCCAAACACGGACTTAACGGATTAACTCGTAATATGGCATTAGATTATGCTAGCGATCATATTAGAGTAAATTCAGTTAATCCTGGTACCACAGCAACTCCAATGTTAGATGAAGCTATGGAATTTTTGAAAAATAAGCGCCAAAAAGCAGCTCAAAATGGCGATGAAAGTGGTCAAGAAATTGTTTCTGGAAAAACAACTTCTCCTCAAAATCGAGTTGCCCGTGCAGATGAAGTTGCAGATGTGATTTTATTCCTAGCTTCAGATGAGGCAAGTAATATGACCGGCGTATTTGTTCCCGTTGATGGTGGATTTACTGCATTTTAATTAAGAAAAGGGTGAGAAAAAATGAAAATAGAAGTTCCATTAAAAAGGGGTTTTTTGCCTGATAAGTATGGTGCAAAAACAGCTCCAGAGTTTCAGTTAGATGATCATCCAATTGTTTCATTTCCACTTGTTATTGAAGATGCTCCACTAAATACTCAAACTTATGCACTTACTTTAGTTGATTTTGATGCAATTCCTGTATGTGGTTTTGCTTGGATTCACTGGACTGCCGCAAATATTCCAGTTGAATTAAATCATTTACCTGAAAATGCTAGTCAAGAACTACATAACTTTATTCAAGGTAAAAATAGTGCTGCGGGAGCACTAGTAAATGGACCAACTGAGATTTCTCAAGGATATATTGGTCCTAAGCCACCTGAAGGAGTACATAATTATACTCTTTCAGTTTATGCACTAGATACCGCATTACCATTGGATAATGGTTTTTGGATGAATGAATTATTAGATGTAATGCAAGGTCATGTTTTAGCAAAAGCAAAAATTCAATTGCCATATGAATTATAAAAAAAGAGGCTGTGACGTAAGTCCAGCCTCTATTTCTATATCCATATAATCGTGCTCCAAAACAAACGGGCATGCCTGTAAGTTCAACCCCCTCCGAATCTTTACTACGTGATTCGTTCGGATTTTTTCTTACAGCATACTCGTTTCTAGTGTTTTGTCACAACTTCTTTTTATTTATTCAAAATCATCTTCAGTAGCTGTAATTTTTACAATTTTTAAATTGTACTTTTTAGCTAACTTTACGGGAGAATACTTTCCATCTTTGTCACCATCAAAATCCATAAATGGCTTGGCGTCCATCCAAAAATCACTGTACGTTAACTTTTCATTTCCTACTTCTCCAGTTATGTTACTAACATAACCTTGATTTCCTTTAAGAACAAATACACTATCTAAATTCATTACTCAAATCTCCTTTATTAGTTTATCTTAATTGTAGATAACTATGCTTAGTTATCCAAACAATCTTACTTATTTTTTTGTATACTCTTTTTTACCAATCAAAGCAATTAATCCTAACCCAATGATTGTAATTGCTAAAATATACCACCAACGCATTGCTAAATCAGTTCCACCAAGGTAAAAACTACTAATCATTGCAACTAATAAAACACTAAGCATTCCAAACCATTGAAGTTTAGTAAATGCTTCTCCGATTTTACTGCGTTGTTCTCTTCGCGTAATATAAGGCATAATAGCACCTAAGCCAATTAAAACAATAATAGAAATAATATTAATTACCAATTCATACCACCATGTATCCGAAAACATCGCTACGTCTTGAGGAGCTATTCCTAAAATAGTAGCAGTTGCTGTAACAATTAACATCCACCAGCCAACAGTTAAAGCAAATTTTCTATTTTTTATAAATACATAAGCAGAAGATAATTGTTTTTCGTTTTGGCGAACCTTTATAAATGCATAGAAAATCCAACATGTTACTCCTGGAGATACAATTCCATTTAAGTTAAGCAACCAATTAAAAATGTCATTCATATCAGGGAGAAAAATTCCTAATCCAATAATAAAAGCACTTAAGAAACAAGTTAAAAGATAACCATTAATAGGAAGTCCATTAGCATTTGTTTTTCTTAAAACCTTAGGCATATATTTAGAACCGGTATCTGAAATTAAAATTCGAGTCATTGCATCAAGTAAAACTGCAAGAAGGGCACATAAGTAAAAAACTTCAGTCCAAGCAAAACAATACATAAAGAAATTACCTACATGAAATTCTTGTCCTAAAGCTTGAAATGCATAATATGACCCATTCATTTTTAAGTCATTTGGTAAATTATGAGCATTAAAGAATACTCCCATTGAAAATGAACCAAAGATTGTTAAAAATGCTGTCATTACCGCAAGCATAATCATCGCTTTAGGGAAATCAGATTTAGGTTTCTTCATTCTAGTAACAAATGTATATATAGCTTATAATCGTTGATATATAAAGATTTATTAGAAAACAACCCACGAAGTAACCCACATTTACTCAAAATATCGATCTAGCAAATCGACCACTTCATTTGTTTTATCTTTGGTTATATGAGTGTAGATATCTAATGTAACGTCCACATTAGTATGACCTAATCGTTTCTGAACCTGTTTAATGTTTGCTCCAGCTTCAAATAATAAACTAGCGTGAGTGTGTCTGAAACCATGTATTCTGATTTGTTTCAACTCTTTATGTTTGTTGTAGAAGTTCCGTAGTTGCGTTCTAGGATACCAATAAGGAGTATATCCACCTTTATATTTAAACAAAATGCCATTGTGCTTTGATAATATATTGGCGCACTCATTATTGAATGAAACCTCTCTAATCGAACTTTGCGTCTTAGGCGCAGTAATAAAAGTCTCTTTAGTCCGCTCGTCATAGGCTACAGTATGACGCACTTTAATAATTTTGTGAGTATAATCTATATCATCATCAGTCAGCGCTAACAATTCCCCAATTCTCAACCCGGTAAAAGCTAGAAGGTAACAAACATCATATATGTATTGGTTGTCTTTTTTGGCTGCTGCTAAAAATTGTTTTAATTCTTTCTTTGAATAAAAATTAAAATCATGTTTATTAGTCTTAATAGGCGGATATTCTACTTTATCAAAAATGTTGCTGTCAATAAGTCCTAGTCGATAAGCATAATTAAACGCTTGCCTTAAAACGTTTATATATACACGATAAGAAGCTGGGTGGTTGTCGGATAATTCGTTTATTAATTGCTGCAAGTCGTAAGGTTTTACGGATTTTATTTTATTTTGCCCAAAGTGATTTCTAAAAAGTCGGTTATAATTGTTGAGGTTTCGAGCGTAAGTTTGTGGTTTAACTTTCTTTTTATAAGACACCAAATAATCATCAACTACATCATTAATCGTTAAGTTGTTATTTCCAGCATTCCAACCATTGACGTTATATTCAGCTTTAACAGCGTCTAAAGCTAACTTTGCCTCACGTTTTGTTTTAAAACCTTGACGTGATGTTTCAATCCGTTTTCCAGTTACTGGATCCAGTCCTAAATACACCTTAAACCTATATCTCACTTCGTTTTTTGCGTTTTTATATTTAATAAACTGTGCCATTTTATATCCTTTCTGGAATATACGTTCGATTAATGTGTTAAATAATAACCCTCCGAAGAGGGTCAGAATAATTATTCGGCTTGTAATTTTACGCCTTGTAGAGTAGAGTTGATAACTTCTCCATTATGTAATTGAACAGTTACAGATGTTACTTGTCCAGCGTCGCTATCTTCGCTTGTTCCTAAAATTTCATTAATATCGCCATTGGTAGATGAAAAATTACCACTTCCTGCAGTAGCGACAACTTTGTAACGTCCAGGTTTAATATCTTTACCTACAACCCATTGTCCCGCTGTTAATTGAGTTAAGTATTCTCTAGATGTAACAGGAGTAAAACTCGTTTGGTTAATGCCAGATATTTTAATTTTTGTTCCCTTTTTAAGATTTGTAGTATATGAATCAACTTGTCCCATATCGTTATCAACTTGTTGACCCAAAATTACATTAATATCGCCGCTTTCTGACGTTAAATTACCGCTACCACTAGCGGCTTTGATTACATAGCGTCCAGGCTTAATTTGATCTCCAACCGTATATTCTCCAGCTCCTAAAGTAACAGCTTGCCCAGTTTCTTCTTTTGAAGTTTTTTCTGAGTTTTCGTCAGTTTTTGCGTCAGAACTTTTTTGCTCGGTTTTTGCTGAACTATCAGATGAGCTACTATCGGATTCGCTGCCGCCAAATGCTGCAATGGCAATGATTGCAATGATTAACCAAAACCACCATTTTTTATAGAAAGGTTTTTTCTCCTTTACTGTATATGTTTTACCATTTTCGTCTTTAATGGTTTTTTTCGACATGAGTATCACTCTCCCAAATATATTTCCTAGCTTTTAACGTCATCAAGATTTGGACTATCGGAATTATTTTAAAATAACTTTACCAATACATTCAACATCTTCTGCCGGATAAACCATATCTTTATATTTATCGTTAACAGAAACTAATCTTACTTTATCTTTTTCACGATAAACCTTCTTACAAGTTACACCTTCATCTTTAATGCGTACAATCATAACTTGACCGTCTGTGTCCGGTGTAGGTTGGTAGTGAATAAACTGTTGTGAACCTTTAGGCAACAAAGGCTCCATACTATCACCAGCAATCGTGATAACTTCATCAGCACCCCGTGGAATTTCATCGCGATTTACTACCAAGTGCTGTTCTTCGCTATCTTGCGTTTCTCCACAAAGCGGATTACCCGCAGCAGTTGCACGACCAACTGTAATTGATTTTCCATTTTGTTCATCTAATTGTCGTTTTGCAAAATCATATACTTTGTTTTGGCGTGGTGTTGAAAGTTCCATAACAGTTTCTTTTATTTTATCTACTATATTAGTAGGCAATTTATGATCTGGGTCAATAATTTCTAAAGGACTCATTTTTAACGCTTTGGCGAGAGCCACTATTTTATCTCTACCCATATTCTTTATTGCGCCGGCTTCCCATTTTCTAACGGTTGATTTTCCGACACCAACTTTTTCGCCGACTTCTTCTAATGTTAAATGCAATTCTAAACGTCTATCTCTAATGTTCATTTGTTCACCTCTTCTCGTTATGGTTATATTATAGTACAAAAGTGTTAAAAAAGACACAAAAAAATCATTTTTACAAAAAAAGTGTCTTTTTGTGCATTTTTTTATTGACATCATTTTTTTATGGTGTATACTTGAAAGTGTCCTAAAGGAAACGAGGTGATAAAAATGGACTCAAATAAAATTATGGGGCTAATCAGAATGAAAGGTTTAAGAGTTACTGATTTGCTCAATAAAATGGAAGACGAAGGCGTTGAGATGTCTAAGTCAACTTTTTATAAAACAATTCGTGGTGAGAGACAAATTAACGCTGCTGAAATAAGAGCAATGTCAAAAGCTATGAACTTGTCACAAGATGAGGTAATGGATATTTTTTTTAAAGAATTAGTGTCCTAAAAGACACAGAATTAGAAAGAAGGATGTCAGATGACAGAATTAGTAATTATGAAAAATCAACAAGCAGTAACAACAAGTTTGAGAGTGGCAGAAAGTTTTGGACGGAAACACAAGAATGTTGTTCAAGCAATCGATAATCTACTTAGTACGGCTGAAAATTCAGCCCTACTAAAAATGTTTGTTCAAAGCGAGTACCGAGCAAGCAATGGCAAACACAATAAGATGTACTACATGAATCGAGATGGATTCACATTATTAGTAATGGGGTTCACAGGCAAACGAGCAATGGATTTCAAACTAAAATACATTGAAGCATTTAACGAAATGGAAAAAGCGATTAAATTGCAACAAGCATTACCACAGACTCCAGAAGGTCGGATTAATTTATTACTTCAAGCAAGTTCGCATATGGATGAACGCCTTGAAACAGCTGAACAAGAAATTGAAGATATTAAAAACCGCATGGGGTTACCGGGAAATTTAGTCGCTAAGTTCCGTAAAGCACGCAACAAGAAAGTAATCAATTTAGTTGGCGGTAAAGATAGCAACGCTTATCAAAATAAACCGCTTGTTCGTAAGATTTACCGAGCAATGTTTGATGTATTCAGAGATCAATTTGAGGTAGAACGATACGCTGATGTTCCGATGGCACAATTCGATGAAGCAATGAGTTTTGTGCATAACTGGTATTTGCCTTTCGAATTGCAAACGGAAGTGCAAAAAGCAAATGCACAAACAGAATTAACTATTTAAGGAGGTACACACAGTGATTGAATATGACAACGTAAAAGAGGCTTTGAAAGCGTTGATTGAATTGGCAGAAAGCGAAAGAATTTGCACTTACGCGAAAGGGAACATTCAAATGCTAGCTTCTCAAGAGGATGTTTTGGAAATGTTCAGAGAAAGAGCATATAACATCGCTGATTTATTGGGTATGGAAGATTTGTACTTAAAAGATATTAAAACTAGAAGAGATCAATTATAGGAGACTTGATTATGGATTTTGAAAACGAAGAAATTGTAACAATGACACGTTCTGAATTAAGGAAAATGATTTATGAAGAAGCCAAAAAGGTTGCTGATGAAAGAACGACAGGTAATGAACTTTCTAAAAAAATAAACGAATTTTGCGATGAGGTTTCAAGTAAACATATCGTAAGACCTCACACATACCAATGTAATAGAACCGATGTTTACTCTGGTAATCCAGAATACATCAGAGAAGCAGTAACCCGTTGTATTAGATTGGTTTTGAACATGCCTAAAGGAAAACGCATTGCAGAGCTTGGCTTTGATGATGCTCAAAAGGGAATGGAAATTCTAGATACAATCAAAGAACTTTACGACAAGTTCAACGATTAGAAAGGGAAACAGCTATGTCTTACAGATCGGAATTAGATAAAGCCGAAACGGTTG
Source organism: Ligilactobacillus sp. LYQ135 (assembly GCF_053711055.1). Lineage (NCBI taxonomy): Bacteria > Bacillati > Bacillota > Bacilli > Lactobacillales > Lactobacillaceae > Ligilactobacillus > Ligilactobacillus sp. LYQ135. The sequence goes on along the minus strand of NZ_JBSJYT010000004.1, from coordinate 76,798 downwards.
AAGAATGCCAACATCTTTACGAAGAAGAGATGAAGCGGCGTTACAACAAATATAAAAAACAAGGTCTTGCCGATCCGTTCGGGCAATGTATCTGCGATGACGCCAGCGTATTTTTTAAAGCCGAACACAGAGCGGTGCAACTTTTCGGCGAAAGAGAATATGACACTTGGATCAAGAGCAAGTATTAGAAAGGAAGATTTAAATGGCTAAATACATTGCGGTAGTGACTTATGAATTACAAGCGGAAGAAATACAAGGATTCATTCAAAAGTTGTCTACCAAAAAAATGACAAGTATTAACATTGCAAAAAAAGAAGAACCAACAACACTGTCAGCTCTTCTTAGAAATGAAAATTAATTCATTTTCTTGAGATGAGAGTAAAAAATATCAACCATATCGTTAACATTTTTAGTTGAAATTTTATTGAATACGCTCCCGCCGCCGTTTAAACCATTCATGTCATTTAAAACGGGGTGCATAGGTTTTTTTAAAGCGGATAAAGCGTTCAAGTAACTACATGTTAATTCAACGGCAAGTTCTTTATCGTTTTTGCTCATAATCTCACCTCCTTTCATAAGGAGATAACTAAATTATATCAGACGAATTTAAATGAAATTAGAGGAATCAATAAAAAAAGTCAGCAAATATAAAAAGTGCTGACTCTGCAATTCTTTATTGCAATTGGGAAGTTAAATCGGCTAACTAACCGCTTTCTTAGCTGAAATTCTAATTAAGTTTACCGAGACCGGCTTTCCAAGAGCTTTGATTTCATCTTTAACTTTTTTCCAAACGGCATCAGATTTTATTTGGGCATAAAGTTGTTGACCGGATAAAGTCATTTGACCTAAAAAATATAACGAAATATTACCGTTGTTTTTCCAGTTCAAATCAACATGCGCAAGTTTTTCTTCACTGATGACTTGAATTGTGTATTCAATTTCATCTTTTGAATATTTTTCGGTAATTTCTTTTGGAAGTGAATTTAAAAATTGCCCCATGGGTAATTTTGCAATCTCGGAAAGAATATCACGTAAACAATCTGGATTAAGTTCCATGTTAACACCTTCTTTCGTAAGTAGATAAACAAATTATAACAGAAAGGGAATTAGCTATGGTTTTAGAACTGTTTAGTGAAAGCGCAAAAAATGAGCTTACTAGCGAAATAATAGAGCTTCTCCAGGCTTTGAAAAAGTCTGTGGAAGCTGAAGAAAAAGACCGTTGGATGAAACAATACCAAGCGTGTGAGTACATTAAAGTGAGTCCTGCAATTTTTAAAAAACTTAGAGAAAGCGGCGAAATTAAACCAGTTCACATTGATGGTCATAGCATAAACAGGTATGACCGTAGATTGCTAGATCGTTTCATGGAAAGTCATCAACTTTAGGAGGTTACTGCATGAGAATGTGTAGAAAAATTGAAACAGCGTTAATTGGATCAGCGATCTTTGCTGGTTTAATCTCGCCGAAATTATGTGCTGGATTATGGATTGTTTATTTGAGCGTAATGGTAATACATTGTATCGCTAATAAAAAATACGCCCAAGAATGGGCGCATTACATCTTCAAATGAACAAATTCGGCACATTAAGAGGGGCTTAACGCCCGAAAATGCTAACAAATAAAAAAGAAACTTTTTTAAGTTTACCTCTTATTTGTTAGCTAGTCAAGAGGAGGATTAAATGAACACAACATACATTGAAACGTACCGTAAAGGTTTATATAACTGGGCACACGAAGCCTATAAGTTAGACCCACAAGGGACGATTGGTTTATTGAACACATTAACGAAATTAAACACAAACAAACAAATGGTACAGGCGGCTGATCAGGCGTTGTTTGTATACAGTGGGAAATACATGAAAGGGATGTAAATTATGAGTGAAATTTTAGAAAAACAAAATGAACAATTTGATGAAAGATTTGTTGTTGACGATCCGAGTAAGGCTGATTGGGCATTACGGAAGTTATCAGATGTCCGAAAGCAAATAAATGAGATTAAACAACGAGCAGAAGTTGAGAAAAAACGGATTTTAGACTGGGAAACAACAGAATTGCAAAAGTTGGGTGAAAGTGAAGAATACTTCGAATCACTTTTGAACGAGTTTATGAATGCTAATTTAGTGGATGATCCTAAATTTAAATTCAGTAGTCCATATGGAAAGATTAGTGTTTCTCATCGCAAAAAATGGACTCACGATGATAAGCAATTAATCAAGAAGTTTGAAGGAACTGATTTCGTTACAAACACACCGAAACTTCGTTGGGGCGATTTGAAAAAGCAAATGAAAGTCGTCAATGGCAAAGCAGTTCTGAAAGAGACCGGAGAATTAGTTGACGGTATTGTGGTTGATGAAACCGAAACAATTAACATCAAGACGGAGGGTTAATAATGAGTGAAGATAACTTAATTCAAAAATTATCAAAAGCAATGTTACAAATAACTCCCGTTGAAAAAGACGGACAAAATAAATATCAACACTATAGTTTCCAAAGCGAAGGGGCAATCAAATCGGTCGTTAAAAAAGCGTTATCTGATAACGGGATAATGATTATTCCAAAATACGAGATTATCCAACAATACGACCGCAAGAGCGCTAAAGGCAGCATTACTCACTATGTTGATGTAATGGGGACATTTACTATTACTGACGGAAATGAAAAGATTTTCGGAAAAATGGCTGGTAGTGGTCAAGATACTAGCGAAAAAGCGATGGTAAAAGCAGAAACGACCGCACAAAAGTATTTTTACAAACAATTATTCAACATTTCAGACCAAGAAGAAGACCCCGATAGTTCGGACAGCGCCAACGGTGGCCAATTCGTATCAATGAAATCAACTAAGCAACAAACAACAAATCAAAATGAATTGGAAAAAGTAAAAAAAGAAATGGGAGACCTTATGGCAGAAGTTTCTGTTTTATGTAAAATCCCCACTGCTGATTTACAAAATAAAGTAGTGGAGAAGATTAAACAAGCATATCCAAATTCTGACAATTTTACTCCAGTTGAAAAGTTCCAAGCCATGATTGCCGTATTGCGTGCGATGAAGAAAGAAAACACTGGCAAGAGTAGCCAAGAAATGACATTTGAAGAAGTAACTAAATAATGTTTGGCAAAGTAACTAAGATTAACGGAAATAAAATTGAAATTGAACTTGATGAAGAAATTGATATGTATCAAGTCCAAAGGTTGTCGAATGGTAAACAGCCAACTGTTGAGATTGCAATTTCAGACGGACGCATTATCACTCCGGATCAACGAAAGAAAATATACGCATTGATTAATGACTTATGCGATTATACCGGAGATTTGCCTGAATATTGGAAAATACGCTTTAAATTTGCGGTTGAAATGATTTTTAAAGTAAAACCGTTCAGCTTATCTAACTGCTCTGTAACGGTCGGAAATTACATGATTTTAACGATTTTGAATTTTATGTTTGAGAATAACATTCCGTTTAAGACTAAAACATGGGATGCAATTCCAGATGATTTTCCAAAGCAAATGCTTTGTTTAAAAAACAAGCAATGCGTCATCTGTGGCAAGCCGGCAGATATTGCTCACTATAACGCAGTAGGAATGGGAAGGAATCGAAACAAGATTGATCATGTTGGCATGTACATTATGACGTTGTGTAGGATTCATCATGATGAGCAGCATCATTACATGCGTTACAACAGGATTAATAATTTCTTTGAAAAATATCATATTAAGCCAATCAAGGTTACACCAGAGATAGCCAAGAGATTCAAGTTAGGGAGAGTGAAAGATGATGAGTGATTTATTGATTAGTGAACCACCATTACAAGTCTTGCCTAGTTTAGCCAATTATTTAAAATCTGCTGACAAAGCGATAATGGTTCAACAAATATTTTACTGGCAACAAAAATCGACCAATATTCATGACGGTCACAAATGGGTTTACAACACCGTTAAAGAATGGCATCAACAATTCCCGTGGTTAAGCGAAAAAACAGTCCAACGCTATTTAAAGGATTTGGAAGATAAGAAAATATTGATTACCGCCAATTATAACAAAGCTAAATTTGATCGAACAAAGTGGTATAGAGTCAACAAAGACGCATTAGACAATTTGGGTTCACGAAAGGGACTGCCAGTCCCCACGAAAGGAACTGATAGTCCCAATCTAAAAGGGACTAGTTGTCCTGACCTATACCATAGACTACCAGAGACTACCACAGAGAATACTACAGAAGATAATATGTCGAGTTCGCACTCGACCAAGTCTTATTCAGATGAAATCAAAATCATTGTTGATTATCTCAACCAGAAAGCTGGTACTAGGTATCGGAGTACATCTCAAAAGACGCAGCGATTAATTAAAGCAAGGATTAATGAAGGTGCTACTGTTGATGATTTTAAACAAGTTATTGATTTAAAAGTTAGTCAGTGGAGTAACAGTGCGAAAATGAGCAGATACCTTCGACCAGAAACGTTATTCGGAACTCACTTTGAAGGTTATTTGAATGAGAAAACACAAAACGCTAAACCACAAATAAATAATGAATTAGGGTGGTGAGTATGGAAACAGCGGATATTATCAAAGCGCTACAAAATAAGGACATTGCTAAAAAAATCAGATTAAAAGATATACCAGTGATGAGTCCAGAAGAGCAACAAGCGTGGAGAGATGAGTTAGAGCGCAAAGAAGTCGCTAAATATAAAGCGAAACGAGCAAAGACGTTCATGCAGCAGCGATCAATTTACAACGAACAAAATGTTTTAGCACACGAATTCAAAAACATTGAACCGACATCTGATGAGTTTGTTAAATTGGCAAAGCACGCTAAACAGATAACACTTGATTATTGTAACGGCAAACAATATAACACAGTGCTTCGCGGTAAGGCCGGCACAGGCAAAACGATGTTGTCAGTGTGCATGCTTAATCTTGTCAGGAAGCATGCGATAGAGCCGAAGAGTTGTTTATTTGTATCAACTGCGGAGATTGCTGAATTATCTTTTGCAAAATATCAACACGATTTTCGCAGAGAAGATCGGTTTAATCAATTTTTCAAAGACTTAAAAGAAACAGATTTGTTGGTGCTAGATGATCTTGGAACTGAAAGCAGTCTGCAAGGCGAAACTAGAGAGGCTAGCAATACAGTTCAACAGACAATGTTCAGGATTGGAGATTTAATGCAAGGCAAGCCAATTATTATCACAACCAACAATACGGGTGATGATTTGATCCGCATATACAATCAGAAGATTGTAAGCCGTTTGCTAACAAGCAATCCAGAGCATGTATTAGATTTCAGCAAAGTTCCCGATTATCGAATGGCACACAATTAGGAGGTTTTAAATGTACGAACGCAGCGCTGAATTTATGGCGGGGTTCTACCAATGGTTAGAAGAATCAGACAGACCCGGTCAGATACTTGATGAGATTTTTGGAGAAAACTTTTTTATGGAGGAAGGATAATGGCTAAATTTGTGAAGTTGGAAAATGGAAATTATATCAACGTTGACAAAATAATCAACATTGAACCTCAACAATATGAATATTTATATGGCAACNGATAATGGCTAAATTTGTGAAGTTGGAAAATGGAAATTATATCAACGTTGACAAAATAATCAACATTGAACCTCAACAATATGAATATTTATATGGCAACCGAGATCGTGAAACTAGCAATGATGATTTTGTGGTAAGTATATTTGTTGGATATGGTTCTCCAATGAATATAACCATCACTAGAACAGATCTCGAAAACATTTTGAAAGCGAGTGAAGAGTGATGCAGATATTAGACGCTTGCTGCGGATCACGGATGTTTTGGTGGAATAAAGACAACCCGGAAGTTACTTTCATGGATAAACGACGATATTACGAGAAATTAAAGTCTGGTCATGTTGTAGATGTTAATCCAGACGTTCAAGCAGATTTTACAGATATGCCGTTCGAAAACAATTATTTTGATTTAGTTGTATTTGATCCACCACATTTGATTCATGCTGGTAAAACGAGTTGGTTAGCTAAAAAGTATGGAACGCTTGAAAAATCAACTTGGCCAACGGTTATTCATGATGGGTTTAATGAATGTAATCGAGTTGTTAAACCGAATGGAACGATTGTTTTTAAATGGAATGAAGAACAAATTCCTTTTCGGAAAGTTTTAGATACGATTGGACGTGATCCGCTGTTCGGAGATAAACGTGGTAAAACACGATGGGTAGTTTTTGAGAAAGCGAGTGAAGAATAGTGACTGATGAAGAAAATTTATCTTTGTTGTGGGGCAACTCTGATGATTTTAAAGATCGTATGGAGCAATTAGATATATTGGTGCGTGAAAGTCCAGACGAATTAAAGAGATTAGATGTGTATAAGGACATTATGGATATAGCACAAGATATTTTAGGTACAGCGTGGGCGGGATATTCAAATATTGCACAAAGCCATTTACCAGAGCATTAATCATGAGAATGACAATACCGATTGAGCCTGTAGGACAGTTAAGACCCAGAGCAACACGTTATGGTCGTGGGATTAGATTTTACGATCCAAAGAAGGTTGCCGAGTTTAAAAAAGACGTAGGGGAATATGCCATTGGTGAGATGAACGCTAGAAATTTAAAAAGATTTAACGGTAAGCCATTGAAAGTAACATTGAAAATCTTTAGACCTATTCAACAAAGTATTTCTAACAGAGAGCGTTCAAAAAGGCTATCACACGTTCATAGACCGCAAGTGAAGAGTGATTTAGATAATTACATCAAAAGCATTTTAGATGCCTTAAACGGAATTATATGGGATGACGATAGAAACATCGTATCAATCGTAGCGGATAAATATTATGCAGAAGATCCCAGAATTGAAATTGAAGTGGAGGACATTAGTGATGAATGAAGAAAAATTACAAAAAGCATTGAGTACTTTAAGAAAGTTAAAGCACCCAATCAAACTAATGTATATTAAGGATTTAGACGCAAATAAGGACACTGGACAATGGTTTGATGATTTATACGAAAATGTTCAGGCGATTACATATTCAAAAACTCCTAGTCTTGTAAGTTCGGATTGCGATAAGTTTGAACAAAAAATTCGTGATTTTAAACGATATTCAAATAATCATCAATTAGCTATTTATTATCGACAAAATGGGGAATTAGTTGAAGTAGGAGTGTTATAGATGATTGAACAATGGAGAATGATAAAACAAGCACCTGATTATGAAGTAAGTAATTTTGGCAATGTACGAATCAAAAAAACTGGTTTCTTAATGAAAAGTAGAGTTACTCGTGAAGGTGTGGTAATCATCAAGTTAAAAAATCATGGCGAACCTAAGGTTTTTACGATTCCGCAGTTAGTTGCTAGAGCCTTTATCCCTGGCTTAGAAGATAGAAAACGATTTATAGTGCGACACATTAACGGTGATTCAAAAGATAACAGAGTTACAAATTTACGTGTTGCTAATCCCCCAAAAAAGAAAAGTAGCAACTCGGTCAAGACTAAGCGTAAGCAGTGGTTAATGGTATATAACAAACACAAAAAACCATTGCGAAGTTTCAGATCATTAGAAGAGATTTGTCGGACATATGGTTTAGCTAAAACGACACCCATTAATGAAATACAGATCAAATTATATAGCCGTGATTTGATTGTTAAGTGGATAGATGAAGTTGAAGCATTGCCATATTACAAACGTGAAATGAAGAAACGTGCAGAAGTTCAAAAGAAAATTGATTTATTTATCCATCACGTTGAAGGGAAATATGGTTTGGACTGGTATAAGAAAAATTTGAAGAACGACAAATTTGTACAAGAGCATTATAAATACATGCAATCTGTTAAGTAATAAATCAAGCCTAATGCTTGTCAAAGGGCTTTAGGCTATTGCCACACTGTCGATGGCAAAACGAATACTAAAAAACCTCTTTAAAATTTGGAGACTGTTATATAGTACGGTTATTTTTCGGCAGAGTCCGCCCAGTAGGACAACCGGTGTTCGAATCGCTGGCTGGGCTTTAAGGCTCACCACCTTGAACTGACGTAGCACAGTTTAAACGGTAATAACAAAACAGATTGGAGGCCTTTAGTTAAAGCATCAATGCTACATTTCTTCTTAATCCTAATAAAAAACTTTTTATTTATAACATTGCTCAACGATTGTCAAAGGTCATTGAGTAATTACCAACTGACAAACGGTGCCTAGTTGGTTGGTAAAAAATATTAAAGTCAGGAGGCACGCATCCTTTCTCCTGATTAATTCAGCAAGGCACCAAACAAGGTATTACAACCTTGAGGAAATCAGGGTAGTTCGTAAATCAGGCTCGGCTTAACAGTTGTCGAAGGCTGTTAAGTCATTGCTACCGCTACCGAGTAGCAAAACAAAAAATTAAAAATAACTTTGGTATATAAGTGGAATTATTTAAATGATTAACTAATAAATTGTTCTGTGTTTTTTCGGTAGAGTCTAGCCTAGCTAGGTAACACACAGCGTTCGAGTCGCTGACTAGGCTTTGGTTACACCGCCAAGTCGTTGGAGTGCAGACAAAGTGTGAATCTGTTAAGGATGTGTAACCACCTTCAATTTTTCTTAGCACTCCAGGATTTAATGATTATCAAAGGTCATTAAATCATTGCCAGCGGTGGGACTGGTAAAAATTTAATTAAGGAAGTGAATAGCTTCCGTTTTTGCATTCACTCCCACAAAATACACTCAAGGGCGAATGGTATTATCACGGTTCAACTCCGTGGCGTCCTGTTTATCCGGATAAAAATAATATTTATGGATGTGGTCAAAATGAGAGAAGTTAAAGTTGTTGAAAAAGGAACTTTCAAAGGTAGAAAATATTGGATTACCGAGCATAATTTAGGATCGTACCCACATTTTCCGGCATTACAAAGCAAATGGTATTGCGGATATGTTGAATATGAGCCAACGTGTGAACATGATAGTAAAGATTTTGACGTTTTCGGCGGAATAACTTTCGTTGGCAAGATTAACAGCTTAGACTTTGATGATCAAAACATTAATGTCATTGGATTTGATACAGCTCACTATAACGGCGAAGCAATGGGATTGAAAGCAACTAAAGAAGAAGTTATTAGTTTGATTGATCAGATGAATAGCTTGAAATTTGATGAAGGGACAGACAACAATGGCGAAAGCAACAATTAAAATTGATAACAGATACCGTATTGAAGTTGATAGTTACAACTATACGTTGATTAGACACGATCCAGCAACTAGCGAACGGAAAGAACGTGATGTGGTGATTGGATATTATCCAAGTCTACATCATGCTTTAACTGGATTGAAACGAGAAAAAGTAGCTACTGAATTAGACGAGTTAACGATTGATGATTATATCAATGCGTTGCGGAAATTAGAAAATTGGGTGGCTAGAAAGGAGCGTCAAAATGGCTAAATTTGTAAAACTGAGCAAGAAACGGATTATAAATATTGATAAAATTAATTGTATTTTTGAAGACGAGCGTAACAAAGGATTTTTAGCAGCTATGGATACATGTTCAGAGGGAAATTTTGATGATAGTTGCTATTTTACTGAACATACAAGATCTTTTTTAGTGCATTTAACAGAAAAGGAAGTCGATAAAATCATGAAAGCAAGTGATGAAAATGGCTAAATTTGTGAAGTTGGAAAATGGAAATTATATCAACGTTGACAAAATAATCAACATTGAACCTCAACAATATGAATATTTATATGGCAACCGAGATCGTGAAACTAGCAATGATGATTTTGTGGTAAGTATATTTGTTGGATATGGTTCTCCAATGAATATAACCATCACTAGAACAGATCTCGAAAACATTTTGAAAGCGAGTGAATAATATATGGAGAAAATATCAAAATTATTAATCGTTATTTTAGTTGCTTTAAAAGAATTTATGACTGGATTGATTTATCTTGGGATCGTAACCATAGCAGTATTATTTATTTTTATGGTTTTTTGGTGTAGTAGTACATCAGTTAAATTTATGGCGGTTATGTTTCTGATTTGTATAACTCTATCCTCGATTTTTAAGGCCTACTTAAAATGGACTGAATTAAAAAATATGGAGGAAAAATAAAATGCAAGATAGATTTAAATGCAGAGCTTGGGATAAGAAGAGACAAAAGTATATTTATAACATTCAAAACGGAGCTGAAGTCTACGATTATCATAGTGGGCACACAGATTACTTAGCTTACAACGAATTATTAGAGGCAGATAGCTTCATTAAAGAACAATGCACCGGATTGAAAGATAAAAACGGGAAGATGATTTATGAAGGGGATATTTTTAAATCTGTTTATACAAAAAATACTTATGTAGTTGTTAGAGAAAAGCATTTTGCTTGCTTCTCATACAAACACAAAAACGTTGGCACTATGTTGTCAGAAGGCGATATTGCTAATTATGAGTTAGAAGTTGTTGGCAACATTCATGAAAACCCAGAATTAATGGAGGAAAGATAAAATGGAAGATAGATTGAGATATAGAGCATGGGACAAAGAGAACAAGAAATACATTTACGGTGTTGAGAACGGATTACAATTTTACTCAACTGCAGGAAATTTACGTGTAATGACGTTAGCTGAAATTGAAGAGAGCGATAAATACGATCTTGAACAATGTACAGGTTTAAGAAATAAAGATAATACGCTAATTTATGAAGGGGACATTGTACAAGTAGATAGCATGGTTTATTATAGTGAGCCTTTAACGTTAGTTATTGGATTTCATAATGGTGCTTTTATGGCAGGTGATAGACATATCGATAATAATTCAATTTTTATGGAAATTATCGGCAACATTCACGAGAACTCGGAACTACTGGAGAAATAGCATGGATTTAATATTTGGAATTGCAATCGGAATAGTTATTGTAGCAATCGTTTTAGCTATTGGGTTTCCTATACTTTATAAGTGGTTGAAGAAATAGCGAGAATTATAACGAATAATCCATATATTTACTTTAATGTTGTATTTTTTAAAGTAGAAACTCATAAAAATGTATCGAACGAGTGATTTTTAGATTGGTGGAGGGATAACAATGAAAAAATATAAAATTGTTAAACTTATTGGATTTGAAAAGATGGTAAAAGAATTTATTGAAGAATATTTATTGGATGAATTTGAACACGAATCGTCTCAAGAAATAATTATGAATCAGCTTAAAGGATTTTCTGAATTATTAAAACCTGCGTTTATAAATGAGCTGGAAACAGACATCAATGATTATCCTGAAATTTTAAATAATTTTGAAAAAGAATCAGAAAATGTATATGTTTCAGAAGATGGGTATGGATTTGAGATTTCGGAGGGATAACATGGAAAATTTTGCATTAGTGGTATCAATCATCAGCTTAGTGGTTGCGATTATTACGGCTATAAATAGTTAAGGAGAGATAATATGAAATGTGTTTATTTAACTGAAGAAGAGATTGAGGTTATAAACGATGCTTTAGATTCAGTAGCGTTTGAGTATGGTTGGACTGATGTGCCTATGGATGAGAACGGGGTGTATTATGACGATGATTGCCCCGAAGATGCCAAGCGAGCCAATGCTATTGCTAGTATAAGAGAAAAACTTTAAAAGGGATGATAGTGTGGCACTGATAGAGTTTAAAGATGTGTGTGGGAATTATCACTGGCTCGAAGATAGCGAGTGTAAATATAACAAAATTCGAGCTTTGGGATATTCAGACGGAAAATATGGTTATTTCATGTTTGATACAGGCAGAGAGATTAAGGTTGATCTGGATGTGTATTTTGATGTGTGGAATAAGAAAGATAGAGAAATTTGTAATTGCGTATTGCAAAAATAACAAGATGTAGTAGAATTACAAGAGTTGAATACAATATATAGAAAGAGGCGCTTAGGTTGCAAGAAGAAGTTACAATGTTTAATCACCCGTTAAAATGGTTTAAGGAGCAAATTACAGGTTGGCACACAGCAAATTATTGCTTATTTTGGTTTGCGGCAGGATCACAATTAATGATTTATGTAACTGGTAAAATTAATTTATTATCAACCGTTACATTTTTTGGAACTGTTTTAGGTTGTTTATGTATTGTTTCAATCAATGCTGCTAAATCAGTTAATGGTATTTTAGGAATTATTTCAGCGTTATGTAAAATCTACGTTGGTTTTAGTGCTAAAAATTACTTAGTAATGGCAGAAGAAACGGCATACATATTAACTTTAGATTTACCAGTTATCATTTCAAGTTTTGTCAAGAATCCAGATAGTTTATTAGGTAAAATGTTCCACGGTTGGAATAGCGATACTAAAAACCACTTGAAGAAGTTATCAAGCAAAGGCTGGATCTTAGCTTTAACAGCAACTATAGTAACTTGGGTTGTATCAGCTCATTTAATTGGAACTTTAACAAACGATCCTAGACCATGGATTGATGGATTAAGTTTTGCTGTTAGTTTAACAGGTGGAATTATTTGTTTCTTGCGTTATCGCGATCAATATTTTTGGTGGGTATTCTCATCCATCTTTCAAATGGTTCTTTGGGCAGTTACCTTTGCACAAGGAGGAGCAACGATTGCTATGCTAGTATCTAGTTCAGTTTATTTTGTGAATGATATTATCGCCTTCACAGTTTCTCCGTGGTTTAACATGGGACGCCGTAAAATGGGACTGAAAGAAATTAAATAATTGTATATAACAAAATAGCTTAACAAAGCCTTGCAAACGTTGATTGGCAGGGCTTTTTTTGATATAATTGTATTATACAATAAATGATAACGACAAAGAAAAGGGGCTGTTATTTTGAATGAATTTTGGAAAAATTTAATCAGCTTTGTAGTTTGGGCGATTATATTTACCGCCTTAATAGTGATTTTGGAGTTTTTAGTCAAGATTTGTGTTGCGTTATGGATATTTGATTAAGAGGTGTGTACATGACTAGAGGTCTTTTGTGTTACAAAAAAAGTCCATTTGATGAATGGGAAGAAAAAGCAATGTTTAGACAAGCGCTATTAGCCATTGCGAATAAACATAAAGGAAAGTCCTTGGCAGAAGCAATGTTAAAAACTTTGTGGAAAAAGAAAATCTATTGTTAAAGAGGTGATTGAATGTTAGTTTTGAGTGACGCTGTCGCTGCGAATTTGATTAATTCTAGATGTTTTAAAACCAATGTACATAAGTTAGCCAATCGACTGCGTATATCTGACGTTGATGTGCAGACTGATATTTATTTCCAATTAACAGCATATAGGTTAAAAAACTACACGGAAGAACGTTTTGTCAACGAATGGAATGACAAAAAAGGACGCGAACTGCTGGAGTGGCAGATAACTCATGCTAAGCAAGACGTTCAACATTCTTTTTATGCAAAATACGAAAAAGAAAACGATAAGAAAGAGAGGCTTAAAATGTACGTACCGACTTTAGAAGAAATTAGACAATCAAGTGAACCAACAGTTATTGATTATGACGATGATTCAGACCACCAGTTGTCCGAATTGCTATTAGACAATTTAAGGAAAATTTTCCCTAAATCAGAAACGACATACAGAATGGTTAGCAATATCTTGAATAATACAGAACAATATTCAAGAAAAGAGTTAAATCAATTGCTCTGTGATGTACGCAAGGCGTGCAATAATAATAGAACTACGTTAGACAATATTTTTAATGTTGTTGCTAAAACAGAATATATTGAACGGTTAAAATTAATTGATTCAATTTTAGCGGTTGAAAAGTCCACCGCTAGTCTAGATGATAAAAATAAACGCATTCAAATGTTATTCGATAACAACACAAACGCTATTGATGATTTGATTGATGAATGCAAACGACATAATCCGAAATCAATCGGAAATGAAGTAACATTGATTAGACACTGGAATATAGCAAGTCCGCATGAGCAAATAGCTTTTATTGATTTTCTAGAACACAAACAACAGGAGTTAACCAAACGAATCGGCCATGGATTTACAATTGAGGAGCGTTTATTTTAATGAGAGTAAGAGAGTGTTCATACCCAACTTGTAACGAGCTCATAACGACAGATAAGCGTTATTGTAGCAAACATATTCAATACGAAGAAAAACGCACCAGAGAACGAAATAGGACGTATAACGAGCGTTTTAGGAATAGAGAACGCAATAGCTTTTATCAATCGAAACAATGGCAAAAGGCGCGGAATTATGTAATCAACCGTGATTGCTATATGTGCCAGTGCTGCGGTAGTGCGGTAAGCGACAAGAAGATAGTAGATCACATCGTGCCATTACGTGTCGATAAAACGAAGGCGCTTAATACATCTAATTTATGGAGCTTATGCGATAAATGCCACAATCGGAAAACGACATTAGAGGAGCAGATATTGCATAGTCCAAATGGAATAAATAAGATTAAACACCTGTCAAAAGATAGGTGGATTAAATATATTAAGGAGTTCAAGCAATGAGTTGTTTGTTAGTAAGCCTATTATTAATTCTGTTAGCAGTAGGAATAGTAGCAATCATAGCAGTGCCATTCGCATTAACCATCGCACTAGGCATTGGCTTAATATGGTTGACTGTATGGCTGCTACTACATCACACAATATGGGGAATATTATTAATCATTGTGCTGGTATTAATTAAGGCGTCATCTTAGGGAGGAATGCATTATGAAAAGTAGAATTGAAATTTTAGAAGACGAATACGAAGAAGTGTGTGGTAAGATTCAGTTGTTAAAGCGAGTAACAAAAGACATGACAACATCTGATGAAGCTGTTAATAAACAGCTCGAAGAATTAGTTAACAAAAAAGAAGAGTTGTCATTGAGTATAAAACGAGAAGAGGCTTACAGAACAAGGCTTATATTAGAAGGTATCGACAATAAGATAAATAAGTTAGCTGATGCAGTGCGTGATATTGCAAGAGATAAATAACGAAAGGGAGAGTAACATTAATGACAAGTGACAACAAATGGCTTACATATAAGCAAGCAATGGATTACTTGCAGATCAAAAGTTATACAACTTTATACAAGTTTATTGATGATGGCTTGAAAGTATCTGAGATCGGTAAAGTAAAGCGCATCTCAACAACAGCAATCGATGAATTTATGAACGAACACACGGTTTAAACAGACACAAAGTTAGGAGGGATAGATTATGAAAACATTACAAGGTATTGAAGAATTAATTGATAAAACGGACGGATATGATAAGCGACATCGTCAATCATATTTTGATAAAATGCGTCAAGAGTGTAGTGATATGATTGCTAAACGTTTTGAATTGCTGGCTCAACTACACGAAGAACACATGGCATTACCTGAAGAAGAAGCGGAGTACATTAAACGACAAGCCGAGATATTGAATACTTACATCTATACTTTGAGAGATAGAATCTACGCTGCTATGGATAGAGAAGAAGTAGAAAATGAGATGAACAAAGATGCTTCGGAAGAAGAAGTACACGCAGAGCAAACAGTCAACCGTCCAGCGAAAGAAACGAAAGTATCCTTCCAATTAGATACAACACAAGCACAGAAAGCATTGAGGATGTTAAGTGATACGGTGTCTAATATCAAGGATGAATATACAACTGATAGAAGGTATTCACTAGCAGAAGCATACAACATCTTAAAGGATAAAGATAATCATTACACTAAGATGATTGATGTGTGGGATCTAACTGAATGGGAATTGACTACAGATGGTGAGACTTTGATTTCACAAAACGATGAAGGGATTACAGCTTGGTTACCTTCTAGAGATGATTTATTAAAATCAACGAAATATAGAATTGAATAAAAAAGCAGAAATCGTCAAGAAAATAAAACTTGACGACTTTTTTGTTCACTCCAAAATAAAAGCCCCCGCCCTTACTCTCACAACGGAAAGCGCGCCATGGAACTTTTGCTCGTTAAAAATACATTTTTGAATACCAAAAATTTTCAGAACCTATCATAACTTAGCAAAACCTCCGCAAACATTGATATATCAATAAAAAACCTCATTTTAACAATCTACCATATATGCTTCAATTCCTACAAAATAGCGTTAAAGGTGTGAACAAAAATGCTGGAAAGGGTGAACAAAAATGTCGGGAAGAAAAATGAAACTCACTCGCGATCCTAATGCTCGTTCAGAGTTCAAGAAGAACACAGAACAGTTGGACAAGTTCCAAAGCGGTATGGAAGAATTGCAAGCTACTCCTAATAAAAATTTTAAAGGAACAAAAGCTGCATACATCTACAAACAGTTGGTTGTTCAATTAAAAGAGCAGGGTTTTGTCAAAGAATTGGATATGCACCTTGTAAATTTGTTAGCAATGCACATTGATATTTATTACACGGCATATAAGGAAATATCAGAACACGGCATTCAACAAGCTATATATAAACCCATCCAAGATGTTAACGGCGATGTGGTAGACCACGCTTTTCAAGGCTATAAAGCTAATCCAGCAGTAAACACGCTTAATATGTCGACCAACCAAATTAAGACCATATCTGACAAGTTGGGGCTTGACCCACGTAGCAGAGCGTCGATGTTGGCAAATATCAAGACTGAGGAAGATGACGAACCTAGTTTGTCAGACTTACTTAACAAAGGCGGTGGGTTTTAGTGCGCGAGATTGATTTAACAAAAGAAGATGTTATTCAACAATATCAAGCGGAATTAAACCGCTATAAATATGATGACGTTTTCGAAAAATATAAAGACCCAGCGACAATGTATTGTCGTGATGTTTTGGACGAGAAAATCATCACTTGTAACACCATTAAATTAATGGCTTTTAGACATTTGCAAGATTTGAGACGAATTACAGAAGATGACGACTTTGATTATTACTTTGATTTAAAAGAAGCTGCTAAGATACTCAATTTCAGCTCATTAATGATTGATATTAGCACAGGTAATCCGTTGAAGCTTATGGAGTGGCAAAAGTCATTATTGCTGATGATTAACGCTTGGAAATCGTCCAAAGATAATACTAAACGCTTTAATAAAGTTATTTTTTCTGTCGCGCGTACTAATGGTAAAACTGCCATTTGTGCCATTCAGATTTTATACAGCTATTTAATCGAAATGGATAACTTAACAGGGCAAGAAGCCATTTTAGTCGCCCCAAATAACACTCAAGCTACTAAGGGTTTCTCGTACTTACAACTCCAAAGTAATCGTTTAAGAGAAATTAAAGCATTTGATAAGCTGTTTAAAAGCAAAAACATTGATGTACAAACAGATCAAATTATTTCTAAAAAAACACAGAATAAAACTTTAAAGCTATCTTTTGAAGCTAAGCGTTTTGATAGTTTGCACCCTCGTATTGTTGTTGCTGATGAAGTGGCGGACGATTTAAGACAAAAGTTAATCAGCGATGGATTGGATAAATTGAGTTCCGGTCAAGTTCAGATTGATAGTCCTCAACTGATTCAAATATCCACTGCATATCCTGATTCTAATTGTGCTTTTCGCAAAACAGAACAAATCATGATTGATGCGATGAAGAAAGATTATGAACGTAAATTAGAGAATACGTTATGCGTTATCTATGAACAAGATAATGTGGATGAAGAAACTAGTAAACCTGAAACGTGGATTAAAAGCAATCCGATTCTGGCGCTTCCAGAAGTTGGAGACCATTTAAAAGAAAACATGCTGAAAGAGCGTGATAGCAAAGAAGCGGATGGAACGCTTTACTCATGGCAAAACAAGAACTTGAATTGCTGGTTAAACCGCTCAAATAACAATTATCTTGAATTGTCCGACATTGAACAATCTATCGTTGATAAGCCGCCGATTAATATTGAAGGACAAGACGTATACATTGGCTATGACGCTTCTAATTTTAGCGATGACACATCATTGTCATTTGTTTTTCCATATGTTGATGACGGTGTTGGTAAATATTATATCTACGAGCATTCGTTTATCCCATTGGCGCGCAGTCAAGGACGTATTGATTTAAAAGAACAACAAGACAATATCCCATATAGAGCAATGGAGAAAAAAGGTTTCTGTTCAATCACAAAAAACGCTCAAGGGTTTATCAATGTTGACGAAGTATATAACTATTTAATGAATTTTATATCTGACAACAAATTGAAAGTTAAGTGCTTTGTTTATGATCGTTGGAACACAGACACTATTATTAAAAAAATTGAACAAAATAATGATTTTCCATTATTAGCTTTGCAACAAACAGCGCCGCATTTAAATGACGCTACAAAAGAATTTCAACGGACAATAGCAGAAGGTAGAGTTACATTCCTACATGACGAAGTGCTGACAACCGCTTTAACAAATGCGGTATTGGTCGTTTCAAATGGATTTGTAAAAATTGACAAAGACGCAGCTACTAAAAAGATTGACGTTGCTGATGCCATTATTGATGCTTTTGAGCGTGCCAGATACTATTTTGACAACATTAATTTTGATAAAGACAAAAACAATCCGTTTTCTGGAATGGATGATGACGAAATTAACGATTACTTTATGAATGAATTTAGTTTCTAGGAGGGATAGCATGAAAAAACTCATGATTTATTTATTGGACGGAATGCCGCTTATTTTATTAGTTATTGGAATTGTTTTAATCTCACTAGGAGCGTTTTCGATTGGCAAAGTTGTGGGATTAGTCACAACTGGAATTATGTTAATTGCAGTTTCCTTAATCTTTGCTTATCAGAAAGGAGATGAGCGTTAATGCCATTTAACTTTTTAAAAGGATTAGAAAAGCGGGATATGACGCTAAGCAATGTCGTGCCTTTTATTCCAACTAAAAATCAAACATATCCAACGGAGTTAATCAGTCAAGATTTAGCGTTGCAAAATTCGGATGTATACGCAGTTGTTAATCGTATTGCTTCTGATATAGCAGCCTGCAATTTTGATTGTCCCAAACCACAATATACAGCTATTGAGAAACCTAATCCTGTTCAGAACAAATTTGGATTCTTCCAAACAGTGCTAGTTAGTATGTTACTCACTGGGAATGCTTACTGCACTATTCATCGAAATGGAAGCAATGTACCTGATTATTTGGAATTAGTGCCATCAGAAAGCGTACAACTAAATTTAATTACTGATGACAATGGTTTAAAAGATATTAAATATACATTCAATTATAGCGATGGAAGAGACCCTATCACGCTGGATTCAAACAATGTATTGCATTTTAAATTAATGTCTGGTGGATATGAAGGGAATATGTACACGGGACGCTCTCCTTTGATGAGTTTAGCAGATGAATTGGAGCTTCAAAAACAATCTCATCAGTTGGCTTTATCAACGATTGCCAATGGTATTTATCCACAAAATTTATTGAAGATTCCAGAAGGCAAATTGAACGCCAAAACTAAAGAAAAAATCAGAAATGACTTTGTTAAACAAAACGGTGGAGCTAACCGTGGTTTGCCTATTGTTTTAGATCAATCGGCAGAATATCAACAAGTTGGAATTAATGGCGATGTTGCTAAGTTCTTAAATAATTACAGTTTTTCTCAAGAGCAAATCGCAAAGGCTTTTGGTATTCCAGATAATTATTTAAACGGTCAAGGAGATCAACAATCAAGCTCTGACATGTTGCAAGAACAATATATCGCTTGTCTTAACACATATATCGCGCCAGTTGAACAAGAATTATCCAAGAAATTCAATGTTGATGTAAAAATTGATGTATCTACTGTGTTCGATCGCACACACAAACGGGTTATTAGTGATGTTAATTCGTTAATGCAAAGTGGAGCAATTACAGGTGACCAAGCACAAGAGATTCTATCTAATGAACATGTTTATGATTTAACGCCAGTTGAAAATAATGCAGTTCCTACTGAATGAAGTTAAAGGAACGAAAGGAGGCGAAGCAATGCCAAATGCTGATGATATTCGGACGCTTGATGATGTTGTCCGTGCACTCCCAACAGAAGATGGAAATTTAAAAATTCGTGGTACAGCCATTGTTTTTGATGAACCATCTCAAGACATGGGATTTATTGAATATATTGAACCAGAAGCGGTGCGTAGCTTAGATTTTTCAAAGACTATGCTACTTTACAATCACGAAACAGGTAAAATCTTAGCTCGTGCTAATGCTGGGAATTTAAAAATTGAAGTAACTGAACGTGGAGTGGATTTTGAAGCAGAATTGCCACAAACAACGCTTGCTAAAGACGTTTACGAAGATGTGCGTAGCGGCAATTTACAAGGCTGTTCTTTTGGTTTCAGAATTGCTAAAGATGGTGATGACTGGGACACAAGAGATGACGGTACAATCGTTCATACGATTAGAAAAATTGATAATGTAGCGGAATTGTCAATTACACCAATTCCGGCTTATCTCCAAACATCAGTGGGTGTGCAACGCTCATTAGAAAAAATGAAGGAGGAAATCAGAATGGCAGAAGAAAAGAAACAAGAAACTGCTAAAAATGAAGAATCTGAAGAAATTCGGGCTTTAAAAGAAAAAAACTCCAATCTTGAAAAAGAAAACGAAGATTTGAAAAAGAAACTGGAAGAATCTAAGAAAGAAGATTCCAAAGGTGCTAAAAAAGAACCTGAAAAGGTTGATGATGAAGGTTCGGGTGAATCAGAAAAAGAATCTGAACCTAAAAAGAAAGATGTTCCTAAAGATGAAAAAGCAAAGGAAGTGAAACGTAACATGGAACATAAAGTAGATATTACACCAGAATCACAAATCAACACTCAAGAAAAAGAACTTCGCAATTTCCGCGATTATTTAGAAAATGGCTCTAAATATGATACACGGGCGGTTACAGGTGTCGGATTGCCACAAGGTCAAGTTATTATTCCTAAAACAATCTTGACTCCAGAACATAAGGTATACCAATTCCCACGCTTAGGCTCATTGGTTCGCACCGTGTCTGTTAAAACAACAACAGGTACATTACCACTATTTAATTTAGTAGGAGATAAGTTGGCTGAACATACAGAATTCAGCGAAACAACTGGCAATAATGCTCCACAAGTTGATGAAATTGATTGGAAATTAAAATCATATACCGGTAAATATGTATTCTCCCAAGAATTAATCTCTGATTCGACATATGATTGGCAATCAGAATTATCAAATTGCTTGATTGAACTTCGTGATAATACAGAAGACGCTGGCATTATGACTGCTTTAACAACTAATCCAGCTCATAAGAAAGACGCTTCAACAGACGTTATCAAAGATTTAAAAACTGCTTTAAATGTGAACTTACAACCTTTAGACTCTGCACAAGCAACTATTGTTGTATCACAATCAGCATTTAATTACTTAGATAACATGGTTGACAAAATTGGTCGTCCATTGATCAACAGCAACCTTACTGAAGGTATGGGCAAACAATTGCTAGGACATCAATTAGTTGTTGTTCCAGATACATTATTCCCATCTGCTTCACAAGGCGATGCAAACTTTGTTGTTGCTCCATTGCAAAAGGCTGTAATCAACTTTAAGCAATCTGAAATTACAGGCCAATTCCAAGACACTTACGATGTTTGGTATAAGGCTTTAGGTATCTTCTTGCGTGAAGATATTGTCAGCGCTCGTCCTGATTTAGTAACTACTATTAAAGCTGACACAGATGCTTTAGCAGCGGCTGCTTCAACTCAATCAAGTAAATAAATTTAATATCTATCGCCTGCGAAATAAACAGTACCGTAAGGGGCGGTTATTAAGGAGGTGAGAAAGTGCCAAGTGATGAAAAAGTAACAGAAGTCTTAGATGAACTTTGTCTTGATGATGAACCAGAAACGCGTACTTTAATTGGTAACTTAATCAACCAAGCTGAAGTATTGATTTGCGATTCATTGAGCTCAACCGTTAAGCCGGAAGATTTGAGAGATATTCCTATCTACCAACGAACCGTAAATACTGTGGTTGCTCAAATGTATTACGAAAGAACATTGCCGGATGGTTTCTCAAGGGGCGTCATGGCACTTTTAAACCATTTGGAGGGATACATTGATGACGACTCAACGGATTAAATCAAGGTATCAACCATATCAAATGCGACACAAAGTTAGTTTCAATAAGGTTGAAGAAGCGGAAACGCCTATTGGCGATGTTGTTGAAAAAAATGTATTTTGGTTCTCGAAACATTGTGCTAAAGTGAAGGTTTCGTTAAATCAAAAATTTAGTGTCGCTGGAACAGAGGCGCAACATGATGTATATATCGCTGTTAAGCATGACAAGCGATTAGATACTGATTATCAATATTTAACCGCAACAATGAACGATGTGGATTATCGAATTATTGATATTGATTCAGTTGACGATAACTACTTAAGCTATGACATGCTGACTTTACGAAAGGTTGATGGTCGTAATGGAACTAGATGAAGCACTGAATGAATGGTATCAAGATGTTGTAAGGACAATGACATTAACTCCAGATGAACAAGCGGAAATCACAAAAGCTGGAGCTGATGTGATTGCTCCTGAATTGGCTAGGGTAACGCCAGAAAGCAACCGTAATAGCAAACACTTAAAAGATAGCATTGTCACGCAAGCAAAAGATATTGATGGGCAAAAGAATGGTACAAGTGTTGTAGGATATACCGAAGATAAAGGATATATCGCACGTTTTATGAATGACGGTACAAAGTTTTACCCTAACCGAAAAGGAAGCGGAAAAAGTCATATTGGTTTTTACAACAGATTTTTAACTAATCCAACTGTAAAAAATAAAATGCTAACAGCAGAGGCAAATAAACTGAAAGAAATCATTAATAGAAAAGGCGGTGATTAAATGGGTTGCATTGACGAAACAAAACAATTACTTACTAACTTTCCTGATATTGATGAAATCTATTTATATCACATTCCAGATTCAAAGATTGATGATACTAACTCAACTATTTTGCTTTTAAGAGAAATCCAAATCGAAACTGACGAAGAAGGTAATGATGACTTTTTCGCAATTAATACTGAATTACAATTACAAATTTTTTTCAAGCGAAACTTTTCAAGCGGATTTGATATGCAACAATTCCAAACAAAACTATTAAAACTATTAGTAAAAAACAAATATACAGTTAGCAGTTTAGGCGGGGCAATGTACGACCCTGATACGAAACAATACACGCTAACTTGGTATATCGAAAAAGAAAGCTATTTAAATTAGGAGGCGTATAATATGGCAACAGTCGGTATTGATCGAGTATATCTTGGATTATTTGACGAAAATGGCAATATTTTAACGGATGCAACTAAAGGCTTTGAAAGCGGATGTATTGAAATTACAGATAATATGTTGGGTACAAACGCAGTAAATGTCCAAATCTCTAAAACAAATGATGAAGTCGATGGGAACAATAAAGAAGTTTCTATGATTAAGTCACTTCCAACTTGTTCTTTCGATGTTACTTTCAATAACTTGCCTTTTGATATTCAAAATAAATTATTAGGTCGTGTAAAAACTGGTAGCGGTTATGTTGATACAATGGTCAACACTTATGCTGGTATCATTGCTCGCACGTCTACGATGGATTATAAGGACTATGTTTACTACATTATGGGCAAGTCAGTTCCAACTCCAAAAGGACGGAATATGCAAACTAATACTTCCAAGAAAACAAATGTCGCAACGGACGAATTTTCATTTGAAGGTTTAGCTTGTGACCGTACAAATGGCATGCCTTACATGTTAGCAAGCTCAACAGAGGATAGTTTCTCTGAAAAAGAATTATTCGATCAAATTTTCCCAGGTCAAACATTAATCACTAAAGCTGACCCAGGTTCTTCATCATCACAAAACGGTCAAGTGATTACACCAACAGTTTCTGACAGTTCATCAAGTGCATCTTCAAGCGGGGTTACTGCTTAATATATTTTCCAAGTAGGCTTTATGCCTACTTTTTTTAGTTAAAGAAAGGAATAAAGATATAAGGAGGGTTATATGATGAAGATTACTCTTGAATCATTGCCTTTAAAAAAGAAAAATTACGAAGTTAAACAAACCGTTAAAAATATGCGATTGACGCAAAAGTTACAAAAAGATTTTGCTGAAACAAACGAAAAAATTAATAATTTAAAAAAAGAGATTGATAATACTGAAAACGGTTCTGATAAAATGAGCGAATTGGGTATGGAAATGTTGTCTGTGCCAATGGAATCAACAGAAAAGGCGGTTAAATACATTGCCGATGTACTTAAATTAACAAATAAAGAAGTAGAAAAAATTGAAGATGCACTAGAACAAGACGAAGTCATCAAAATTGCTAACGAAATCTCAATGAAACTATTAGGAGTCAACCCAGCCGACTTAGAAGAGTCAAAAAAATAAAGGATAGCCGACATTTGCAATATCTCAAAGCTAAACATTCATATGATGATTTTTTAGTCTTTGAAAAGTCTGCTATCCAAAATCTAGGATGGACTTTGGAAGAAATAGAAAACCAAGATTATTTTTTGTTAATGGAAATCTTAGGCACAGATTCAGAAGAAGTTCAACAAGAAGAAGTTTACGACGACCCTATGGAGTTGTTTAACAAAATAACTCAAGAAGGTCATACCTAGAGGGCGTTTGCCCTCTTTTTTAGTAAGGAGGAATATTATGCCAGGGAGCAAAAAAGTATCTGCTCAAATGAGTACAAGTGTGGCGCTCGACACGCTGAAAGCTGCTGAAAGTTTAAAATCATTGCAAACAGCAATTACTGGAACGACTAATGCGTGGAAGGCACAAGCTGCTGCGTTAAAGAGTTCAGGCGATTCTCAAGGTGCTTTAAAAACCAAAATTGATGGTTTAAAAGATACCCAAGAAGCAGAATTACAAAAAATTCAAGCACTCATCAATAAACAAAAAGATTTAGATGTAACTACTCAAAAAGGGGCACAACAATATACTAAATATCAAGGACAAATTGATAAATTGGTTGCCGCTTATGAGAAACAGAATGTACAAATTGATAAGGCTAAGCAGTCTTTATCTTATTACGAAAGCGGACTTGCTAAATTACAAAACGAATATAACAAAAATAGTCAGTTATCAGCTAGTTATGTTAATCGTCTAAAGGCGGAAGGTAATGAAAATCAAGCAATAGCTGCACAAATCAAAAACTTAAAGAGTAGTTACTCGAATTTAGCTCAACAATACAAAATTCAAGAAACAGAATTAAATGATATTGCTGATAAATCAGGCAAGGCTAGTTCAGCTTACAAAACTCAAGCTACTAGATTGAATGAAACAGCAACAGCGATGGCTAAAACAAAGAGTCAATTAAAAGAAATGAATACATCATTTGCTAAATCAAATGACACTATCGCTAAAGCAAAAGACAAATTAGGGTTATTCAACAAATCAACGGAAGATGGTACGACTAAGACTGGTAAATTTACAACAAGTATTAAGAACACCGCTCTTGGGGTGGGGATTGCCAATACTGCTATGGCAGCAATGAATCTTGTTACAAATCAAATTGGCGATGCAGTTAGTCGGGTAGACACTTTAAATAACTCAAAGCGTGTTTTCCAAAACATGGGATATAATGCTAAAGACACTAATGCAGCAATGGACGGTTTAAACAAATCAATTAAAGGTTTGCCGACTGGATTAGATGAGGCTGTTCAAGGCGTCCAAATGGTCGCTTCTACAACTAACGATTTGAAGAAGGCTCAAAAAGTATGGAGTGCTTTAAATGACGGTATCATCGGTTTTGGTGGTTCAACCGAAAATGTACAAAATGCTGTATTGCAATTATCTCAGGCATTTAGTAATGGCAAGATTGATGCTGAAACGTGGAATAGCATGATGGATAGTCAATTAGGGCCTACATTAAACGCTATTGCAAAAGACATGGGAATGACTACCGCTCAGTTAAAATCAGGCTTGTCAGACGGTGCTATTTCAGTTCAAAAATTCCAAGACGAATTAATCAAACTGGATACTAAAGGCGGCGGTGGTCTTAAATCGTTAAGCAAGATCGCTCACGACAGTACAGATGGTATTAGTACATCAATTAAAAACGCTACAACAAGTATCACTCGTGGATTGGGTGATATGATTGTTAAGTTTAGCGATGCTTTAAAAAAGGTTACTGGTAGCAATTTATCGCAATGGATAACTAAATTTGGAGACACCGCTGAGAAGGTGCTGGGGAAAGTTGGTGATTCTATGGGTCAAATTCCTAAAGTGTTAAACAAAATGAAACCAGCTTTCGATCTATTTAAACGTGGGTTTGACGTTACTTTCGCTGGTATAAAACCTATTATAGATGCGATTAAAGACAGTTTCTCTAAATTATCCAAAAACAGCGGAGAATTAGGGAAAACTTTCAAAACGTTGGCTCCTATAATTCGCGCGGTTCAAGATGTCGCTAAGGTTTTAGCTACTGTTTTAGGCAAAACTTTAGGGGCGGCGATTAGATTAGTAACTGATTTAATTATTGGTTTAGTAAAGTCTTTTAACAATGTTTCTGGTTGGATCGGAAAACTCCACAAAGGATTCGATGATTTTGCTAAAAATGCCGCTAAAACATTCGTTAATGGTTGGAAAGATATGAAATCTAATATGAGTAAAGCTGTTGATGCCATGAATGACAAAAACAGCAAGCTGCATGATGAGATGATTTCTAAAATTTCAGATGCTACGGGTGTTTCTAAAGATACCTTAAATAACGCTTACAATACCATGGGTGATTTAACTCAAACTTGGAAAGATTTAATGAGTGGTAAGTGGGATAAATTAGGCGGAGATCTAAAAAATATAAGTAGTGATTTGTCTAAAACTGCAAAAAGCACTTTCCAAGACATGTATGATACGCTTAACGAAAAAACGGGCGGTGGACTTGATAAGATCAAACAAGGCTGGGACAATCTTTGGAAGAATATTATTAATGGTATTAAAAGCGCTATTAGTAACGTAAAAACAGAAGCGTCAAACTTGGTTAATGGTGTTATTAAGCCGATCAATAGCATGTTAGATGGAGTTAAAAACGGTGTAAACTGGGTATTAGATAAATTCGGCGCTGACAAATGGAAAGGTTACAAGATTCCAGAAGTTAAATTTGCTACTGGTGGTACAGTTGGCAAAGGTGGAACAATGGCAGTTGTTAATGATGCTCCAGGTGCTAACTATCGTGAAATGTTCGCAACTCCAGATGGGAAATTCGGTATGTTTCCAAAGGAACGGAACTTTAGAACATTCCTTCCAGAAGGCACTCAAGTATTAGACGGGGAAAACAGTAAAGCACTTGCTGAAATGATGGATATACCGCACTTTAAAGACGGTACGAAGGACAAGAACTTATTTGAAAAGATATTTGATAAGGGCAAAGATATACTAGATAGCATCGGAGATATTATCGCTCACCCTATCAAATTCTTAGAGAAAGTAATTTCCGATAAACTTAAAGTCAATACTAAGGTTAAGTTCGCAAGCGATTTAATCAGCAAAGCTCCTTCGTTCTTTGCAAAAATGGGGAAAGATTGGATTAAGAAACTTGCGGAGGATTTTAAAAAGAAAAAAGAAGAATCAATAGGCGGCTTTGGAAGTATTAAAGATATGAAAAACAGCGATGATTTGAAGAAACTTGTCAAAGCTGCTTTGGAAGCTAACGGTCTTTCAACCAGTCAAGATATGATTGACAAAGTTATGCGACAAATTGCTACCGAATCAGGTGGGAATGCCCACGCTGTGCAACCGGGAGCTGATCCAGATGGAGATGGTTCAGGTCCAGCCATGGGGTTAATGCAAACCAAAAGAAGTACATTTAATGCTTATAAAGCTCCGGGACACGATGACATTTTCAACGCTTATGATAACTTGTTAGCTGCATTGAATTATGCTAAACACAGATATGGTCCAAGTCTTAGTTTTTTAGGACAAGGGCATGGTTATGCTAACGGCGGTTTTATTAATTCTGAACAATTAGCGATGATTGGAGAAGGTAATAAACCAGAAGTGGTGATTCCTTTGTCTTCCGAAAAGCAAGGTAGAGCATTAAGTTTGTTAACTCAAACGGTTAATAAACTTAATCGCAATGCTGGTAACAATACTCAAATCACTAATAACAAATCTCAATCTAATGTAGAGGCTAAGTTAGATACCATGATAGGTTTGTTAGCAAATATTCTTGGTGTTAATCAAGAACAATTAAATAAAGCCTCTAACAATGGCAATCTCAACGCTTTTTATCAACAAATGCAAAGAGATCAGTCAATAAATAACTACCAAGCATTTTAATATCTTGTTATAATGATAAATGTACCATTTGTAAATGGTACACAGTCGCCTCTTTATGAGATGGTTAGTAATTATCTTTTTGCGTATAGGGTGGTCAATATGGTCGCCTTTGCTGTTATGCTAGACATAGCAGTTTCTCACATTAGGAAAATTTATACTAATTTTTTCCAAGCAGTCGCTATATGCGGCTGCTTTTTTATTTTAGTTAAAGATAGAGAGGAGGCTACAAAATGAGTTTTAAAGACCTTTGGCTAAAAGTTAAAATCGGCAACGAGGATGAGATTGATGTTAATACAATTACACCAAATTTAAACTTTATTGAGTTGACATCAACACCAGCTTTTGCCAACTCGTATCAGCAAATTACAGGCGTTAATGGAAGTGTTTATACTACATCTCAATTTGACAAAACAACAGTTAATTTAAAGTTTCTTTTGCGGTTTAAAAGTTGGGAAGATTTTAATTTAGCTAAGCATGATATATATAGATTTTTCATGACTAAAGAAGTGATAAGGGTTCGCTGCAATACTGCTCCTAATAAGGTTTACTATTGTAGATCAATGCCTTTTGAAATCACAATATCAAAAGTAGGTCAGTTAGGTGCGGTATTTACAATTCCATTAGACAATCCAAGTGGGCTTGCTTATAGCATTTGCAATTCTGATGAATTTAATAATTTGGAAAGATACAATAATTGGAGTTATGGAATGAATATCCCTAATAACTATCCATTACAATATCATTTTTCTAATACTAATAATTTTACGGTGTATAATCCATCAGACGTTGATATTAACCCTTATTTGCAAAATGATAAACTTTCTATTCAAGTTAAATTTAGTGGAAATAACATCACAATTAAAAACAATACAAATGGCTCTAATTGGACGTATAAAAAAAGTGGTAATGGTTCGGATGTTTTATTAATCAACGGAGTAAATAGCAGTCTAAATGGCACTCCTTGCAGTAAAGACACTAATTACGGTCATATTCAACTTGATAAAGGTATTAATGATTTTGCGATTAGTGGAGCAAATAGTAGCGATATTACATTTAGTTTTCCTTTTGTTTATATAGCTTAGGTGGTGTGTACTATGAGTTTAAAAGATAAGTTAGTTATTAAAAATAAAGATTATAGCGAACCGCTTAACTCCGTTTTGCCTGATAGCCTCCAAGAAACTAAAACCGTTAACCAATCATGGCAGTTACAATTTAGTGCTTATGATGATAAGAGTGTCGCTTTCAGTTTGCTCAAATCTCAAAACAGTGTGATGTGGAGAGGCCAAGAATTTATAATTAAACAAATTCAACCAACCTACACCAACTCACTGAATACAACGCAAGTAACTGCAACTCATATTGGGTATGAAGTCCAAAGAGTATTTCAACACAAATCGAATACAGGTACTAAGACATACTCTGTTAATGATGTGCTTAGTTTTTATCTAAGCGGCAATGATTTTGGCTATTCATGGGAAGTACATGGCAATTTTGATAACCAGCAAATCGAAAATCTGGGTAATAGTAACGGTCAAGATATGCTTTCTAAAATAACTAGCACTTGGAGTAATGCGGTTATCACTTTTGATAATAAAAAGATAAAGGTATACAACGTTAATGATTACTACAAGGATAATGGTAAGGTTATTACTTATTTAGGGAACACCAACCAAGTGCAACTTAATTATGATAGTACAAATTTAGTTAATAAATTGTATTGTTTATCCGACAATAGCGGCGATGGCGAAGATAGCAAACCAGCGTTTAATCCATTTTATGTAACTGATGACGATAGTATTAAAAAATATGGCGTATACGAAGGGCAACCGGTATCAGATAACAGATTTAATAATGCTGATGCGATGAAAAAATACGCTCAATCTCAATTACAGCCAGAGCCAAGTTTGAGCATTCAAGTACAATTTAATGCTGATGACGAAGATATTGATATTGGAGAAATCAGGACTTTAATTATTCCAGAATTAGACCTTACAACTCAAGTTAAAGTTACACAGACAACTACTTATCCTTTGTCTGATACACAACAAAGCCAAGCACAATTAGATAATACAGCTCAAACTATCCTTAATTATAATAATAGTTTGAAGAATGCTTTAAGTGGTCGAACTAGCGGATTAAGCAGCTCTAATACCGCAATTAATAATGCTATTCAAAATAACCAAGATGAAATTAACAAAATAAATGAAAGTCTTAAACAGCAGACACAATCTATATCAAATAGCGATGGCACAATCACATTCACACTTAATAATGGTGTGGTCTATGTTAATTGTGTTTTTACCACTGTTAAAAGCGGTGATATTTGGAATGTTCCGAATGGATATACTCCAAAATCTAGTATCAGCGGTAGTTTGATTGTTAATCTTGATAAAAATTACATTATTAATTATTCGATTACAAATGGTAATTTTACTATTCAAAACATTGCTGACTTGCAAGGAAACAGCATTAATTCAATTTCTAGTTGTACAGCAGACTTTAACTATTTAATATAAAGGAGGTCAGAGTATGTCATTAATTAATGAGTTAAAAAAGTATAAATACATGGGAATGCCTTTTCATAGTCCGTCATGGCCGACACCAACATACAGCCACTTAATCGCTTCAAATGACGGTTTTAATTGGACTAATCTAAAAGACTATTCATTCGGCTGGAGAGACACTGATGTTCGCTATATTGGCGGTTTGTGGTGGGTGTGCTTTACAACTTCGGTTCGATATACAACCGACTTTGAAACGTTTACCGAAATACCATTTAAACACCCGCAATTTAATTCAGTTTGGGCTCCAGAATTATTTAAAGATAATGACGGTCAATGGTATTTAATCTATTGTGGTGGTGATGGCACAGATAATAGTTGGTCTATTTATGTTAATAAATTTTATCCCGACGAAAAGCGATTAGATGATACCGTTACTAAAGTTAATATTAATGAAAATGAACACTGGATTGATGCTAATCTTAACTACATTAATGGTTATTACTATCTTTGGTTATGTTGCACCTCACGCGATCCTCACGAATTAAGATTATACAAATCAAGTTCATTACTTGGAACTTATGAAAGAGTGCAAACTAATATTACGGATAGAGTAAAAGAAGCTGGAATGGTGATTGATGAAGCTCCCGAAATGCTGTACAGAGATGGCCGCTATATTCTTTATTCAGATCCTTATTATCATGGTTTACCTGAACTTGATAGATGTGTACAATATTCTATCTCTAAAGATATGACAAATTGGAGTAGTCTTGCTAAAGTGTCATGCACAGGCAATTACAACCCTAGACACTTTACGCCGTATTATATTGGGGATATTAATTTGGATAATAGTAATGTTGATAGCGGCAATTCTAACGCAACCTTAAATGATATTAGTTTCAATCTATGGAATGGAGATCCTAATATTTTTTATAAAATAAATTTAGATAATTTTACTGTAATTCAAAGTTTTATTAATAATTGGAACGGATTAAGTAAAGTTAATGATCTATACGAACCGATAGGCGTTACGTTAGACATAACCGACTACGGAGAGGTCAACCGCAACGCATACGGACAGTTTATTGATAATGCAGAAAAGATTAATAGCTTTATTGTTCTTTACTGTAATAATTATCGAATTAACGATGATGAGTTTGTGATTATTAAGCCGACTATTCCATATGATACAGATTTTAATAAAGATAGCATCAATAAATATTGGCAAGATTTGCAACAAGATTTTAATTTTCTAATCAAACAAGCAAAAGCAAATGGAGTTGTAGAAGATATTTAAGAGTGAGTTTATACTCGCTCTTTTTTGCTTACAAAAAAACGTTAAAGAAGCAGAAAGGAGCGATCACATGGCAGATAATTTGATGCTTAAAAACATTCTGGGTGATGACTACGATCAATCTCCTAGAACTAATGCTGTTTATCTTAACGGCAAACTTAGATATTTCAATATCGACATCGACCAACCGGGGAAGTATTTTTTTAACCTAACAGACGCTTTCAACGCTTCGGTTGATGAAGGTAACAAGGTTATCCCAATTCGATTAAATCGTGGTGGTGAAGACATTAATCTTAACGGCTGGGTTATTAGTGCTGATGGTGTATATCCGGATGACACAACGCCGTTTAGTATCACTAGCTCTATTGTCAGCGCTAGTCCGGCGTATATTCGATTTAACTTACCATTAGGCTTATTTCAAGCAGTTGGAGTATATAAATTCCAATTTACTTTTAAAAACGCAACTACTGGGGAAATATTAAAATCTCCATGGCAATTCTTTAATGTTACTCAATCAGCCACCAACATGGCTTTAGATTTGAATAATGGGATTGAGCCTTACGACAGTGAATATCTTAAATGGAAAGATAAAGTCGAAAAGCAAATCAACGCTTTACAAGATCAACTGGGGAATATTAATGTTGCAGCTTCTCAAATGCAAGATTTGATTAACCAGTACATCTCTCAAGCTGAGCAATACGCCGAAAGCGCTTGGGGAAAGAAACTCCAACAAGATAATACTTGGGGTGGTACACAATCCTTCAATAAAGCGTCTATTAAAGATTTTAGTGCCGACAACGTAAATTCTAACAGTTTCAGTGGTTCTAACATGACCTTGGATGGATTATTAACTCTAAGTTCTGCACCAGCTCTTAAATATGTCGGTGGCAACGTTGCTAGAGGTTTCATGACCTTTGAAGATGAATTCTTTGTAGCTACTAACCCGGCGGACAATCGGGGAGGAGCTAACTTTGTCAACGGAGTAGAACCTGGCGCCGGCGGGCAAAACTACATGAATATCCGTGCATTTCGTATTCCTGATCCTAATGGAACTACAACGCACGTAATGACTAACATTCACGCCAACTGTAAAATCCCTGATTCAGCAGTTGGTAAGGCAATTATCCAATTTCCTTCAAGTACACACATGTTTGAAGGTATCGATCAAACACCGTTTTTCTTAGGAAATTGGGTATTGCAGTTTTCGGGAGCTGATAAAACCTTGCGTGTTCAAGGTAAGATTGACAGTTCTGGCACTAATAATTTACAAGATTCAAAAATGATTTAGAGGTGTAAACATGAAACATAAATTTGATAGAGATAAAAATATTAAGTTAGAAAAAGAAATCAAGCAATTAAAAAAAGAAATTGAAGCTCTTAAAACCATGATTAAAGCTCAAGCTAAGTGTAAATAGAAAGGATTGAAATATTATGATGAGTTGGTATGAAATTATTAAACAACAATGGCAATTAGGGTGCTATGATGATCCTTCACAATTGGATATTTATGTTCAAGTTGGTTGGATTACAGAAGAACAAAAAGAAGAAATCGTGCATAGTACAGACGTTTCACCAGAACAACCTGCAGAAAACCCAGCAGACATTCCTGATTAATAAGAGGTGTTTTTAGATGAAGAAATTAACTCTTTTAAATGATGATACGAACGTTAAATTGGGAGATACAGGCACCTTAATCCAATTCAAAGCTAGCATTAATGATACACCTGTATTTTTGAAAGAGGGACAAACCGCAAATTTTAGGATTAAAAATGATTTGGGCTTTTTAAAATCTATTGATGCAAATACAACCATGAATGGCTATGTGTTTGAGTTTGATACATCAAAACTTGATGGGCTAGTTCCTGGAACATACCAATTAGAATTAGCTGTATCTAGAACAGCTGATGACGTGGATATTTTCCCAGACAGAGGTTTTGTGCAATTTGCCATTACAGAAAATGCTTTAAGCGTTACTGGGGAACAATTACCTGTGATGAGTTTAGAAGCGTTTAAAAAAGAGGTGAACAGTTATGTTTCTACTAAAGTTGATGAAACCAAAAAAGACATAACTGATAACTTTCAAATTTATGTTGATGGAATTACCGATTCAACAACAGATATTGCCAATAAGGCTAGTCAAGACGCTACTAATGCGATAGGTGTTGCTAATCAATCCAACGCAAAGGCTCAACAAGCACTTGATATATCTGATAATTTGAATGATAAAGTTGCCGCTAACACTACACAAATTAGCGATTTATCTAATAAATTAATACCAATTTATAATAATCAGACTAATGTGTTAGTAAATTCCGAGTTAAAGAATTTTAATAGTTGGGTTCATGGATCTTCTGTAATATTGTCTAACGAAACATATAACAATAATGGTGTTATTCAATTAACTCCAGGCACATCATCTAATTATCTAGCACAAGACGTAAAAGGGATAGATAGCACAAAAGGATATACTTTTTACGTATATGCAAAGGGAAGTACGAATTCAAAACTTCACATAGAATTTAGAGCTGGTAGTAAGACTGATATTAATTTAACTTCTAATTGGCAATTAATGACTTTTTCAGGAAAGTTTGCAGATCCGTCGTATACACGCTTATATTTATGGAATTCTGGTACAAGAGATAATATCTATATTTCAACGCCTAAGCTAACTCAATGGTGTATGACTTTTGATATGTATAACAAGCTAGTCAACGCTACATCGTCCATAAACCTTCTTAAAGACCAAATGGGGCAATTAACTATACAACTTGCTCAATCACAAATGGCTCAAGCCGCTCAATCAAATACTGATTTAAATACTCTAACAAGTGATGGTAAATGGAGCTTTAATAATACAACTGTATCAAATGCTCCCGGCGGTGCTAAGACGTTAACAGGAACGCTAGAGGTTACTAATAATGGAACTAGCGGAGTACAAACTGTTGTTGATGCAGTCGCCGATATAATGTTTTGGCGAACTTGGAATGGAAGTAACTTTAATAAATGGCATGCGGTGGCTAATGACTCGTCAATTATTAGTCCGGCTTAGCAACGGAGGTGAAACTATGACTTTTTTCGGTTTTAGCATTGAAGATGTAGCGGCTTTTTGCACTGCATCAGGAGCTTTTTTAGGAGCTCTAGTATGGCTGTTTAAATGGGCGTTTAGAACCGAATATAAAAAAATTTCTGAAAATAAACAACGTGAATTTTATCGCCTAAAAGATATTATCGGAGAGTTAAAAAGTGCTATTGACACTTTAAGTAAAACAGTCGATGTTTTAAGCGCCGATACAAAGGTAATGGATGGGACAATTGGTAATCATGAAACCAGAATATCAATTCTAGAAGAAAAACATAGGAAGGATGATTGAATTGAATGATTTAATCACTATTGGAAGTTTTATTTTAGCGATTATTGTAACTGGATATATTTTATTCAAAAAGCCAGCTATGACAAACGAACTACTACAGGCATTAGAACAATTTGCAAAAGATGCAGTTGTAGTCGCTGAAAAAGCCGGATTAACAGATAAATTGTTAGATAAGAAACAATATGCCATTCAGAAACTTCAAGACATGCTAACTCATGCTGGCTTCACCAAACAAGATGAAGAATTGCTTAGCGATTGTATTGAACATGCTTACTGTGAACTTAAACAAGATATTGAAGCAGTTTACGCAAGCAAAAGCACTGATAAAGTTTATAAACTTTCAGAAACAACAGACGCAAATGGCAATATTAAACCAGAATTAGGAGGCGTTGTAAATGAAGAAAACAAGTAAATTAATTGTTGGCGCAGCAATGGTTGCTGGATTAACATTTGGTATCGGCTCAGTCAACGCAGCCCGTACAGACATGGTTGACGTATCAAATCACAATGGGAATATGACCGTTGGTGAATATGTATCAATGCGTAACAATTATGGTGTTAAAGCTATTACATGTAAAATCAGCGAAGGAACTTATTACCATGATCCTTACGCAAAGATTAACATTGCTAACTCACAAGCTGCCGGATTGTATATTAATGGATATTACTTCTGCCGGTATACAAATGTAGAGCAAGCTAAGGCAGAAGCACAATATGCAGTTAATATGGCAAAACAAGATGGCTTGCCAATTAATTCTGTATTAGTAGCAGATATTGAAGCAAGTCAACAACAAGGATTAGGCACAGCAACTAATAGTCTTGCCATTTCAGCAATGAAACAAATTGTAGAAAGTGCTGGATATAGATTTGACGTTTATACAATGGGGTCATGGTTAGGTTCCAATATCAATAGTAGCCAAGCTGGTTGGATTGCCAATTATCCTTATAATGTAAGTGTTGATAAATATACCGACAAGCATGGTTGGCAATGGACGGATAAACAACAATTTAAAGATAGTTATGGTGGTTTTGACGCTAGTCAGTTATACGATGATTATTACACTGGCGGTCAAAACAAAAACGCAGTTATTAGTAATGGTAATACTCATGATGTATCTCATGTATCTGGTAACGGTCAACAAGCACCGGATACAAACGCAAATATGACTGCAGAAGGTAGCAACAGCGATGAAGATTATGCACAAAATGGCACATTTACCGCTAATACAACATTGAACATTCGTACAGCACCAAGTACAAGTGCAAGCATTGTCGGATCATACGCACCGGGAGAAAGCCTTGTATACGATCATGTTTACATTAAAGGTAAATATGTATGGTTGCGTTACATGAGTTATAGCGGATCATATCGCTATGTTTGTGCTGGTGTTTTAGGTGGCGAAGAATACGGAACACGTCAAGCATATTCAGCAACTAAAACATATACAGTTAAGAGTGGTGATACATTAAGTGGCATTGCCAAAAAGTTAGGCGTATCAACATCTTACTTAACAAGCAAAAATGGTATTAGTAATCCTAACTTGATTTATGCTGGAGAAGTGTTAAAATATTAATACCGAAGTTTAGTGGGGCGTTGCAAAACGCCTCTTTTTTTTGTTGCGAAAAATATGGTATAATTGACTACATCAAATAGGCTAGAGATAGTTAGCTGCTATTATCAAAGCGCCAATGGCCTGTCGTGGTTAGCTACCATTAAAAAAGATGGGACGGCAGAAGGAATTTGCCTATTATCCTTGATGTATTGGCTATACACTGTCGAGCGTTATAAATAAAAAAATACCAAGTTAGTAAATCAAGTTTAAGGTATTTCTTGATTTCGGTGATCGTGTCTATAGATGGCACGGTCTTTTTTTATTGCAAAAAAATAATGTGGGTTACCCACAAAGCAACCCACACAAAAATTAATTCAATGACGTTAAATGAGATTTTATATCCGTAAAAGCACCTATTTATAGCCAAAATTAAACTCAATGATACTTAATTAAATTCTACTTTCATTCTAGTAACAAATGGAGCAACTAATTCAGCACCATTCATTGCATAAATCAACATTCCAACTGTAGCAAAGTATTTAAAGTCAAATTTTGGTAAAATTGCATGTAAATTAAATGGTTGAGTAGCAATATGACTACCTTTAGATAAGGCCGTAAAAGTCATAATTACAAATAACGCCGTCATGCCAAACATTGCAATTCCGCCAATTGTACTTAAAATTTCCAATGAGTTTTTAAAACGTGATTGGATAAAGATAAAAAG
This sequence comes from Ligilactobacillus sp. LYQ135, assembly GCF_053711055.1. Lineage (NCBI taxonomy): Bacteria > Bacillati > Bacillota > Bacilli > Lactobacillales > Lactobacillaceae > Ligilactobacillus > Ligilactobacillus sp. LYQ135. Next base: position 39,224 of record NZ_JBSJYT010000004.1, on the reverse strand, counting down.
TACAAATACTGTTAAACTTAGCAATGCAAACATTCCATTTGAAAGATGTTTTTCAAGTGAATCATCCCCATTGAAACACCATCCCAAACCAACAACAATTGAATTGGCAGTATCTACAACGTAAGGAATTGAAGCAGCCCAGTAGGTCCATGCTGTAAAATACCCTAAAAACTCACCACTGGTTCCACGAATCCAAGAACTTAATCCACCACCTTCATGACTAAAAGTTGATCCTAATTGACCAACCATTAATGAATAGGGAATTACGTATAAAAATAGCATAATAACCCAACTAGAAATTACACTTAGTCCTTGATTTTGAAAATTATAAATTAAGTCATCAAAGCCAATTACTGTAACAAAATCCATTAATGCCAACACTGGCCATGCTATGTATGATTTTGATAACTTATTAACATCATCCATCATAATTTAACTTCCTCTAATTATAAATAACGATAAACCTTTAAAATTTTACTATAAATTTAAGTAGAAATAAATTAATATTCATAAAAAATTATAACCCGAAGTTATTTTTTCAATGTCGTCTAGAAGTGGAGTCTAGTAATCATAAAAAGCGCGACACAGGTATATAATACTTAGGTTAAACTTAAATCCACTCACATTTTTAACCTATGCTACATTTGTTTAAATGATCTTACTATATCGTATAAACTTTTATTCTTTTCGATACGTTTGATATTGTAAATAACATTTTGAATTCCCCTTAATTTGGTCTTTATCAATTGGGTAAGAGGATTTACCAATTTCAAGTTTCAGAGGAACTGAACTTAAGTTCGTTACTTTAACCTTTATTTTACCTTTATGTGCCTTTGAAATTGCAATATTATCTAATTCACTTGCCAGACATTTCTTATCAACTATTATTTTATTATTTTGAGTAATTTCAACTTTAACCTGATTTGACTCACCACTATAAACATCAATTACTAAACGATCAACTTTAATTGGAAGTTTAATCTGAGTAATCATGCTTTGATTTTTTTTAAAAGTTAATTTTTGACTATCAAAATAACTTCCAATATTTTGACCACTAATATAGTATTCTTGGACAGGAAGAGTCGTTGCTTGTTTTCCAACCAAGATTATACTAACTAAAATTAAATCTATGCCAATTAAATTAGCTGTTTTAGAATGCTTATTATTTTGAATTTTTTGTAATAAACTTTGCCAACCAAGAATTCCAAAAATTATTAGAATTGGTAAAAGCGGTAAACTGTACCTTTCTTCTACTTCCCAAATAAAAATATGAAACATTATTAAACCAATTGTAAAAATTACTAATAAAAGCTGAGAACCATCAATTTTTCGCGTAAATAAGTAAATTAAAGTTCCAAATAAAAGCATCAAATATCCAATCTGCAGAAGATTAGGGATCCAATATTGAATTTGTTTTCTTTGAGTTAGATACCAAGCTGGAACTTTTTGCCATTGTTTTGTGAGTCTTTGAAAGTCAAAGGTTGATGAAGTCATGAATAATTGTAACTTTTCAAAAGAATGCCGCACAAATCCCTTAACTCCCATCTTTTTATAATTTTCTTTAATTACTTTAATATCATGCTTACTCCGAGCATTTTTATTTTTAGTATCCATATCATCTAAAGTAATTTTCTTTAAATAATCGCCATGCGAATTAGGATCTGATGCCATCGCAATCCAATGGGTTACAGAGAAACTTTTATTAACGTTTTTTTGATACTTTGTTAAATTTTGTAGTCCTTTAATTCCTAAAGTACAAAGCACAAAAGTAATAATAAAAATTATGAAGTACTTAATTATCTTCTTCCATTGTTTTTGATGGATTGTTTGAATTCCAAGAATAATAAAGAATGCAATTACTAAAATCCAAAAATTGCCTTTTAATTCTGCTGCAAAAATCATTAAAAAACTAAGTAAAATTGGCTTGAATAGTTTATGCTTAAAATTAAATTCCCCAATAGCAGCTACCATTAAAACAACTGGCAATACCCAAATATCTGTATAATCATAGATTGCATAGGCATAAAATGGAATTGTAAAAATCCAAACTAAAACTAAGAGAGGAGTTAAATTTTCATGATGCCATTTTTTTAATAAAAAAAGTGCACTAGCTAATCCTAAATCAAGCCAAATAAATTGAATAATACTTATCATGATCCATGGAGTAGATAAATGAAAGAACATACTTAACTTAATTAATCCAGCATACATAATTGCAATATTGACATTATTAGAATAAATTTCAAAATATCTTTTCCATGCAAAATTTCCATGTGCTAATTTATAAGCTTGATCACGGACATAAAAACTATCTGCACGTCCATAATCAACAAAATGAAATGCAATATATATTTGCAATATAATTAATAAACCAAATAATATCCATTTACAAAATTTAATTTGTCTAGTAGTTAAAGTTTGTAAGACCTGAATTAAAAATACCATTACTACTCCTAATCCAAGTGCACCAATGGTAAGCACCAGTGGCGAAAACCATTGTGAGACTGCCATAAAATTGACCGGAACAAAAATTCCCATCAAACTTACAATTACTAAAATTAAAGTCAAAATAATAACACAAAATTGATTTAAACGTGAACTTTTATACATAACATTTCGTCCTATCGTATTGATTTTTACATACCATTCATTATAAAATTAGTAAAATAACAAGTAGATACTATATTTTGAATTTATCGTGAACTTTCTTCAAACTTTAAAGAAATAATTCAAAAAAATTCAGAAAAGTTTCAAATTTATTTTGCTTTATCGATACATAAATTAATTATAATGCATTATACATATATTTCATATTATGGAGGGGCCATACATAATGAATGATACAATTTTATTAGTAGAAGACGAAGAAGGTTTGCGCAACTCACTTAAAACTGAGTTTGAATTTGAAGATTATGATGTTTTAACAGCGGATAATGGAGAAGATGCATTAAAAATTTTTAATGAGAAGAGAAATAAAATTCATTTAATTGTCTTGGATTGGATGATTCCAAATTTAGATGGCTTGGAAGTTTTACGCCGTATTCGTAAAACAAGCGATGTGCCAATTATTATGTTAACAGCTAGGGATTATGTAGGTGATAAAGTCGCTGGACTAAATGGTGGTGCTGATGACTATGTAACAAAACCATTTGAAATTCAAGAATTACTTGCGCGAATTCGTGCAGCAATTCGGCATCGAACCATGCGTTCTGGATCATCAGATGCCATTTATCGCGTTAGGGATTTAACGCTAAACATGAAAACACATCAAGTTTTTCGAAATGGAGAAAGTATCCAATTAACACATCGCGAATTCCAATTATTAACTACCTTATTTGAACATCAAGGCGAAGTTGTTCCCCGCCAAGACTTACTTGATATTATTTGGGGTGAAAATTTCGATGGTCAACCTAATATTGTTGACGTATATGTTCGAATGGTACGTGACAAAATTCATGATAAAGACCGTTCAAATCGAATTATCAAAACAATTCGGGGAGTCGGCTATTCTTTAACTAACAATTAAATTGACAATTCTGAAAAAATTTCATTTAAATTTCATCTAAATTCGCTTTTTTCAAGGTTAGTTTCTATTTAAACTTAAAGTGTCAAGTTTGAAAGGAGATATAAACCTTGATTACAACTTTTATAACTTCATTACTTAATTTCAAAGACTTACTTCCAAACTTGATTACTCAAATGGGAGTAAGTTTTTATTTGCTTTTGTTCTGTTTGATTTTTATTGAAACAGGAGTTGTATTTATGCCATTTTTGCCAGGTGATTCACTTTTATTTTTATGTGGAACATTTGCTGCAATTTCATCATATCATTTAAATATTGGCATCCTTATATTGATTTTATCAGTTGCAGCGGTCCTTAGTGATAATGTAAACTTTTTTATTGGAGAAAAATTTGGTAAATATCTACTTCACCATCCTAAATGGCAAAAGTTCTTTAAACCAGAACATTTAAAACGAGCTGAAAAGTTTTTTGCTAAATATGGTAATTTTTCCATTTTTATGGGACGGTTTGTGCCAATTGTTCGAACAATCGTTCCATTTACAGCAGGTTTGAGTAAAATGAATCCACGTACTTTTAAAACATTTAACTTAATTGGTGGATGCAGTTGGGTAAGTATTGTTTTACTGAGTGGATACTTATTCGGTAATGTACCTTTTGTTAAAGATCATATCGAGTTAATTTTGCTTTCCATTGTAGTAATTTCACTCATTCCTGTAGTAATTACCTTTATCAAAGAACGCAATGCTAACAAAAAGGAAACAAATAAAGATTATAAATATTAGGATTTATTAGGAGATTATTATGTTGTATGAAAAATTAGGACTTTTTTTCAACTTTGTTTTAGTCCTCTGTATGTTAATTGGAATATGGTCAAATTTAGTTTATCCGTTAAATTTAATGGGAACTATTTGGATTATGGTTATTGTTGCCTTATTTTTTATTTTAAAAAAACATTTCAAAACCAAACCTCATATTGCCAATTTACTTGAAAAAAAGTCTAAATGGATCACACTATTAATGTTTAGCATGATGCTTTGTATTCAGTTAATTACACTGTTACATTTTAAAACCAACATGTATCATGATCCATTTCGTGTTCTCTACCAAGCAGAATTATTAAGTCATGGAATCATTGATTGGGATAAGACAATTTATTTTCAAGTTTATCCTAATAATGTAACTTTGACTGTTTTGCTAGCAGGATGGTTAAAAATAACACAATTTTTTCATATATCTGCAAACATATCGGTTCACTTATTAACTTTAATAACTTTAGACATATTCATCTTGCTTTGTCTAAAATTAGTTAAAGATGTAAGTAAAACTTGGCGTAAACCAATGTTTGTAATGTTATTTTTCCTCATAACACCACTTGCATACACATATTTACTTCAAGTATTTTATTCAGATATCATTGGATTAATTTCATTAACTGCAAGTTTGTTAATTTTAGTTAATTGGAATAAAGTATCAACAAAGCTAAAAGTCTTTTTAGGTATTTTACTTGTATTTGTTACTTGTATTGGACAGCTAGTTAAGCCTAACTTGCTTGTTTTTGAAATTGCCTTTTTAATAACCGTTTTATTGTTTAAACTTGCTAAGAAAAATATTAAGTTATTTATTCCATTTTTACTAACTCTAGTTGGTTGTATTAGTGCACCACTTGTAACTACTCAGATCCAAGAAAGAGTCAACTTTACTGGAAATGGTCAATATGAACTTCCCGTTACTTCATGGATATATATGGGATTAAATCAAAAAACGGTCGGCACATATGCAGAAGATGATATTTTTAAACTTGAAAAATCTTCTAATTTAAGTGAGCGTAAACAAACTACTCAAAAATTAATTGAACAACGCATTAAAAAAATGGGACCCTTGAAATTAATTAAACAATGGGTAGGTAAAATTGAAATTCTTGAAAATGTTGGCACGCTTCAAGGTAGCTATATGGGAGGAACATCTCAAGCACCTATTTGGTTCCTTAAAAATCAACCATTTTTAAGTGGAACTTTTTCAGTAATTTTTCGTAGTGCCATCATCATTATAATGATTTCTGTTATTTTAAAAGCACTTGCAATTAGTCAAAAACGCTATTTTAACTGGCAGTGGATTTTATTTACACTTACAATTTTAGGAATCATTGCCTTTCATGGATTACTATGGGAAACAGAAGCACGCTATGGCTTACTGTTAATTCCAATTTACTTTACTTTGCTAGCTTTTCCTGAAAGACAAGTAGAACTAAAGCATTTAAATAAATCCTTCATTTGGTGGGGATTACTTATTTTGGTCTTTCCTTTATGGAATTTAATTAGTGGAAACGTAAGTGCTAATATTGAAATTAATCCTCATATTGTTTCTGAGCAACGGAGTCAATTGTCTGAGAAATATCAAGCTCCGATTGCTTATATTCACCCCAATGAAACAATTACTGAACGTGTTAATTTAAACTGTAGTGCAGAAACATTTTCATTACTAGCTCCTCAAAATTCTAAATTAGAAGGAACATTAATTAATTTAACTACGCATAAAACATACAAACTACACCTAGATAAAAAAAGCTTACAATATACTGGTCATCTAACTTCAGGTAAATATTTGATTAAACTGACTAATCTCTCTGATAAAAAACAAAAAGTATGGATTGTTAATCCATTAAATTACCGTTTAGCACAATATCCACTTAAGGCAAGTGACCAAAATATTAAGAATGGATATTTTATTTACAAATTTGAAGATCAGAGGTAATCATTTTGAAAAAAAGAAACTTACCACAAACAACTGATCATATTATGTCTTATAAATTAATATGGTTTGTTATCATCAGTATGTTTATTTTATGTGGTTCACTCGTCGTTGGAGTAGGGCATGAAATGATTGAACAAGAGGCTCAATCAACTGATCAAACAATGGATGCTCTCCAAAATACTCAAATTGATAGTAAGCATGATTGGAAGATCTGGGAAAAGAATAGTTTGTTAAATGATGATACTGAATATGTTCACATTCATGGAGAAAGTACTAAACATGGAAAAATTAATTTTTATTCTCCTAATACAAAAGAATTGATTGAAGATAAGTTATTTAAAATTCCATTTACTGAACATCTTTACTATAATGATGATTCTGGTATTTTATATTATCAAGAAGCTAGCAATGATGATATTCATTTTAACTTGTGGACTAGTATGGAATATCAAACTAAGTTATTAAAACGAATCATTGTTGTTTGTGCGATTATCTTTATTGTTTCAGTTTTAGTCAGCATTATTTATATTCGTCTTATTACAGTTCAACTAACTGAACCATTAAGTCGACTCACACGTAATGTTCAAGAACAAACTAAAAATCATACGCGGAATTTATTACCAGTTCCTAGTCAGCCACTTGAAGTTTATACTTTAGCAACTACTTTTAATGCTTTAATTAAACAATTAAATCGCCAGTATGAAAAAGAAAAGAGTTTTATTTCAAATGCTACTCACCAATTAAAAACTCCAATTGCAACGATTAAAAGTAACGTTCAACTGATTGAACGTCATGGCAAAGAGCATCCTGAAATTATTGAACGTTCTTTAAAATATATTGGTGAAGAATCTAACATCATGCAAAAATTAATTGATCAACTTTTGATGTTATCCAAAAATGATCAATTAAAAATGAACTTTAAAAAGTATAATTTAAGTCAAGAACTAAAGTATCAGGTTGAAAAACTGCAATCTAATTTAAAACAACAACTAATATTAGATTCACAAGAGGATCTCTTCATTACCGCTGATGAGGCTCTTGTAAATCAAATTATTATTAATGTAGTTTCAAATGCAGGCAAATATTCACCAGCAAATTCAACTATCCAACTTCATTTATTTAAAAATGAAAACAATCTTCCTCAACTCGATATTATTGATGAGGGCAGTGGAATTTCTGATGAAGATAAGAAACATATTTTTGAACGGTTTTATCGAAGTTCAAGTGTTCGTGGCAAGATTAAAGGAACTGGATTAGGGTTAACATTAGCTTTCGAACTTGCAAAATTAAACAATATAAATATTTTAGTTGCAGATAATCATCCTCAAGGAACGATTTTCACACTAATTTTTTATTCAAGGAAGTGAATGCTTTGAATTTTGAAAAAAATAAGACTTAGCAAAAAGAAATATTTGGAGCAACACTTAGTTTTATTTTATTTATTTTTTTAGCACTTTGTGTATATTTTAAGGCATCTTTTGTTACACACATTGATGCTTTTGAACAGCATGCTTTAGCTTTTAAAGCAACTTCTACCCAAATTGCTCAAATTAACTTTTTTTCAACTGTAGGTAGTCCAATAATTAGTTTTATTATCATTAGTTTAATTGCAATATACTTTTGTCATACAAAAGAATTCATTAACGCATTTTGCTGTGAATTTTCCGTTGTAATAGGCGATATCTTACTAGAGACATTTAAGATTATTATTGGAAGAAATCGTCCTGTTCATCAACTTATTCCAGATACAGGTTTTAGTTTCCCTAGCGGACATGTTTTTAATACAACACTATTAGTGTTAATTTTAATCACACTGATTTTGCCCCGCTTAAAAAATCCAACATATGAAGTATTAGTAGGTGCCTTGTTAATTTTATGAAATGGATTCGTAATTTTTTCACGAATTTTTCTAGGAGATCATTATTTTACTGATACACTGGGTGCAGTTTTATTGGCATTTTCAGTTTGGTTATTCACTTTAATTTTAAAGAATAAAATCGAAAAAACAAAAAAAACAAAGCAATTAATTCACATTTTATTCATATTCATCGCAAAAGTTTCATATGAAATTGAATGCTTTTGTTTGTTTTAGTTATATTAAACGCATATTATATAGTCATAAGGATTTAGGAGGTAATTATTATGAAAAAAAATAGTAAATTAGTTTTATTAGGAGCTGCATTATCTGTCACTGCTAGTGTTGGTTTGTTTGGTGCTAGCGTAAACGCTGATGAAGTTATCAATGCTGGTAAATACACAGAAAATGTTCAACAATTACAAAAAATCTTCATAGATAAGAATAAAAACTTTACTTTAGAAAAAATTAAAGTTGAAAATAACAAAGATAACAGTCAAGAACCTATCTATAAATTAGAAGGCTTTGATTCAAAGAAAAATAAAGAAGCTGAAATGAAAGTTAATGCTGATAAAACAAGTGATGTTTTAAAGAATAAGACTGAACGAATGGACTCAGAAGATAAGAAAGAAGCAACTGCACTTAATGCAGATAACGTTAAAAAAACTCCAGAAGATGCCATTAACTTAGCTAAGAAGTATGCTAATACTCAGGATAATGCAACTGAATGGAGCTTATCAACTGAAAAAGTTAAAGGAAAAGAAGTACCTGTTTATAAAGTAGAATTTGAAAAGAAGACAAGTTCTGCTAGTGATAAGACTAAGACAACTAAAGTTAAATTAAATGCAGAAACTGGCGATAAGATTTCTGTTAAAACTGAAAATGACGACTAATTTTTGTAAAAAATAGTAATTTATACTCATTTCAATCAAACAGACTATGATCATAAAAATACCGTTTGTTTTTATTTAATATAAAATTTGTATTGTTTAAGATATTTATTTACAATAATGGTGAGGTGATATTTTATGAATAATTTTATTGGAGCAACTATTGATGATTTTCATGTAAAAGCATATCAACATAACAAAATTATTGATATATGCAAAGAAGATTTATTAGGTCATTGGAGTATTTTACTTTTTTATCCTGCTGATTTTTCATTTGTCTGTCCTACAGAATTAGAAGCACTACAATCCATTTATGAGAATTTTAAAGCAATTGACACAGAAATATATTCATGTTCAGAAGATACTGAATACGTCCATAAGGCATGGGCAGATGCCTCATCTGAAATTGCTAAAATTCAATATCCAATGCTTGCTGATCCTGCTGGTAAACTCGCACGTTCGTTTGGAGTTTTAGATGAAGATTCTGGCCAAACGTATCGTGGTGTTTTCATTATTGATCCAGAAGGAGTAATTCAATCATATACAATCAATAACATGGCAATTGGACGAAGTGCCGATGAAATACTACGTACTCTTGAAGCTGCTCAATTTGTCCATGAACATGGCGATCAAGTATGTCCAGTAAATTGGAAACCAGGTGACCAAACATTAAAACCTGGAGTAGATTTAATTGGTAAATTATAAAAATAAAAGGACTGTGACAATAAAAACATCACAGTCCTTTTATTTATTATAAATTCTAGTCAACACATAACCGTTTAACTGCTTGGGCATATATATCCATTGCTTTATTAAAATCAGCTACAGACCATTGTTCATTCATTTGATGCATATAGTCTGGAGTTGTTGGTAACATTGCACCAAAGGCAACACAATTATTCATTGTTCGTGCAAAAGTAGCTCCTCCTGAAATTTGAGGTTGAGCATCTTTGTCTCCAGTTTCAGTTCGATAAACATCCATTAATGTTTGAACTAAGGTTGAATCTGCTGACACATGCAATGGGGCAAGGTAGTCAAAATGTTTATAATGCAAATCGTATTTTTCAACTATTTTACTTAGTTTTTCAATTAACTTGTCATGATCAATAGTTGAAGGAATGCGCATGTCAAGTTGCATTCTGGTTTCTTTTTCATTAATTTCTAAACTTGAAATATTAAATGTTAAATCTCCAGTTTCATCTGAAACTTTACCTAAAACATTTGTCCCAGTGGCATCTTCTTTAACTAATTTACCAATGAAATCAAGTGGTTTAAAATCAAAAACTTCATCCAATGCCATGCCTAATCTCAAAACAGCATTAGTTCCTTGAGGAGCAAGCATTGCATGCATTGTTTTTCCTAAAACTAAAATTCCATCATCTTGGTTTTTATATTCAAATCCCAATTGATCTAATGCATCTTTGACTTCTGCTAGTTTAGGTCCATTATAAAATGCTTGTGCAGGAACAGCATTAAATGCACCTTTATCATCTACAAATAATTGATTAGTACCTGGTCCAATTAAATATGCTTGTTGGAGGCCTTTTTCGGCATATGTAACTGGAAACTCCGCATCTGGAGAAAAGCCTAGAGTAATAGGGGATTCTTTTTCATTGTATTTAGCAATCCCGCGCCATAAAATTTCTTCATCAGTACCAAAAATAAATCTGATTTTTCTATTGAATTTAAATCCATCATCCATTAAAGCTTTAACTGCAAATAACGCAGCAATTGTTGGACCTTTATCATCTTGAGCACCACGACCATAGATAACATCATTTTCAACAATTCCTTTATAAGGATTACGTTCCCATTCACTGACGTTTTCAGCAGGGACAGTATCTAAATGACCAATGATTCCAAAAATTTCAGATCCTTCGCCAATTTCTGCATAACCATAATAGCCTTCTGGATCTTCATATGTAGTAAATCCAAGTTTTTTACAAATTTCCATCATTTTATCTAAAGCTAGTCGAATATCCTTTCCAAATGGAGCATTTTCTTCAGCTTCTTGGTTAAAAGATGGTTGTGAAATCATTGCTTTTAAAGCTTCAAGTGCTTGATTTCTAATTTCATTACTAATTAAATCTTTCATTTTAAAATCTCCCTAATCATAATACCGCTAAAATTCCAAGGTAAACACATGTAACCACAAATAGAATTACCATCAACTTAGCAATCCACTTCCACCATTTATTAATATTAACGCGTGCAATTGCTAATGCTCCCATAATAACTGCTGAAGTAGGGGTAATTAAGTTTACCCAACCAGAAGCAGCTTGAAAGGCTGTTACGATAACATTACCAGCAACATGTGCAAATTCACCTAATGGTCCTATAATTCCCATAGTTGCAGATGCTAATCCTGAAGTTGAAGGAATCAAAAATGACATTGGAATATAGAAAATATAAGCAATGATACTAAATGCACTACTTGATAAATTCTTAAGTCCTAATTCACCCCAATATAAGACTGTATCTGTAATCATTCCATTGTTCATAATTACTTGAATTCCACGAGCAACCGCAACAATCATTGCAACACTAATAAAATCAGCCATTCCGCTTAAAAATGTATTTACAAAGTCTTCTTCACTCATGTTGTAAATAAATTTAATTAGAACTGCCATGAAGAGGAATAGCATTGTGATTTCAGTAAAGTACCATGAACCAAATGGGACAATATCTTTTCCTAATACTGTTCCCACGACTGGTAAGTTTGTTAACCATTTAGTAAATGAATCAAAGAAAGTAAAGTTCTTGTTGATACTGCTCCAAGGAATTAATCCTAAGATCATAATAATAAACGTTAATGCAAAAATTGCAATTACTTTCTTTTGACGCTTATTCATTTTAACTTCATCATCTGTCATGTCTGCAATATTGAAATATTCATAATCTAATTCGCGTTGATCATAAATAATTGATTTTTTAGGGTCTTTTTCAATTTTTGATGCATAACGATAAACATAAATGATACTAATTGTTAACGTAATTATTAATAAAATTACCCGTGATCCTAAACCATCACCTGGAGAAATTCCTAAACTTTGAGAAGCTACTCCAGTTGCAAAAGGATTAACAGTTGATGCTAAACATCCTACTTGTGATCCAATAATAATAATTCCCAATGCAACCATTGAGTCAAAACCACAACTGATCATTACTGGAATTAAGAGGGGATAGAAGGCCATTGTTTCTTCAGACATCCCAAAAGTAGTTCCCCCCAAAGCAAATAAAATCATTAAAATTGGAATTAATGCTTTTTCTTTTCCTTTATACTTGCTAACAATTGAACTAATTCCTTCATCAAGAGCACGAGTTTTGTTTACAACTGCCAAAAAGCCTCCAATAACTAAGATAAATAGTGAAATTGAAATTGCTCCTTCAGTTGTTTTATCACCAATCATTCCAATAATCGGAGCCATAAAAATATCCCAAATTCCTTGTGGGTGTTGGGCTACCCGATGATATGATCCTGACACAATACTTCCATTTTTAGTTTGATATGTACCTGCCGGAATGATCCACGAAAGAATTGCCATGATAATAATAATTAAAAATAAAATAGTAAACGCAGAAGGCATCTTGAAATGATGCTTCTTTTTTTGTTGATCCATAAAAATCCAAATCCTCCTTAAACTACTGTAACATTATTATATCAAAAAAATAGGATCTTAAGGAAACGCTTCCTAATTATATTAAAATTAATACAAAAGGTAGTCTTATAAAAAATACAATGTTACTTTTACCAAAACAAAAAATAGACTGTAATAAAATAAAAGATCATACAAAAAAACAGCCATTTTCTTTATTTCCATGTATCGTTATACATTTTTCATTAAATCCAATGGTAACATGATCCTGATTAACCGCTAATGGACGTTTAATCAACATACCATCTTGAGATAAAAGTTCACAAGTCTCATCTAAAGTCATTTGATCAACTTTATCTTTAAGATTTTGTTGACGATAATGTTGACCACTAATATTAAAAAATTTTTTAATGGCAAATTTGACACTGTAATCCAATTTTTCAAATTTTCTTTCGTTGGCGGATTCTTTAATAAGTCATGCAATTGGTATTCAATTTGATTTTCATTTAACCACTTAATTGCTTTTTTACAAGTACTACAACGTGAATGATAATATACATCGATCATTTAATTTTCCTCCTTAAATTAACTAGCAATAGATTGCGTATTTATTTTTATATTATATACTAGAATTAATTTAAACACATGAACAAACAGAAGTGTTTTGCTAAAAGTTCAAAATCAAACCCCCTTTTTTTAACTTGACTATGTCGGTCATTAAAACTATAATTTTAATAACAGGTTAAATTTAAATAATCAGCCCCCTTTTCCAAAACTATCAATTTTAGAAAGGAATTTTTTATGGATCATGATCGTTACTTACCATTAATTCAAAATGAATTAAAACAAATGCCAGATTATATTCGTGATTTTTATTTGCAAACAAATCATTCTGTGACAACCATTTATCAATATTTAACTGAATTTCGTAGATTTTTTAACTGGTTACGTGAATCTGGAATTTCAGATGCAACTAAAAATGCTGATATTAAAGTTGAAACACTTGCTCAATTAAGACGTACAGATATTATTTTATACATTGATTTTTTAAAGCATAGCAAAAACAAGCAAAATCGGACAAATTCACCAACATCAATTAACCGTTCAATTAATGCATTACGTTCATTGTTTAAATTTTTAACGGTAACTGCTGATACTATTGATGGCAAACCATATTTTACCAATAATGTAATGTTAAAAATTGACTCTTTAAATACAACTGAAACACTTAATTATCGTGCACATAATCTTGAAACCCATATGTATACTGGCGAACGTAAATATGATTTCATTAATTTCATTGAAAATGATTTTGCCAAAAATTGTGATCCTCGTGCTTTAACTGCATTTAAAAAGAATAAAGAACGTGATATTTGTATTGCTGCATTAATTTTAGGGACTGGTATTCGTGTTTCTGAAGCTGCTAACGTTAACGGTGAAGATGTTCATTTAGAAGATGCAATGCTTGATATAATTCGTAAAGGTGGCAAGCGCGATTCTGTTCCAATTGCTCCTTGGACCTTACCATATGTACATCAATATGCTCAAATTCGTAAAGAACGTTACCATGTTCCTAAAGAACAAAAGGCCTTTTTTGTAACTGAATACCATGGACAAATTAGAAGGATTACTTATAATTCAATTGAAAAATTAATTAAAAAATATTCAACTGCATTTGGGCATCCATTAACTCCGCACAAATTACGTCACACCTTAGCTTCTGAATTATATGAAATTACCAAAGATCAGGTACTTGTTTCTCAACAATTAGGACAAAAAGGGACATCTGCAACTGATTTATATACCCACGTTAATCAAGAAGCTCAAAAAGATGCACTTAGCAAATTAGATTAATATTTAAGTCTCCCCTTTCACCCTTCTATTAAAAATAACTGTAACTTTATTTGTAAGTTACAGTTATTTTTATATCTAATTAAAACTTTAATCTTTATCTCTATTCTTTGGGATAGCCTTATTCATTTTATTAATATCTATTCCTTTCATAAAACGTATTAATAACCAAATGAGAGCGTAAAGTATTAAAAAAATTTCAATTATTTTTATCAAATTCATACCATGGATTACGTCTTTAAAAAAGAAAAGGACCGTTATAAGGGATAAAAACATATGAGTTAAAAATGCCGTCAAATAGTTTAATTTATCATTATCAAAAACTAAAGTATAAATTCCAATCAATGCACTCATAATAGTTATATCAATAATATTATTCAATGAAATTATTGATGGTGAATGATAATATAGATTTATCCATAAATAACAAACTGTGCCAATTCCTATTCCGATAATTGTTTTCTTTAAAATTTTTATGATTAATCTCATTGATTTAAGCCCCTTTCTTTCACCATTTTCCAAAAGCGTCGAGAAATATTTACCAAAGTGCCATCATTCAAAATTGCAACTGAGGTTCCTGAGAAACTATTTTTAAATTTTTCAACGTAATTTAAATTTAAAAGTGTATTTCTTGATACTCGAATGAAAGATTGATCCTCAATTTGCTGTTCAATTGCTTGTAAACTTTGATGAATTCGAATATCCTCATCAATTGTATGAATTGTTGTATAATCTCCAAAAACTTCAATCCTTCATATAAAATTTCCCCAGCTGTTGGCTCAAATGTGCCAATTAGCATCGCAATTGTCGTTGATTTACCAGCTCCATTTGATCCTAAATATGCTGTAAGTTCTCCTTTTTTTATAGAAATATTCAAATTACTTACTGCAGTAAATTCACCAAATTTCTTAGTTAAATTATTTGCTTGAATAATTACCATTTTATTACCTCCTTTTCTCAGGATAATAAAGAAATCCTTGTAATAAAATATCTTTTCGCTAAGTGGATCAAATTGAACGTTAACTGGTAATTTTTCCAAAATAAAAAACGCAAGAAGATTTTTCTTCTTGCGTTTTTTATTCTTAAATTAATTAGTAGCAGGTTGATAATCATTAATTAATTTATGATTTTTACTCCAAAATGGAGCCTTAGCAATACCAATAACTTTATCCTTAGGAACAAATCCATAATAACGACTGTCATTTGAGTCACTTCGATTATCACCTAAAACAAAGTAAGAATCATTCGGAACTGTAAATGTCTTTCCTGTTCCTAAAGTTACTCCTTTGGCTTCTGGCAATAATAAAGTTAAAGTACCACTTGTTCGTTCCTCTTTTGAAATGTATCCTTGGGGTTGATATTTTCCATTTACGTATAAATCACCATTATTTTTGTATTCGATCTTATCACCAGGCATTCCAATTACCCGCTTAACATACTTTGTATTCTTTTGAACGTTTGGATTATTTTTATCAACACCATACGCATCAAAAACAATTACTGAATCTTCTCTTACCTTACCAAGTTTCCAAACAAAAACATGCTCGTTATTTTGTAAGTTAGGATACATTGATGTTCCATCAACTTTAACTATTTGGAAAACAAATGTAATAACTAATGCTGCAATTGCTAAGCCTGTAGCAATTGGAACAACTATATTTTTAAAAAAAGATGACACTATAATTAACCCCTTATTATAACTAATATTTATTTTTAACTTTTTTGTTTTCTTTCTGAAATTAAGTATAATGCAAATAATATTAAAAAGATACACTCAATTGTAAAAATAAGCACAGCTTGGTCATCAAAATTAACAGATGGCATAAATATTCCTACCAAACTAAAAATGACTCTCAATCCAAACTGTGATTCTTGAATTTGAATAAAGTTTGCGATTAATGCAATACATGCCAAAATGATCAATAAAATTCCCATTAAAACCATCCAGTCAAAAATAATTTTATGATTATTTGCAATTATTTCTGCTTGTTTTTGGGTTTTCCCTTTAATTAATATTAAATATTGAACGATTCCATAATAGGTCACGCGACCAGCAATATAAAAAATTCCAATAATACCTATTAAATTATTTAGAACTTTCGCCACAATTTTACCTCTTCTAATTTTCAATTTATAAAAATTTGAAACATATATCAAATCACAGATCTCAATTAGACTTATTTTATTTCTTTAGCAATTCTTTTTAGATATTGATGACTTTCAATTTGTTCTTTAGCATTATTTGGATCTGCTAAATTTATTTCATAAATACTTGTTGCCTTTGAGTTTTCTTGAATAATTGGCAAAATTTTTCTCCAATTGATTTTCCCAGTTCCAAGAACTAAACTATCATGCTTAACGCCCATTGAATCAACTAAATGATAATGATAAGTTGCATTTAATAAATGTTTCAAAGATGCTGAAAGCTTTTCATTGTCTCCATGTTCTGCAATAAAACAATGCGAAACATCAAAGGCAAGACGATAACCATGTGCTAAAATTTGATCCTCCATTGCAGGATTACCATATTGAAAAATTGGTGAGATACTATTTTCAAACATAATATGTTCTTCGCCTAATTCATTAAAGTGATCCATTCGTTTAAAAGCTGCGTCTTGAGCTGCCTCAAATGAAGGATACATTGCAATATATTTAGGTGTTTGTCGCAAATATGCTCCATGTACTAAAACTTGAACATCAAAATCATATGCAACTTGTAACAAATCAATTGTACTTTGTTCAATAAATCGATATAAATCCGGACAACGTTTTTCAGGTGCAATCAACTCTGTAAAAGTTGTTTTTTGAAAACGCATTGGATGATGAATTACAATCTTATCAGTTGCTTCACTTTGAATCACTTGAATTGCATACCTTAATTTTTGTAACCCATCCTTAGTAAAATCATCTTCTTGAGTAAAAAACTCGTAAACATCTGGATGATACTTTAGTCGATCTTTATACTGACTTTCATCCGTACTTCCCTTTAATCCTAATTGAACCTTCATTTAATCACCATCTCTCAAATAATTATATATTAATTCTCTCATAAATTATCTAAGAAGGTGATTAATTTGCATTCAATTAATCTTTAGAATCTTTTTCAATATCTCGAATATATCCTAATGCAATCGCACCTTCACCTAAGTGAACTGCAATTACCGGATCAAATTCACTTAGTGAAACTGGGATTCCAGGATGTCTTTCTTCTAATTCAGCAACTAATTCTTCGCCACGCTTTTTTGAATTAGCATGAATGACCATCAATCTTACTGGATAATCTGCATCTGCAATTTCTTCAAAAATAAGTTCTTCTGCACGCTTCATTGCACGCTTAATTGAACGAACCTTTTCAAATGCTGTAATTTTATCAGTTTCCTTATCAAAATGAAGCAATGGTTTAATTTTTAGCACTGTACCAATAAAAGCAGATGCATTTGATAAGCGACCGCCATGTGCTAGATTTTTTAAATCATCCACTACAAAAATTGCATCATATTGTTTTTCTAATGTATGTACTTCATCGACAATTTCTTGAGGAGCTTTACCAGCTTGAGCCATTTGAGCTGCTTTAATTACCATCCAACTCATTGGTACTTCAGTAATCGAAGAATCTACTGGATAAAGATCAATGTTATCCAATTGATCTTTTAAATTATTTAATGTTTGGATTAATCCTGAAATTGTTCCGGCTAAGTGAATACTTACAACTGCATCATAACCTTCTTCTGCTAATTGATTATATACTTTAATCATTTCACCTACAGGAGGTTGAGAGGTTGTTGGAAATTTCTTTGCCTTACTTAATTTATCATAAAATTCCTTATTAGTAATATCAATTCCATCATGATATTCATGTCCATCAATAATAAATGGGATTGAAACTACTTTGATTCCATATTTATCTACAATTTCTTGGCTTAATTTAGCTGTACTGTCTGTCACAACAGCAGTTTTCATATAACTCACACCTACTTTAATAAAATTTATTTTAATTTAGTTTAACTCTACTCATACTTTGAGTTAGTCGATTAATTAAGATCTTAAGGAAATTTTTTTCTTCATCGCTCCATTGAGCAAATACTTTTTGACCAAACTCATTAAAATCTGTATTCATTTGAGCAAGAACTTTCTTACCTAAATCGCTTAATCGATACTGATAACTTTTTCTTGTACGCACATTAGGTTGATTATTCACCTTTGAGATCAACACATATGCTTTTTGGGTTAATTTTCCTAATTGTCGACTAAGTGTAGAGGTATCTAAACGCATTTCCTCAGACAAAACTTCTTGTGAATCTTTACCAGCGGAGATTCTTTGGAGTAATTGCCATTCAGCAATTGTTAAATCATGTTTTTTAGCTAATTTTTGAATAAACCGCTGATATTCGCGTTGTAAATCAAGCAAATTATCTAATGGCTCTTTCAAAAAGAAGATCACCTCTTTTATATTCTTATTTGCATAATACAACTATACCGCATTTCTTTCAAGTTAACCAATACTATCTATGAAAATTCTTTGCAATTTTTTATTCTCCAATTAAAATAAATATAAAGACTATTAGAAAAGGATGAACCATTATGGCTTTTGACGGAATGTTTACTCATGCAATGATTGCTGAATTAAAGGGTAAGCTATTAAATGGCCGTGTAATGAAAATTTCACAACCATATTCAAATGAAGTAATTATTACTATTCGTGCTAATCGTAAAAACTATCCTTTACTATTATCAGCACACCCTAATTATGCTCGCTTTCAGATCACTAATATTCCATATAAAAATCCACAAACTCCTACTAACTTTACCATGACCTTGCGTAAATACTTGGAAAATGCTCGTTTAGTTGCTATTAATCAATTTGAAAATGATCGTATTGTTTACTTTAGTTTTGAAACCCGAAATGAATTAGGTGATCGATTACCATTACTACTTTCAATTGAAATTATGGGACGATATAGTAATGTAATTTTAATTAACCAACAAAAACAAATTATTATTGATACAATTAAACATATTGGAATGGATCAAAATCGTTATCGTACCCTTTTACCTGGAGCAACTTATCGACTTCCACCTAAACAAAACAAAATTGATCCATTTATAGATCACTCAACGTTAATCGAAGAATTAGTTAATCAATACCCTAATCGCGAAGTTTTAGCTCAAAATATTCAAAAAAAATATCAAGGTTTTAGCAAAAATTCTGCATTACAATTAGCAGATACTCTTCATTTAGATAATTCACAAAATTTTCAAGACCGCTTGCAAGCTTTTTTAAGTAGTGCTAATTGTCCCACTCCAAGTTTAATTTTAACTAATAATAAGCTTGATTTTACTTTTACAAATTATGGTAAAAATGTCACTGATAAAGGTACTGCTTTTAATTCATTAAGTGCCCTTTTAGATGATTATTATGCTGAAAAAGCTACCCGTGATCGCGTACGTCAACAAGGCGCTAAATTATTCCATCTTGTAAATCAAGAGTTAAAAAAGAATCGCATCAAGTTAAAAAAACTTACTTTGGAACTCGAAAATACTAAACATGCTGATGAGTTTAAAGTTAAAGGCGAATTGCTTACAACTTATCTTTATCAAATTAAACGTGGAATGACGGAAATTACCTTACCTAACTATTATGATAATGATGTTCCTACTAAAATATCATTATCTAATCAATTAGGACCTTCTCAAAATGCTCAACGTTATTTTAAAAAATATCAAAAATTAAAAAATGCAATCTCATATATTAAAACTCAAATTGAGTTAACTCAAAATGAAATTAAGTACTTTGAGGAAATTCAATCTCAACTTGAATTAGCATTACCACAAGATTTAAATGACATTCAAATTGAATTAGAAAATGAAGGGTATCTTAAGAAAAAAAATCTAAAGAAAAGAAAACAAAGAACTAAAGTTAACCAACCAGAAATATTTTGGGCAAGTGATGGAACTAAAATTTCAGTTGGAAAAAATAATCTTCAAAATGAAAAACTTACTTTACATACAGCTAGAAAAAATGAATATTGGCTTCATGTCAAAAATGTTCCTGGATCACATGTAATTGTCCATACAGCTGATCCTAGTGAGGAAACTTTAGTTGAAGCTGCTATTTTGGCTGCATATTTTTCTAAATCAAGAGATTCTGCTAATGTTCCAGTAGATTATGTTCAAGTACGGAAAATTCGCAAACCAAATGGTGCTAAACCTGGATTTGTTATTTATGAAGGACAAAAAACACTATACGTTACTCCTAAAAAAGAGATTGTAGAACATTTAAGGAATAAAGTTTAATTCTTATAAATAAAAAAGATTGTGATTGAAAAATCGCAATCTTTTTATTTGCTGTAAATTTGCGGATCAGAATCTTTAAATTTATGTGGTTTAAACTTTTCTGGATGCGCAATTTGATTTTTACTATCTAATAGTTCTTTTTGAATTTCTTTACGCTCACTTGGTTGATATAAAGAGATGATTTTTTGTAACATTTCATTTAAAGCACTTGAATTTAAATGCTTAATTAATTGATCGCTAATTTCAAAATCACGTGTCTTACTATCTATCTCCATTGACACACTACTTTTACCCGAATATGTCGAAAGTGCACGTAAATAAATTACTGCTGTAATATCTTTATATGGAAAACAATTTACACGATGCATTAATTCTTTAATATATATTGCATCTTTCGTGAAAACAAATCCTTCTTTTCCATTTTTAAAAAAGGACGTATCGATTAATGCAATAATTGATTCTCGCCCTTCTTGCGGACAAAATGTACGCCATGCCTTATTTAAAATTTTACGTGGAATATTTGGAACTAAATAAGTAACTGCACCTTGTCTTGAAAGAGCGATTTGTGAAAGTGATGATTCTAAAATATCATATAATTCCATACTGATCGCTCACTCCTCGCTAATGGCTATTTATAAAATTAATATTAGTAAACTACTATTATATTTTAAAAAAATTATTTTAATTTTTTCTACTTATATTGTGAAGAAAAATTAAAGAATTATTATATACTGACTTGGATTAATATTGAGTAGACTAGTAATGATTATCTCCTTACTACTCTTCATTATATCAAGAATGATTACAGGTTTAAAAAGATAGCCCTGAAGTTATCTTAAATAATTTTCTATACATTCTTTACCCATTTACATTTTTATTGTTTTTCACTTCATGTTATAATAATTTTCATTGACCTGCCATGATCAATGATAAAGAGGCTGTAACGATCGTTACAGCCTCTTTATTTATGCATCTATATGATAATTCTCAGCTTTCTCAATATTTTTTCTACCCTTTTGAAGAATATAAACACCAATAATAACTAAGAAAATTCCTAAAACTTCTATCCAATTTATTGCCATACTAAAGCAAATCACACTTAAAATTGAAGTTGTAATTGGTTGAACTGCATCCATAATACTAATTACATCTGATGGAGCATAGTGAGTAGCATAAAGAAGTAATCCAAATGGAATAATTGTTCCTAATAAAATTACGGTTGACATTGATGCTACTAATGTTGGTGTAATTGGAGGAGTATTTACCCAAACTGGTTGGTGTAAATTAAAGAATACTCCTGCAATTAGTGTTCCCCACCCTAAGACTACTAAAGGTGGATTATCTGGATCTTTCACGATATTTCGTGGTAAAACCACATAAAAGGCAGCTGTTAATCCTGAACCTAATCCCCATAATAAAGAACTTGTAGAAATTGATAGTTCAGAAATATCTCCCTTAGTTAAAGATAAAAATACCCCAATTAAAGCAATCGCAAATGCAATGATATCAGATTTGTAAGGCATTTGCCGCTTAAATATAATTGTTCCTAAAACAATAAATAATGGACTTAAATATTGTAAAATCGTAGTAGCAGAAGCATTTCCACCAAACTGAATTGAACGATAAAAAGTATATAAATTAGCCATTAAACCTAATGTAGCATATGCAAAAAGCCATCCAATATTTTTCCAAGATTTAAAAACATGAAACGTCTTTCCGCGATATACAATTAAACTAATAATTAATAAAACCGTTCCGGCTCCTAATGTCCTTGCAGAAAGAAACCATGATTCAGGAATATTTTGATTTTGTGAAATAAATTGTAACACTGTTCCAGATATTCCCCACATCACTGATGCAATTGCAGCAATTATGATTCCTTTTGCAATCTTGCTAGAAGATTTTTTTGCCATTTATTTCCCTCCGTGATTTTAAAATACCGTGAAACATTATAGCATAAAATTAAAATAAAAAATAGATCCCATGTTATTTTTTATAACATATACTGTCTTATTCATAATCTTTTTTCTCTTTAATTGCATGTTTTTCATTATATTCTTTTACTTCTCTTAAATAACCAAATTTTTGATTCATTCTTGAAAGTAAAGGATAGTCATGAGTATGCACTTCACCAGTTTCTAATTGTTTTTGGTAAAGTTGAATATAAGGAATATTAGCTTTTGCAGCTCGCATTAACTCATCTGCATGACTATATTTCACTTTTCGAAAATCAATGCCACTAACACCATTAGAATCAATTGTTAAAATTAAATATTCTGCCCGTAAATCTCGTTGAAATTTTTGATGTTTAAAGAAGGGTTGTCCAACTGATCCTGGATTTAAAACTAATTGTTCATCGCTACTATACCGCATAATTGGATGATGGACATGTGCATAAATTGCCATATCAAGTTCTTTTTCAACAAATAATCGATTAAAACTTTCAGTAGGTAATGTTGGATATAATTGTTGACCAAAATTTATTTCAGGTAAATTATGCGTTAATGCGATTTGAACTCCTTCAACATTGATCTCCACTCGAAGTGGCCATGTTTTAATTTCACCAATTACCTTTGCATCTAGTTTTGTACCTAGGTCTTGTGTTAATTTAGCCATATATACTTTACTAGGCTTCTCTGGAACGATTTTTCCATTAATCCCCTTAATTAAAAGATCATCCCAATTTCCGCGAATATAAAGTTGCGGATTAATCTCTTTAAAAAGTTCCCATAAATCTTGTGCACCTGAACCAGGAGCAAATAAATCTCCCATAAACCATGATTCTGTTATATTATGTGCCTTCATATCATCATAAACTGCTTTAAGAGCAGTATAATTTCCGTGAACATCTGAAAAAATCGCAATTTTATGCTCCATGATGACCCTCTTTTCTTCTAAATTAAATTTATTTTATCTTATCACAAAAAATTAAAAATTCGAAAGTGCCAACTTTGCGCTATAGTTGCAGTAAAGTACTTGTAGATGAAAGGAAATGTTTTTATGAGATCACCTAAAAATCGTTATATATAACCGCAAAGTGTAAGTGAGGCAATGGATATTATTCAAAATTTATTCAATCAATATCGTCATCAACCACTTACTGGAGAGTTGTTAAATTACCATCTTAATTTAACTAAACATCTTTAAACTGACATTTACATTGCCGCACTAAAAGAAAATAATAAACTCCAACTTACAACACTAAAACAAATGATTATGGTCATGCAAGACTGAACTAAAATTAGAACTGCTAACCGTTCTTTTAACTACAAAATGAAAAATTATAAATTAATTCCTGAAAACTCGGTTAAGTTTAAGAAACGTGCTCATCAAATTAAAGGTCAACATAATTATCATTCTGCCCGACATTAAAACATAAAAAAAAGCTTCGTTCCTTTCCTTAGAAGAACGAAGACTTCAGTTGAATTGCTTTCACTCTCCTACTAGAATAAAAGCTTTCTTCATCAACCATCTTTATTATATGAGCATCGTTTATTAAATGCAAAAAATACGCTTTTTATTTTTCTTTTACTAATTTTTGTAAACGCGTTAAATAATTGTCTAAATTATCATAAGTTTGATCAATCACTTTCAAAAGTGTAGGATCTTGATTTCCAAGTGAACGTTCTGTTCTTAAAAATTGAATTAATGCAATAATATCAGCTAATTTAATTATAATTCCAATCAAATCACCTCGTTCTTCGTGTTTACGTAATTCTTCAAACTCATTTCGAATCTCAGGAAAATATTTATTAACTGCAAAATCTTCGGCCTTATCTAACATTTGCTTTAAACCAGGAACTTGATACTTCACATTACTTGGAACATCAGAAGATGAAGATTCAGCAATATCATGAATTAATGCTTGAATTGTAATTTCACCCTTAAGTTCTTCATCTAAGTTTAATTTTTTAGCAATTTTTAATGCATAGTATGCTACGAAAAAGCTATGTTGAGCAATATTTTCTGCTTTAATTGTTGTAATTGTAGATTGACGGTGAACACTATTCATTGACGCAAGTTTTTCATTAATGACATCATCAACAAAACGATTCATTTCTTCTTTTTCCACCTGATCTCTTCCCTTCAAATGTTGATTTTATTTCTTAATTTTCGATGATACACTTTCTTACATCAGAATGCAAGTTTTACTAAAATTAGCCAAAATAAAAAGATCGTAACTCATGTTACAATCTTTTTACTAATATTCAATTATTCATAATCATCTTGTTTATAGCCGAATGCTGCAAGATCTGTTTTTTTATCTTTCCAATTTGGTTGAACTTTTACCCATAATTCTAGGTAAACTTTATCACCTAACATTAACTCAATATCTTTTCTAGCACGCATTCCAATTTCCTTGAGCATTTTACCGCCTTTACCAATAATAATTCCTTTTTGGCTATTACGTTCAACAATAATCGTGGCCTGAACTAAAACTTTTTCATTATCTTCGCGTTTAATTCGATCCACTACAACTGCAACTGAATGCGGAACCTCTTCACGAGTTAATTCAAGTACTTTTTCACGAATTAATTCTCCTGCAATAAATCTTTCAGGATGATCCGTGATTTGATCTGCAGGATAGTATTGAGGGCCTTCTGGTAAATCAGCAATTAAGTTATTAATTAACTCGGGAACATTATTTCCTTGTAATGCAGAAATTGGATAAACTTCTTTATAATTAATCGTATCTTTATAATCGTTAATAATTTCAAATAACTTATCCGGATGAATTTTATCAATTTTATTAATAACTAAGTAAATCGGTTTTTTAACTTTTTTCAACCGTTCAATGATAAAATCGTCACCTTTACCACGTTTTTGAGTCGCATTAACCATAAATAAAATGGCATCAACTTCATTTAACGTTGATAAAGCAGATTGAACCATAAAGTCACCTAATTGACTATGTGGTTTATGAATTCCAGGAGTATCTATAAATACAATTTGAGCATCTTTTTGAGTATAAATTCCTTGAATTTTGTTGCGAGTAGTTTGGGCTTTATTACTCATAATTGCCACTTTTTCTCCTACTACCCGATTTAAAAATGTTGATTTTCCTACATTAGGTCTACCAATAATAGCCACAAAACCAGAATGATAGTTATTTGTTTCCATACTTATTACCTCTTAAAA
This sequence comes from Ligilactobacillus sp. LYQ135, assembly GCF_053711055.1. Lineage (NCBI taxonomy): Bacteria > Bacillati > Bacillota > Bacilli > Lactobacillales > Lactobacillaceae > Ligilactobacillus > Ligilactobacillus sp. LYQ135. The sequence goes on along the minus strand of NZ_JBSJYT010000004.1, from coordinate 13,325 downwards.
TAATGTTATCACCTTAGGAATAAAAATAATTGCTGCGACAATAATTGCAAAGATTGAAGCAATTAAAACCATCCCTGCAGCAATATCCTTTGCCTTTTTGGCATATTCGTTAGGATGCAAGCCACTTGCTAAATCCGTTAAGTTTTCAATTGAAGTATTTGCAGCCTCAGCTACTAATACAATTGCAGAAGCAACTAATAACCATAGCCACTCCATATTCTTTAAATGGAAAATCAAACCTGCGATTACGACCAAGGAAAGACAAATTAATTCAAAGCGAAAATTTCGCTCTTCTTTGAATACTGTTTTAATTCCTTCACAGGCATGTTTCAATGAATGAATAAATTTTCGATTTTTCCACTCATTAGTAAATTTATCTTTGAAGTCCATAGCCATCCAAAATTTCAGTTTGTAAGCCAAACATTTCTTTTTCATCTTCTATTTTCATGTGGTCGTATCCATTAAGATGCAGGAAACCATGAATCGTTAAAAAACCAAGTTCACGATCAGTTGAGTGACCTAAATATTCAGCTTGTTCTACAACTTTTTCCATCGAAATCATTAAGTCACCTAAATTTTTAGGCATTTCAAAATCCGCTGGCAAAAAGATGTCACTTTCATCTCCATCTTCTTCCATTGCAAAACTAATAACATCAGTTGGTTTATCAATTCCACGATATTTTTTATTGATTTGATGGATATGCTCATTATCCATTAAAGTCACAGACATTTCAGTATTTTCAGGTAAATCTAGATAGTCTGCAGCATATTCTAACACACCTTGTACCAATTTTAATTGATGTTGTGATACTTTTTGTGTTTCATCAATAATTTGTAAATCCATTTAATTCATCCTTAATCATGATTTTTTACTATTAGCATGATCTCCATGCTCATAAGCTTTAATAATCTCTGAAACAACTGGATGGCGTACTACATCAGTTGCATCAAAATGAACAAAGCCAATATGAGGGAGCCCTTGAAGTAATTTCTCAGCATCAACTAAGCCACTTTGTTGATGTCCTTTAGGTAAATCAATTTGTGATTTATCTCCGTTGACAATCATCTTAGAACCAAATCCCAATCGCGTCAAGAACATTTTCATTTGAGCTCGAGTTGTGTTTTGCGCTTCATCTAAAATAACAAAAGCTTTTTCTAACGTTCTTCCACGCATATAAGCCAAAGGAGCAATTTCAATTACTCCTCTTTCAATTAACCGTTCTGTATGTTCTGATCCTAAAATTGCATATAATGCATCATAAATTGGTCTTAAATATGGATCTACCTTTTCCTTTAAATCTCCTGGTAAAAATCCAAGTGATTCTCCAGCTTCTACAGCTGGCCGAGTTAAAATTAAGCGTTCCACTTCTTTTTTCTTCAAAGCTGCAACGGCCATTACAACTGCTAAATATGTTTTACCCGTTCCAGCAGGACCTATTCCAAATGTGAGGTCATTATTTTTGATTGTTTGAATATATTGACGTTGACTAAAGTTTTTAGCACGAATTGGTTTTCCAGTTCGATCTTTAAGCAATGTAGTTGTATATAAATCAGAAAGATAGCTAAGGGTTCCTTTTTCTTCCATCTTAACTGCTGAAATAATATCAGCATCACTTAAACTAATCCCACTTTTCAATAATTCAAGTAATTTTTCAATAATTTTTATAGTTGCTTCAATATTTTGATTGGTACCAACAATTTTAATATTATCGCCAAATGGACGAATTTCTACATTTTTACTCTCCTCTAATAAATGTAAAAAACCATCATTTATCCCAAATAATGCGGGTTCTAAATTAGGTTCAGAAATGTGATAATCTTTTTGCATTATCTTTTCTTCTGTCAACCAACTAACCTCCTATAATCGTCAGTTTATTCTGACCATCTAAACTTATATACATTATTATACAACGTTACTTATACTTTTAGTTAATCATAAGTTTAATTACTCTATTGGACCACATCGACTTTTGGTTGTCCATCTTTAGCAGAATAAATTACTTGATCACTATTAGGTTTCAATAGTTCAACTGTATATCCTGATCCAAGGGCTTTTTGTAGTTGCTTTGATGTATTTAAAATTCCAGTAGTTAAGTCATTATATCCACTTTCTGCTGCTTTTGCTGGATTTTGTAAAACATAGTTAATTGCTTCAACATTTTGTGAATTAGTTGGTGAAATAATGTAAGTCTTTGTTTGATTATTAAATTTCACCGTTCCGACTTTTTGAAAATTTTTCTGCATATCAGTTAAAACATCTTGTTCATTTTTATCTTGCTCAATTCCGGCATCAACCGTTTGTAACCTATTATCAATTATTGAAGATGAACTTGCTTGATTAATATTATCGCTTTGACTTGTTTGTTGTTGGGTTGAATGATAATTGTTATAAATATTAATTCCGCCAATTACACCTACTGCTAAACTTCCAATAATTAAACAAAGTGGTGTAAACCATTTACCATAACGATGTACTGAATTTACTAAATAAAAAATTGCTAATATTAATATAATTACAGCCATTGCAGTAATTGCAATCCAAACAGCCATAAGATTCTCTCCCTTACAATGATATTAATATTAGTAATTATCCCTTAATTTAATGTCTAGTACAAGAAAAATCCGTAATTATTTGATTAATCATAAAATCTGTTTCTTCGTATTCCCATGTACATTTTTCGACAATTTGTTCAGCAAAAGCCAATGAAATCGTTTTTCCTGAAAAAGAACACAAAAAGCGGTCATAATAACCGCCTCCAAATCCAATTCGCTGATGATTATCCAATGCAAATACAATTCCGGGGACAATCATTAATTCAAATTGATTTTGTATTTTCTTTTCAATTCTTTCAGGCTCCCAAATTCCAAAACTACTTTTAATAAAGTGAGTATTTTGATCAATTTTAATAAAATCCATTTTGTGATTAGGCACTACCTTAGGACAATAAATTTCTTTACCCTGTTTCCACATGCACTCAATCAAATGATGAGTATCAATCTCTGGAAAATTACTAATTGTTACCCCAATTGTTTGAGCATTTTGAAATCGAGGATCTTTTATTAATTTTTCTATTATTCTTTTTGTTTTAATTTCTCTTTTTTCAATTGGCAAGTGCTTTAATTTATCTAGAGTATTTCTTCTTAAAAATTCCTTTGATCTCAATTTGTTTTTTGTTCCTTATCTTGAATTCTTTTTTCAATTACTTTATCTACAAAATATAATCCAATTCCAAATGCCAAGGCGATTGCACCAAAAATAATTACCTTTAAGTCTAAGTTAATTAAAATATATATACAAATTAAAATTGAAACTAATGGAACGAAAATTCCTCCCCGTAAATTAAATGAACCTGCAGGAATTACACTTGGATCTTTTCTCTTATCCCATTGTTTTTTAAACATTACAATTGACGTTGAAAGATATTGTACAAGTGAAATAATAATAGTACAAGGAACCAAGAATAAGTAACTTCCACTTAAAATTAGTAACATACATAAACCAGCAGTTAAAATAATTGCAACATATGGTGAGCCATCCTTTGATTTTTTACCAAAGAAACGTGGAAGTAAGCGGTGTTCATTTGCAAGTGAAGATGCAACATATGGAGTACTATATGAAAGCGAAATTGCAACTCCTAATACTGATCCAACCGTCCCAATTGTAATAATAATTTTACCAATATTTCCAAAATGTTTTCCAAAAGCAATTGCTAGTGGTAAACTGCTATGAGCAATTGATGGCCCTAATGTTCCAATTGCAACCACAACTGTTGCAATATAAATCACGGTTACAGAAATAATAACTGCTAGTAATTCTTTAGGCAAATTTTTTCGTGGATTTCTCATTTGTGCAGCTGCAACTGGCAAAAATGCAAAGCCCATATACATGTAAAATGCATTACTAAAAGCATTATTAACGGATCCAAGCGAATAATGTGCTGTTGATACAAAATTAGCCTTATGAATAAACCATACGCCTACTAAAATAAATATTAATAAAACTCCAATTTTTAAAAAAGTTGCAATGTTATCAGCAATACTTGAGACTCGATCACCTAAAAGTCCAATAATTGCAATAATCAAAATAATACTCATTCCTGCAACATCATATATCCATTTAGTAGATAATTGTGGAATAAATAGTTTCATTGAAGTTAGAAATGCCGCTGTTTCTGTTGAAATCGTTGCAACTCCTTGAAACCATGTGAAAAAACCAACTTCAAATCCAGCAAATCTTCCAAACTCTTTATATGCATATAACCAAGCTGCACCATTTTGTTTTGTTTGACTAGATAACGCAGCATAACATAATGCTAAGAACAAAGCAGATACACCAGATAAAAGTAGTAATCCGATAAGCCCATTTCCAGCCTTTGAATATAAACTTCCTGGTAATAGAAAAATAGCAGAACCAACCATCCCGTCGACACCAAGTAAAAATGCAGAAAACGGACTGATCTTTTTATCTTTAGCCATAGCAAGGCCTCCCTGTGAATATAATTCCTCTACTTTTAGTGTATCATTATGACCACAAAATTAAAGTCTTTAAATGACCAATTAATTTGTATGTCTCCATTTTTTATCTGTTATTAATCGTGCAACCATTAAGCCTAATGGTAAAAATAAAGTGATTAAACCTGCTTTTACAAGCCAATTCGTCCCAGTATATAATGACATATTACCTAATTCATATGCTGCACGATACATATATAGTCCTGGAACCATAATTACAATTGAAGGTACTGTAATGGAAATTCGAGGATAACCACATCGTTTTTGAATTAATGATGCCAAAATTCCAGCAATAAATGCTCCTATAAAAGCTGCCAAACTAGCTGGAATTGCGGTTAAATCAATCAATTCTAGTCTTACTGTATTTGCAATTGCTCCTACTATTCCAGCAGTAAATGCCATTTTAGGAGTACTATCAAACATCAATGAAAAACCTACTACTCCAATCAAACTTGCTGGGATTCTTAGTAGTATCCTTTCAAATGAAGTTAAATTCAAAGCCATAAAATTAGCAGGTTTTAAATTAACAACTAGCGCGATTGACCATCCTACAAGAGTGGCTACAATAATAATCATCAATGCATAACTCATTCGCTCTAAACCTGAACGCATGTCACTTTTAGCAAAATCTAAACCACTAGTAATAAACGGAAAACCTGGAATTACAAATAACATCGCGCCAATGTATCCGGCTTCATGTGCGTAAGATAAATTAAAGCAATATTTTAGTAGTCCAAAAATAATAGAATATGAAAAACACGCTATGGCAACACTTGTTGCAATTGTCGCAAGTATAGCGATTCTTTTTTCACTCATTGTTTTTTTAATATAGCTTCCTCCCAAAGCAGCAATAAAGCAGCAAATCATTTCAACTAAGCCACCACCTAGTAAAAAAACAAAAGCACTACAAGCAAAAGCCGTTGCACAAGAAATTACTAATTTAGAATAGTGATTTGAACTTTTCTGAATTCGATCTAATGCTTGATTGATTTGCTTATCAGTCATTTTTTTACCTTGGTTTTGAAATCGTTTAACAAATGCTTCCAGCTCATCAAGTTTTACCATATTTATTCCTGAAGAAGGCAATGCAAGTGCTTGAGTACAACTATGTCCATTCTCATAACATGTAAATTCTAAAGATACCAGTCCAATATCAGCAGAACATTTTACTTTTAAAGTTTTAGCCATAGAATTCATTGACTCACGAACACGCCATGCTTCTGTTCCACAAGATAGCATCATTAATCCGACTCGTCCTATTAAAGTGGTTTTAGTTTGTAAATCTGTATTAATTGCAAGCATTTCATTTTCTGTAAAATCATGCCATGGAATATTCATGTGATGTTGTCCTACTATTTTATTCATATTAAACTTCCTTAAAACTTTTAACTAATTTGTTATTATAGCACAATATCACTTTTATGCTTTTAATAATCCCATTTAATATCAGTTGCATTCTCAATTGTTTCATGAACAGGACAGGCTGTCATACATTTTTGTAAAAATTCTTCTTTCTTTTCACTTGGAATATTTGAATCCATCTCAATTTTTAGTTTCAAATTATAAAATCCATTACGGATATTTGAATTAAAAATACCAGCTAATTCAACATCACCAGTAATAATTATCTTTAATTGTTTAACTTCAAATCCCTCTCTTTTAGCCATTGAACGAATTGTAATGTTTAAACAAGATCCTAAAGCCCCCAATAAATAATCAGTTGGTCTAGGATACTGACCACTTCCACCAGCAGCTTTAGATTCATCACATTTAAAAATCATTTCGCCAGTATCATTCGTTACTTCATATCCATCATTACTTTTTGTTGAAATCATTTTCATTTTTCTCATGTTAATCCCTCATTTCCTTATAGATATTTTCTCAATTTTGTTAAAATGAAGTAAAGAAATATGCTTTAGTTGGGAGAATCATTAATGGATATTGATGCTAAGCTTTCAAAACAATTAAGTCAGTATGTTTTTCGTGGGATTTTAAGTACAGTAGGAGCTTCCATTTACGTTCTTGCTGATAGTTTTTTTGTTGCTAAAAGCATTGGAGTACTTGGAGTAGCTGTGATGAACTTAACCATGCCACTTTTTAATATTATGGAAGGTTTAGGTTTACTTTTAGGTATGGGGGGAGGAACTTTATTTACTATTTATCATATTAAACACCAAGAAAAGGCCCGCAGCTTTTTTACTCAAACATTTATTATTGGATTACTTTTAGGATTATTTTTTACTTTGTGTGGCATTTTCTTTGCTCCATTTATCGCTCATTTACTTGGAGCTGATACCACAACTTTTAGTTACACACTTGAATATGTCCGTATTGTGCTTTTATTTGGCCCTTTTTTTGTTTTTAATAACCTATTACTTAGTTTTGTACGCAATGATAAGGGAACTCAAATTGCGATGATTGCAATGATTATTTCCAGCCTAGCTAACATTTTTTTAGATTGGCTATTAATTTTACAATTTAATTTAGGAATGTTTGGTGCGGGCTTTGCTACTAGTATGTCTCCAATTATTAGCATTGCAATTACTGCAACTCACTTTAGGAAAAAGGACAATCATTTAAAGTTTGTCCACTCTAAAATATCGTCTAAACAAATTTTTAAAGCACTTGCCATTGGTTTGCCTTCATTTCTAACTGAAATGAGTACTGGCGTTGGGATTTTTATTTATAACTGGGTCTTTTTAACTGTTAGTGGCAATGATGCCGTAGCTGCTTATGGAATTGCAGCCAATGTTTTATTAGTAGCACTTGCCTTGTTTACTGGAGTAGCGCAAGGAATTCAACCAATTGTTAGTCATCAATATGCACTTAAAAATTTCAAAAACATCAAATTTAGTCTTCGTTTTGGTTTAATTGTTGCTGAAGTTCTTGGAATTTTATGTTTAATCTTTGTATGTTTCAATCCTAACTTAATCATTAACTTCTTTAATGCCTCTTCTAATACTAATATAGTCCATTTAGCAGAAAATGGGATGAAAATTTTATTAACAAGCTTAATTTTCTCTAGCTTAAATGTTGTTTTTAACATTTTCTTTTCTGCAATTGATAACTCAAAAGTCTCAATTACAATGGTAGTTTTAAGAGGTTACATTTTACCAATTTTGATTATTTTGCCATTAGCTAAATTCATGGGACTTCATGGGGTTTGGATTAGTCTTTTAATTATTGAAATTTGTTCATTTTTAATTGAATTAACTACTTGGGCATTTATGAGACGTAAGTTAAAACAATCCATTTTTACCATTGACTAAAAAAGCTGTGATTTTACAATCACAGCTTTTTAATATATATCAAATTCTCTAGCCATTAATTGAAATTTTTCCAGTAAATAAGAAAATAATTGCTAAAATCGCTAAAGCACATGTAATTACCATTACCACTTTTTCACGACTTGTAATTTTATGTTTACTTTCTTTTGCTGCCATGTAATACAAAATAAATCCTGGCAAGAATGAAACCGTCAATAGCAATAAATCTTGCCAACCTGATAATATGGCAGCACAAAGTTCAAAACCTGCACAAATTAATCCAATGATAAATTGTCCCCATTCTTTGTGTTGGTATGAATATTTAATTTGATAGACACCAACTAACATATAAGAAACTAAAATTGCTGCAGCAGCTAATGTTGATGCAAAGTTATATGCTGATGTTGTAAAAAGCATTGAAAAAAGGAATAATGTTTGCAAAACAGCTGTTACAATTAATGAAAATTGAGGAGCTTTCTTTTTATTTAATTTACCCCAAGATGCTGGCAAGGCATTATCTTGAGCTAATAAACGAGTTGTTTCTGCTGGCAACATTGTCCATGATAACCATGAACCAATTGTTGAAATAATAACTCCAATGTTAATTACCATTGCAGCCCATTTACCAACTGCAATTTCTAAAATACTTCCCATCGCTGGTTGTGATACAGTAGCTAATTCATGTTGACTCATCACACCATATGGAAGAATCGTTGAAAATACATAAATTACTACTAATGAAATAAATCCAATAATGGTTGCTTGACTAGCAGCTTTTTGGGATTTTGCACGACTTGAAAGAACCGAAGCACCTTCAATTCCAATAAATACCCACATAATTGACATCATACTGTTTTTTACTTGGCCAAAAACAGTTCCATTAATTCCGCTTGCTTCTACATTAGCAGCAAAATTTTCCCAAAAATGAGCGGTGAATACGCCAAACTTAAAACTAATTGCAACTAATATAATAAACATAAATAATGGAATTATTTTGCAAATTGTAACGATCGTATTAACAAAATTAGCACTTTCAACCCCATTATTTACAAAGAAAGTTAATACCCATAAAAAGATAATTGCTGCAATAATTGATGCGAGATTTTGGCCGCCTTTAAATACACCAATAAAATTGCCAATCGCTGACATTAAAAAGGTTGCAAAAGCTAAATTTCCAATCCATGCAGAAATCCAGTATGTCCAACCACTCATAAATTCTCCTAAAGGACCACATGCTGCATTAGCATATCCAAATAAACCAGATTCAATATCAGGTCTTTTTTTAGCTAAATTATTAAGTGATAAAACTAATGCCAATACACCAATACCACATACTAACCAAGCAACTAATGCTGGTCCTGGTGCAGTAACTTGTGCTAATTGAGAAGGCAATCCAAAAATTCCAGTCCCAATTGCAGAACTTACAATTAAAGCTGATAAGCCAAATGCATTAATTCCATTTTTATTCTCATTTTCCATTATTATCATCTCCATTAAAATAAAGCGCCAACAATGCTGACGCTTTATTGTTTGATCACTATTTAGTAATAACAGTTCCCGTACCGCCAGCAATTAATTTTTTAACATTATTTAATGAAGTAATAACAGCTTTTTTACCTGTTTTTTCAACAAAATTAATTACTGCACGAACTTTAGGAAGCATGCTTCCTGCGGCAAACTGACCTTCGTTAATGTATTCTTTTAATTCATCAACGGTAACTTCAGTTAAGGCTTTTTGATTTGGTTTATTATAATTTACAAAAACATTATCAACTGCTGTTAAGATGATTAATTCATCTGCATTGATATTTTCAGCCATCTTTGATGCACTAAAATCTTTGTCAATTACCGCTTCAACACCTTGTAAATCTCCATTTTCTTGGCGAACTACTGGAACTCCACCACCGCCGGCAGCAATTGGAATTACATTACTTGCAAGTAAATCTTCAACAATTGGAGCTTCCAAAATTTTAATTGGCTTTGGCGAAGGAACTACTCGACGATATCCTCGTCCAGCATCTTCTTTAAAAACATAATCTGGATGTTCTTTTTGCCGTTCCTTAGCCTCAGCTTCTGAATAGAAAGGTCCAATTGGTTTGCTAGGATTTTCAAAGGCTTCATCTTGACCATTAACCTCAACTTGAGTAACTAAAGTTACAGTACTTTGATTAAGACCTTTTTCTCTTAAAACCTCATCCATACTCTTTTGCATCCAGTATCCAATGCTTCCTTGTGTCATTGCAACTGCTGTATCTAATGGCATTGGAGGATTTTTTTCCGTGCTGCCATTTAGTTGTTGCAATAATAAGTTACCTACTTGTGGACCATTTCCATGAGCAATTACTACTTGGTCCCCATTTTCAATAAAATTCACAAGAGTTTCCATTGTTTTCTTGATTGAACGCATTTGTGATTCTGCCGTTCCATCTTTTGTAACAATAGCATTTCCACCTAGAGCAATTACAAGTCTTTTGCCCATTACAATCTTCCCCTTAAAAATTATATTTTATTCATCAATTTTTACAGTAGGAATATAAAGGTTTCCTAATGTGGCTGCCATAATCGCTTTGATTGAGTGCATTCTGTTTTCTGCTTCAGTAAATTGCCATGCATATTTTGAACGGAAAACTTCATCTGTTACTTCCATGCATGTTAAACCATATTTTTCATGAATTTCTTTACCATATTCAGTATTTGTATCATGGAATGCTGGCAAACAATGCATAAAGATAATATCATCATCTGGTGTACCACTCTTCTTAATCATATCCATATTTACTTGATATGGTTTAAGTAATTTAACACGTTCTTCCCAATCATTTTCACCCATTGATACCCAAACATCTGTGTAAATGATATTTGTATCCTTAACACCTTCATCAATGTTATCAGTAATCAATGGCTTAGCTCCTGATTGTTTAGCAAATTTTTCTGCCATTTCAACAATTTCTTTAGCTGGGTGCAATTCTTTTGGAGCTAAGATGCGAACATTAACACCTAACATTGAGCCTGTAACTAATAAACTATTTGCCATGTTGTTACGACCATCACCAACAAATGTTAGGTTTAAGCCTTTCAAATGACCAAATTTTTCTTTAATAGTCATAAAGTCAGCGATCATTTGAGTTGGATGCCATTCATCTGTTAAACCATTCCAAACAGGAACACCTGCATATTTAGCTAATTCTTCAACATCTTTGTGGGCAAATCCACGGTATTCGATTCCATCGAACATACTTCCCAAAACTTTACCTGTATCTTCGATAGATTCCTTTTTACCTAATTGTAAATCATCTTTTCCCATGAATTCAGCATTTGCACCTAAGTCATGAGCAGCAACAACGAATGATGAACGTGTCCGTGTTGATGTCTTTTCAAATAGTAAGGCAATATTTTTACCTTCTAAGTAATGATGTGGAATATTTCTTTCCTTTAAGTCTTTTAAATGTAACGAAAAATCAATTAAATAGTTGATTTCATCTGGTGTAAAATCTTTGCAAGCTAAGAAACTGCGGCCTTGAAATACGTTTGTAAATTTACTCATTTTAAATTCTTCTCCCTTTCGGCTATTTTAATTTAGATATCTTCACGAACAATTGGCATTGACATACAACGTGGACCACCACGACCACGAGCCAATTCGCTTGAACGCACTTCGTGAACTAAAATGTCATGTTTACGTAACAATTCATTTGAAACATAGTTACGATCATAGGTGACAACTTCACCTGGAGCAATTGCTAATGTATTTGAACCATCATTCCATTGTTCACGTGCAGCAACAACTGGATCACCATTTCCTGTTGGAATTAAGTCTAAATCATCTAATCCCAATGCATTCTTCAATACTTCTTTTAAATCATCATTGTAAATAATTTCTAAATCTCCATCTTTACCTGGATGAAGAGTATAAGTATCAACTTTACCATCAGCTAAAATTGCTGGATGAACTGTAAATTTATCATAATCGATCATTGTAAATACAGTATCCAAATGCATCATGGCATGATTATGTGGAATCTTAATTGCAATTACAGTATCAAAACTTGACTTATGATCTTCAAACAAGTGTTTAGCAATATCTTCAATTGCGTTTGCAGTTGTTCTTTCTGAAATTCCAATTGCAAATACATGATCACTTAATACCAGTTCATCGCCACCTTCAATATGTGAATGATGATTGCGACTACGCCATACATGCAAGCCCTTATTAGCGAAACGTGGATGGTAATTAATAATGTACTCCATAAACATTGATTCACGCTGACGTGCTTTGAAAGTCATTTTATTAATTGATAACCCATCACCAATTGAGGCTGCAGGATCGCGTGTAAAGTATAAGTTAGGCATTGGATCCATATAGAATGGGTATTCAGAATCTTCTGCCATTTCTTGAAGACTCTTGTACGTAAGGTCAATTTCATTCTTACGAATACCAGCCATAATCTTTTCAACCATTTCTAATGTATCAAAAGAAAGTAAATATTCTTTCAAAGCATCATGTAATGGTCCACTAATGTATCCAGATTCTGCAACCATTTGTTCAAGGAATTTATCCTTAACTTCTGGATCTTCAATGGCTTCTGCTGCCAACTTTTCAAGGTACAATACCTCAGTACCAGTTTGACGCAATGTATCAGCAAAATAATCATGCTCTTCTTGCGCAATTGGTAAATATGGAATGTCATCAAAAAGTAGCCGTTCCATTGTGTCAGGTGTGATATTTTCAACCTCATGACCAGGTCGTTTTAAAATAACAGATTTGAGCTTCCCAATTTCTGAAGTGATATGGATTGGACTCACCATAAAATCATCTCCAATTTTTAAATATTCCTTACATATTATTTATAACATTTAATGGTAACGTTTTCAATAGCAGAATTAAAATATTTTCAAAAAAAATATTTAGTATCTTCTTTGCTAATATTAGTGTAAAAAAAATAAAGAGCAATGACATTGATACGCACCCAAAATCTTGGACAAAATAATTCAAGATTTGAGGTGTTTTTTTCAAAAGAAGACAAAATAAATATGTATCAAAAAGGATCAAAAATACAGGAATATTATCCTATTTCAAGACGACATTATATTTACTTAATGAAAATATTAAACCGTTATGACACTACTTGGCTTGATAGACCTCATCATAAGCGGAAAAAAGAAGAAAAATTAGACGACATTCATTAGACGTGTTCTAATTGAACATGAATCAATCATCAAAGTATCTTTGATCTGGGGGTATCTTCAACTGAAATGTTAGCTAATTGGATTAACGATTATCAAGAAAATGCTTATAATATAATTAATAAACCAATAGGAAGCCCGAGGAAAAAGACCATTACAAAAAATATCTAAAGATGAGGAAAACAAAAAACTTAAGGATGTTACTGAATTTAAATTGCGTTATGGAAAAAAAAGGTTTACTTATCACCAATTCTAGATGGATGTAATGAAGAAATTATTGCCTATGATGTTTCAACTTCTCCAACACTACATCAAACCTTTAATATGTTAAATAAACTTAATTAATATGGATCATTAGATGAA
>NZ_JBSJYT010000003.1:105946-205519 GCF_053711055.1 Ligilactobacillus sp. LYQ135 | reverse complement strand
TTCATCTAATGATCCATATTAATTAAGTTTATTTAACATATTAAAGGTTTGATGTAGTGTTGGAGAAGTTGAAACATCATAGGCAATAATTTCTTCATTACATCCATCTAGAATTGGTGATGAGTAAACCTTTTTTTCCAGAACGCAATTTAAATTCAGTAACATCGGTATAACATTTTTTCTTTGGTTGGTTTGCCTTGAATTGACGTTTAACTTTATTATCTATGATTTTGCCAATTGTTTCTTTATATGAACTATAACGATTTCGCTTATGAATTGTCTTTCCAAATGATTCCATAACTGACAGTAAGTGTTTTACTTTCTTATGATTAATAATTACACCATTACGACGTAATACACACGTTATTCGTCGATAACCATAATTTTTTCCATGATGTTGGTTAAAGATTTCCTTAATTTGGTGCATAACCTTATGATTTTGACGATCTTTTTGATGAGATAATTGATAATAGGAATGTCGAACGACTCATCTTGGCAATCTTTAATAGATCAGCTAATGGAAATTGACAACGAAGTTGTTCAATTATTTTTGCTTTTTCTGATTTTCGTTTGTCAACCTTTTAAATAAGTATTTTCCGCTCTTAGATACAATAATTCTTTCTTAAGTTTTTTGATTATGTTTTGTAATGGTCTTTTCCTTCGGTCTTCCTATTGGTTTATTAATTACATTATAACCATTTTCTTGATAATCATTAATCCAATTAGCTAACATTCTAGTTGAAGATAACCCCAGATTTAAAGGATTCATGCACGTCTAATGGCGTCTAATTTTTCTTCTTTCCACTTATGATGAGGCCTATCAAGCCAAGTGGTGTCCATAACGGTTTAATATTTTCATCAAGTAAATATAATGTCGTCTTGAAATAGGATAATATTCCTGGATTTTTGAATGCCCATATCCTTTTTGATACATATCTTCCTTTGAAAAGCGCATAAAAAACACCTCAAATCTTGAATTATTTTGTCCAAGATTTGGGGTGCACATCATTGTCATTGCTCTTTTACTTATATTAAGTTTATTGATCTAAAAGTTCTTCTTGCAATTCAGCCATTTCCGAATCATTTGGATTAATTTTTAAATACTGGTCAACACATTGAAGAGCCACTTGACGTAAACCTGCTCCTTTGAAAAATACAGCAGCATCTCGTAAGAACTCTTCAGAATTGCTAAGATCTTTTAATGCTGCTTTATAATCATCAATTGCATGGGCATAGTCATCTAACATTGCATATGATTTACCACGTAACCAGTAAAATGAAGGATCAATTTCATTATCCTTCAAATAGGTATTAAGTAATTTAATATTATCCTCATGGTTTCCTAAACTGATAAATAAACGACTTAGTTCAGAAATCACTGTAGGATTGTCTGGATCTTGTTTTAAGGCTATAGTCAAGTAATGCTTTGCATCATCAACTTTACCAAGTTCTTGCGCAAGTTGAGCAGCTTTAATATATAATTGCAAATTAAACTCATCTACGCTCATACCTTCTTGTAATGTAATTAATGCTTCTTTTAAGTTACCTTGATGTTCATAAACTTCAGCCAATGCTGAATATAAAGTTGCATAATCCGGCGACTTTTCTTTTAATTTTTTCAATTCTTTTAATGCTTCATCATCATTACCTAATTTTAATTGAGTAAATGCCAATTGAAAACTTGTATCATCCTCCATATCTTCCTCGTGAATTTGTTCCAAATATCCTAAGGCCTGTTCAAATTTTCCAATTTCAGCATAGGAAACACCTAATCTTTGCACCAAATTAACTCTTGATAACTCTGTAATTCCTTCTTTGACTAAAGCAATGTACAAATTAATTGCTTTACGATAATTTTTGATGTCAAAATATAACTCTGCTAATGCAAATTGAATAACTGGCTCATCTGGAGCTAATTGGTATGCCTTTAACAATTTTTGTTCACTTACATCAAACATTCCTTGAGTTTGGTATAAATCTGCAGCAACCAATAAACTTTCTAAATAAGCATCTGAGTCAGGTTTAATTGCTGCTAAATAACTTAGTGCTTCATCATCATTACCTTCACCAATTGCAATATCTGCTAAGGAAGTTCGAAATTCATCTGCATTAGGATGCCGTTCTAATAACTTTTGATATGCACGCTTGGCCATTGAAGTGAATCCTAATGAATAAAGTTCTTCTGCAAGACTATAAAGCATATCATCACTGTCTTTTCGTAAAGACCAACTAAATGCTTTTTTAGCCTCCTCAATTTGTCCGTTTTCAATCAAATCAAGCGTTTTTTCAGCATATGTCATTTATGTCGCTCCTTTAATTTGAAATTATCCTCATATTTTAACATAAAAAAAGACTGCGACAATCATCACAGTCTTAAAAGGTTCATTGGTAATTATTTAACAGCATCCTTAAGTGCCTTACCTGGCTTAAATGCTGGAACCTTGCTTGCAGGAATTTCGATTTCTGCACCTGTTTGTGGGTTGCGACCTTTACGTGCTGCACGGTCACGTACTTCGAAATTACCAAAGCCGATTAATTGAACCTTTTCGCCATTTGCCATGAAATCTTGGATTGAACCAAATACTGCATCAACAGCTGTTGTAGCATCTTTTTTTGTCAAACCTGTTTTTTCAGCAACTTTTTCGATTAATTGTGCTTTGTTTGCCATGTGTTTCCACCTCCTCGAACAAATAACAGTTGTTATAAAACATGTTATATAATATCAAATTAATGATTGACACAATGACTAACAAATCATTGCTCAATAATTAAGATAGCATACAAAACCCAATATAACAAGGGTTTTCATGATAAATTAAATAAAATTAGATACTTTGTAACCGTTTAATAATTATTTTCTTCTTCTTATAATTAAATGAATCGGTGTACCGGTAAAATTAAATGATGCTCGAATTTGATTTTCTAAAAAACGTTCATATGAAAAGTGCATTAATTCAGGATCATTTACAAAGACTACGAATGTAGGTGGCTTAGTTGATACTTGAGTCGCATAATAAATTCGTAAACGTTTCCCATTATCACTTGGAGTTGGATTATGTGCAATTGCATCTAAAATCACTTCATTAAGAACTGAAGATGATACTCTTCGTTCATGATTAGTATTTACTTCTTTAATTAATTTAGGTAATGTATTTAATCTTTGATGCGTTTTTGCTGATACAAAAACAATTGGAGCATAACTTAAATATTGAAATTCTTGACGAATTGTTTTTTCAAAGTTACTCATTGAATAATTATCTTTTTTCAATGTATCCCACTTGTTGACTACAATAATAACGCCACGTCCAGCTTCGTGTGCATATCCTGCAACGTGTTTATCTTGTTCTCGAATGCCTTCTTCAGCATTTAAAACGACACAAACAACATCTGAACGATCAATAGCTTGCATTGCACGTAAAACTGAATATTTTTCGGTATTTTCATAAACTTTTCCTTTTTTACGAATTCCCGCTGTATCAATCATTGTATATTCAGTACCATCTGCAGTTTTAAACTTTGTATCAATTGCATCACGAGTAGTTCCTTCAATATTTGAAACAATTACTCGATTTTCACCTAACATCGCATTTACAAGTGAAGATTTACCAACATTTGGCCGTCCAATAAAACTAAACTTAATGCTAGTATCTTCAACTTGATCTGCATCAGTTGGAAAAGCAGCAATTACTTTATCAAGTAAGTCTCCAATTCCAATTCCATGTACTCCTGAAATTGGAATTGGATCGCCAAATCCTAAAGAATAAAAATCATAAATTTCATTACGCATTTCAGGATTATCGACTTTATTTACAGCTAAAAATACTGGCTTATCTGTTTTATATAGAATTTTAGCTACCTTTTCATCAGCATCAGTAACACCTTCTTTAGCACTTACAACAAAAATAATTACGTCAGCTTCATCAATTGCGATTTCAGCTTGTTCTTTAATCTGGGTAATAAATGGTTCATTACCCATGTCAATTCCACCAGTATCAATCATATTAAATTTTTTACCGAGCCATTCGCAATGAGTATAAATCCGGTCACGTGTTACTCCAGGAGTATCTTCAACAATTGAAATTCGTTCTCCTGCAATCCGATTAAAAATTGTTGACTTTCCTACATTAGGACGACCAACAATTGCAACAATAGGATTTGCCATTATCTTCCCTCCATTTCGTTAATAACACAAAAATGAGGCTGTGACATTTGTCATGGCCTCATTCATTAATAAACATTATTAAGTTTAATTATTGTTGATCTTTTAATTCATCGCCAATAATGTCACCTAAAGTAAAGCCAGTTTCTTCTTCTGGGATTTCAACTTTTTTAGCATTATTGTCTTCTTTTTTAGGAGCTTTCTTTTCAGCAGCTGGTTTTTCTTGTAAAGCTTTGATTGATAAAGCTAAACGATGAGCAGCTGGATCAACGCTCAATACTTTAACCTTAACTTTTTGACCTGGTTCTAACACATCATTTGGAGTTGCAATGTGTTTGTGTGAGATTTGAGAAATATGAACTAATCCTTCAACCCCAGGCATTACTTCAACAAAAGCACCAAAACTTGTTAAGCGTTTAACAGTACCTTCAAGAACATCGCCTTCGGCAACTTTTTCGCCAACTTCATCCCATGGTTGTGGTAATGTTTGTTTAATTGACAATGAAATTCTGCCATGTTCTTCATCAACATCTAATACTTTAACCTTAACATCTTGTCCTACTTTTAATACATCTGAAGGCTTGTTAACATGATCATATGAAATTTCTGAAACATGTACTAAACCATCTACACCACCAAGATCTACAAAAGCACCAAAGTTTGTTAAACGTGCAACTTTACCTTCAACTACTTCACCAGCAGTTAATTTATCCATTGCTTCTTTACGCTTCATTTCGCGTTCTTCTTTAGCAGCTTCTTTATGTGATAAAATTAAGCGATTTTCACTTGGTTCGATTTCAACAATCTTTAAATTAAGTTCTTTATCTTTATATTGGTTTAAGTCTTCAACATAACGATCTGAAATCATTGAAGCAGGAATAAATCCACGCACACCAGCATCTACAACTAAACCACCTTTAACTACTTGTGTTACAGGTGCTGTAATTGTTTCGCCTTTTTCAAATTTGCTTTCGATTTCATCCCAAACCTTACGAGCTTGTAAGCGACGTTGTGATAATAAGAAACTACCGCCTTCTTTGTCAGAACCAATTTTAGAAATTACAACTAAATCTAAGATGTCGCCGACGTTAATTTTGTCTTCAATTTCGTCTGCCTTAATGCCAAGTTCACGGGCAGGAACTACGCCTTCAACACCTGTTCCTTCAATACCAACGATAACTTGCTTATTTTCATCAAATGCTAAAACTTCGCCTTTTACGACGTCGCCAACATTTACTACTTTCACGCTATTTAAAGCTTCTAATAAATCCTTGTTTTCTGATTCACTCATGGACAGTGTCCTCCTTAACGACTAACTCTATTTAATATTTTAACTGATATTTATAAATATTTCCAGTATTATTGCCGATTTTAGTTGACATTTACCTTCTCATTAATAATTTCTAGAATTTTGTTAACAACTTCGTCAATATTTAAGGAAGTTGTATCTACCAAAATTGCATCTTTTGCTTGTGTCAATGGCGAAATTTCACGATGAGAATCTTTGTAATCACGTTCTTCAATTTCTTTTTCAAGAACGGTTAATGGTGTATCAATTCCTTTTTCTTGGTTTTCTTTAAACCGTCTTATGGCACGTTCATGAACACTTGCAACTAAAAAGATTTTTACTTGAGCATTAGGTAGTACAGTGGTCCCAATATCACGTCCATCCATTACAATTCCGCCTGCTTGAGCAATTTCTTGTTGCCGAAATGTCAACTCTGCACGTACACTTGGTTGAGCAGATACAAGTGAAACGCTATTAGTAATTTCAGGAGTTCTAATTGCACGGGTAACTTCTTCATCATTCACGAACACTCTTTGTTCGGGTTCTGCGGGGACAAATTTAATCTCTATTTCATTTAAAAGATTTTTCAATGCTTGATCATCATCTAACTTGATATCATTTTTAATTGCTGCATATGTCACTGCTCGATACATTGCCCCTGTATCACAATAAATATACTTTAATTTTTTGGCAACGATTTTAGCAACCGTACTCTTACCTGCAGAAGCAGGTCCATCAATTGCAACTTGAATTTTATCCATGTTCTTCTCCTATCATGTTTCTTCAAAAAAATTAGAGGTTGGAATTACAACCTCTCTTAAATGTTTAAAAAATTTATTTAATACGTAATTTCTGTCCAGGAGACAATTGTGTATTTGATGTAAGTCCTGGATTTAATTCAATTAACTGTTGAACAGTTAATCCATTATTTACTGCAACCCGATAAACTCCTTGACCAGCTTGAACTGTGGCATAGTTTCCGCTTGTAGCAGTAGTACTACTTTGCGTTTGAAATTGTGAACTTGCAGTTGTTTGTTGAGAAGTAGCTTGCGAAACTACTGCACTACTACTTTCAACAACTTGATTACTTGAGCTGCTTTCAACGACTAAGCTTGATTTAGAACTCTTCTTACTTTCTTTTTTAGATGATTTTTTCTTTTTTGATGAAGAATGTTTCTTCTTTGAAGATGATACAACTTCTATTTTGTCACTATTAGTTGTATTTTGCTTAGCCGTTTTCTGCGATAAAAAATAGAGACCTACCACTCCAATAATAATAACAATAAAAACTATCAATAAAGACGTTGTTAACGTTGTATTATTTTTTGTGTGTTGCCTTCTTGCGGTTCTAGACAAGTTACCTTGGTCATCTTTTTCTTCTTCAAAAGTATTTTCCCAAGGTTTTTTTGAATGGTCATTTGCTTTTTTTTGACTCAAAATTACACCCCATATCTAATATATCCTAAGTTATATTACCACAAGTGAGTCAGAAATATCTATAAAAAATTGTTTAATATTATTCGATATGAAATATTTTTTTTAATCTTTGTTGATATGGCATAATTGAAATTACTTCTTTTTTACTGGAATTAACATATTCTAATGCTAACTTATTTAGATCATACCGCCCATTATTTTGGCAACATTTTTCAGAATGCCTAATTGATTTTTGATCTTGAAAATAATTTAAAATAAATTGTCTTTTACATCCATCTGTGCTCACATATCGTAACATTTGAAAAAGTGCTTTATTTTTATCTTCTTTGCGTTTAGCAAAAAAATTTTGCAAATTATTTTCATTAACTCCTAATGATATATATGTTTTTAGTGGTAATAAGTTTTCATCTTGGATATTTTCTAGTAATTTTTGATTTTTATAATAGTAGTCGATTTCATGATCATTTGGAATTGACCCTAGTTGAATTTGGCGTTGAATCTCTTCATCGCCTTTCGCATAAAGTAGAATCGCAATACTTTGTTTACCATCACGTCCAGCTCGTCCAATTTCTTGCACATAACTTTCCAGATCTCCAGGTAAATGGTAATGAATAACATAACGAATATCTTTTTTATTAACTCCCATTCCAAAAGCACTAGTAGCACAAATTACATCTAATTTATTATCAATAAATTGATGCTGAATTGAAAAACGATCTTCAATATTTAGATCTGCATGATACGATGCTGCTATTAAACTTGTTTTTTGATTAATTAATTGAGCAATCTCATCGGCCTTGCGTTTGCTAGAAAAATAGATTAGTCCTGGACCTTTAATTTGAGATATTAATTCAAGTAAGCGTTCATCTTTTTTAGATGCTGATGATAAAATCTCAGTTGTAAGATAAATATTTGAACGATCAACAGAATAACGAATTTCAACGTCATTTGAAGTAAAGTTTAACCGCTTTTTAATTTCACTAGCAACATCAGGGGTAGCAGTTGCTGTTAAGGCTAAAACTAATGGATTATTTAATTTTTTACGAATTTCTCCTAATAATAAATAATCTGGTCTAAAATCAGGTCCCCATTGAGCAATACAATGAGCTTCATCTACTACCATTAATCCAATATTAATTTGCTTAATTCGATTGAAAATATATGCAGTTTGTAAAATTTCAGGAGATGCAAATATAAATTGAAATTGATTAAGATGTTTAAGTACATAATCCCTTTCATTCCCGCTTAATTTTGAAGTTAATGCAACTGTGTTTGAAATTTTATTATATTTCATTTGTTCTACTTGATCTTGCATTAATGAAATTAATGGCGAAATAATTAAAACTGCTTGCTTAGTATACTTACCATAAAATTGATAACACAGCGATTTGCCTGTTCCTGTTGGCAAAATCGATAAAGTTGAATGCTGTTGTAGTAAGTTAAGTAAAGTTTCCTTTTGCCCATCTTTAAATTTTGAAAAGCCAAAATATTCTTGTAATACTTTATATAGATTTTCTTCTTTCATCATGTGTCCTCATTATTGCATATAAACGAAACTTAATAAACGGAATTTTTTTTTCTTGATTTGCCAAGATGCGATAGCTCCACTTATCAATATCTGTTGTTTTAAATACTTTGTTTAAAAATTCAATTTCATCAGTTGATAAAAAAAGATTAAATGGGAAATGAACGTCACTAATCGCCAAAATAATCAAGTGTTCCTCAACTGTACTTACCTTTAAGTGTCTTTTGAAACTAATTTGTTCAACATTAAGTCCAAGACTAAATAGTCGCTTTGTTTCATAGATACTATTAGACAAAATTCCAGATAGCTGTGTCATTTCTACTAATTTTTTTAGTGGAGTGTTTTGATTAATTAAAAAATCTGCAAATTGCAACGATAAATCTCGCCAGATCAATTCAACATCAGTTTCTGCTAATTGTAATTGAATTGCAATTTGTTGGTTAGTCAATCCATTTTGCTGATGACCAATTAATTTTGCTGCAAACACATTTGCTTTTAGTTCAACTTGATTATCCAAAAAAGCTGATAGTAAATTTTGAATTTCACCTTTTAATGTTTCAAATCCAAAGTGTCCTAACCACTTTTTTACTAAAAATTGTGCTTGTAAGTTTTCACTTGCAACATAATATTGATGGTTATGATAACTAAATTCCGAGGCTACTTGCACTAAAATTAAAAAAATCGCATTCCATAATTCATAATCATACCGTTGAAATAAATCTGGTCTTTCAATAAAATAATGACGTTTTGAAAAATGCTTTAATTGATTGGCGCCTTCATTTGTTAAAATTTCACCTGCAGAAGTTTTCTTCAGATACCCTTTTTTTATAAGCAAATCAATTGATTGATTATATTCAATAATATTTAATTGAGGATAAAGATTTAAATAATCTAAATAATCGTATCTGAAAGCCCAATATAATACTGAACCAGTTTTTTTATTGATTAAGATTTGTCTTAAAACACTTGCTTTTCTTGGCTGGGTTTTACTAAAAAATCTCAATAAATATTCAATCAAGTAATTCACTTCCTTACTAGACAAATTGTAATAAGTTTATTATATCCTACATAGCTGAGTTTACGCATATTTTTATCTAGTTAATTGTTGGGCATACCTAAAAATACTATTAATTCTACTTAAATAAGAGTATAATACCTATTGTAATCAAAGCGAAAGGTGGTTTTCGATGTGGTAAACACGGAGAAACGAGATAAGCATCATAAGCTTATCGAGCATGTTGATGGCGATAGTGATCTTTCATTATCAGAAATCAATGGCACTGTTAAGGTTCCAAAAGGAAAAGGATTCTGGCGGACTTTATTAGCCTATTCAGGACCTGGAGCATTAGTTGCCGTAGGATATATGGATCCTGGTAACTGGTCAACCTCAATTACAGGTGGCCAAAATTTCCAATATTTACTAATGTCAGTGATCTTAATGTCTAGTTTTATTGCAATGTTATTACAATACATGGCAGCAAAATTAGGAATTGTTACTCAAACTGATTTGGCCCAAGCAATCAGACAACGCACTAGCAAATCATTGGGAATCGTTTTATGGATATTAACTGAATTAGCAATCATGGCAACAGATATTGCTGAAGTTATTGGTGCAGCCATTGCGCTATATTTATTGTTTGGAATTCCATTAATCGTTGCAGTTTTTATAACCGTATTTGATGTCTTATTATTATTAGCCTTAACAAAGGTTGGATTCCGTAAAATCGAAGCACTTGTTGTTGCACTTATTATGGTAATTTTATTTGTATTTGTTTATGAAGTTGCCCTCTCTGATCCTAATTGGGGAGCAGTTGTTCGGGGAATTATTCCAACAGCTGAAACTTTTTCAAGTAAGCCAGTTGTTAATGGAATGACCCCAATTCAAGGTGCCTTAGGTATTATCGGGGCAACAGTAATGCCTCATAATTTGTACCTTCATTCAGCAATTTCTCAAACCCGTGAAATTGATCATAACAATGAAGAAGAAGTTGCTACTGCAGTTAAATTTTCAGCTTGGGATTCAAACATTCAATTATCTGTAGCATTGGTTGTTAATGCTTTACTTTTAGTAATGGGAGTAGCGGTTTTCAAAACTGGTGCTGTCAAAGATCCATCATTCTTTGGATTGTATCAAGCTTTATCAGACACTTCAATGTTACAAAATCATGTTTTAGTTAGTATTGCTAAAACTGGTGCATTATCTGCATTATTTGCAATTGCATTACTTGCATCTGGACAAAACTCAACGATTACAGGTACATTGACTGGGCAAGTAATTATGGAAGGATTTATTCATTTAAGAATTCCTTTATGGGCAAGAAGATTAATTACCCGTTTAATTTCAGTTATCCCTGTTTTAATTTGTGTTTCAATGACTGCAAGAATGTCAACTTTGAATCAACATGAAGCACTAAATAATTTAATGAATGATTCACAAGTCTTCCTTGCAATTGCCCTTCCTTTTTCAATGTTACCTTTACTTCTTTTAACTAATAGTGAAGAAGAAATGGGACCATTTAAAAATTCACTTTGGGTTAAAATTATTGGTTGGTTCTCAGTTATTTTATTGACATTCCTTAACTTAAAAGGTTTACCTGATTCTATCCAAGAATTTTTCGGTAATAATCCGACTGCAAGCCAAATTGAACTAGCTAATACTATTGCTACTATTTTAATTGTTGGAATTATTGCATTATTAATTTGGATCATTTTTGATTTTAATAGAGAAAAAAAGAAACGTTTATAAAAAATATAAATAATTATTATTTAAAGAAAAAAGACTGTAACAAAAATTACAGTCTTTTTTCTAACTATAGTTGAGTTTTAACTTTGAGAGCTGCCAATCTAAACAACAATCCTACTATAATGCCTTTAATAATGTTAAAAGGGATCACCCCAATAAGCACTATTTTCCAAATTGGAAATGTTAATTTCATTCCAATTACATTTGTATATATAGGCAATAAAATGAATGCATTGGCTAAGCTCATTGTTATTGATAATATTAAAGTTTCTTTAATTATTAAATATTTCCAATTACTAGCCAAAATTTTATCACCAAGTATCTTGATTAAAATAAAACCAGCAAGTGCATCGGCTAATACACCAACTATATTAGCAAGCGATAGACCGACAAAAAGTAAGTATAAAATTTCCTTAATTCCTAAAATTACATACCCTTCTTTTTTGTTATAAATTAATGCACCGATCAATATAACTAAATCTGAGAAATCTAATTTCATGTATGGAACAATTGGAATAATTGGAAATGCAATAAACATTAAAATAAAAGAAACTGCTCCTAAAACTGCTGCTAGTACTAGCTTTTTAGTTGATTTATCCATTAAAAAAACCTCCTAATTGACTTAGAAGGAGATACTCGGAATATAGCTAAATAAAGTATCTTCTCCCATCCAGACTTTACTGTCGGTATTGGACTTTCACCAATTCAATCCTTACGGAGTTGCGGACTTTTACCGCCGGTCGGGAATTACACCCTGCCTTGAAAATACATAAACTATTATTTTATTTACTAGAAGTATAACACATTATTTTCGCTTTTAAAATATATAATTTTATTATCTACCTTTAACTAATCTCTCAAGATTTCTAATTTCATTATGTGACAATTCACGATATTGTCCTGCAGTTAGTCCATCTAATGTCAAAAATCCATATTTTTCACGTTTAAGCTTTTTCACAGGATGACCAATTCGTTCAAACATTAACTTCACTTGATGGTAATGGCCTTCGTGAATAGTTAATGAAACAATTGCAGTATTATTCTTTTTATTTGAAGAAATAATCCGTGCTTTTGCTGGAGCTGATTTATGTTTTGCATCCAATCGAACTCCTAATCTTAGTTGTTTTAGTTCATCATTACTTGGAATCCCTTTTACTTTGGCAACGTATGTTTTATTGATCTTATAACGTGGATGCATTAACATATTTGCCAATTTACCATCATTTGTCATAATAAGTAAACCGGAAGTATCATAATCCAATCTTCCTACTGGATATAATCTTTGCGGAATATTTTTAAAGTAATCAGTTACTACCTTGCGTCCCTTATCATCTTTAGCTGCCGAAATTACTCCACGTGGTTTGTAAAATAAAAAGTAGGCTTTCGTTTCCTTTTGTTCAATTAACTTTCCATTAACTTCAACCGCGTCATTGCCAGTAACCTTAGTTCCTAGTGTGGTTACTGTTTTCCCATTGACTTTAACTTTTCCTGCTAAAATCAACTTCTCACTTGCTCTTCGTGAAGCGATTCCTGCTTGACTCATTATTTTTTGTAATCTTTCAGCCAACTTTAATCCTCCTGTTCAATGGTTTTTTCAAATAATTCCATCAAATCTTGCTCATTATCTTCACTATCATCATTCTTTTCATCTGGAAGTGGTGGTAAATCATCAAGAGAATGTAATTCAAAATAATCAAGAAATTCATCTGTTGTACTGTACAAAATTGGTCGTCCAGGAACATTTAACCGCCCATCTTCTTTAATTAACTCTAAAGCCAAGAGCTTTTGAATCATACTACTAGCTTTTACACCACGAATTTCTTCAATATCAACGCGCGTAATTGGCTGTTTATATGCAATAATCGACAATGTTTCGACTGCAGCTTGAGAAAGTGTAGTGGTTGCTGGAGCTTCAAAGTAATTTTTTATAAGCGAGGCAAATTGCTTTTTAGTAACCATTTTTACGCTTTCGCCTGCTTGTAATAATTCAAAACTACAACTAGAATCATTTTTATACTTATGTTGAAGTTGAGCAATTTGATCTTTAACTGCTGGTTTAAGTAATCCAGATAAGTGCGAAAGTTCTGTAATTGTAATCCCTTCATTTCCACTTACAAAGATCAAACTTTCTATTTTCGCTTGATTTGATAGCATTTTAAATTCCCTTCTCTAACATAATTGGACCTAATTGAATTGATTGCATCACTACTAACTCGCCTTGTTTAGCTAATTCCAACAGTGCTAAAAAAGTAGTTACTAATTCTTCGGTTTCAACGTGTTCACTAAATAAGCTTTCAAACCGAATTGGCTCTTGAATTTGACTTATTTGATGACGAATTCGTTTAATCTCACCTTTAATTGTGTACTTTTCAGTTTCAAGTTTTCTTTGAATTGGTTTTGAAACTTGTTTTTGTGCAATCATACGAGCAAATGCATGTTGTAATAAATCAGCAGACATTGTTTCGTCACTTAATTTTCCAATATATGCATCTGCAGGAATTTCAGCTTGATCACGTGCATATAATTGTTGCCGTTGATGTGCTAATGTTTGCATTTGATTAGCCGCTTCTTGAAATGTTTGATGGACAAGTAATTGTTGGACTAATTCTTCTCGCGGATCTTCAAACATTTCATCTTCATCTGTAATCTCCTCTTTTTCAGTAGGTAAAAGCATCTTACTTTTGATATTAATTAACATCGCAGCTGTAACCAAATATTCACCTGCAACATCAAGCTTTAATTTATGCATTTGATGTAAATAATTAATATATTGATCTGTTATTTCAGCCATTGGGATATCATAGATATCCATTTTATTTTGCTTGATTAAGTGCAATAATAAATCTAATGGACCTTCAAATTTTTCAACTTTAAAGGTTAACTGATCATCAGTTAGATTGTTTTTGTTGAATTTCATTTCGTTGCTCCCATTTAGTGATTATTGCAGCAACATCAAGACTACCCATCATTTTGTGTTCAGGGTATAAATTAGCTAACTCATCTAACATTTTATAATATAAATCTTTATTTCGTTCAGATGGAGATAATGCAATTTGACGAACCATAATAATATCATCACTAATTTCAATCCCAATGATTCCTGTAAAATCGCTATTATTATTTTTCCATAAATATAAAGCACGACTATCATCTTCTTGATACCATTTAATTTCAGCTTCGAGTCGTGAAAAATCTTTTAAATCTGGAATAAATGATAGTAGTCCCATTGCTATTTTTTTATAATCATTTTTGTATTTTACTAGCATGCTTCAAAAATCTCCTACTACACTTTCCTCTTACGCAATTCTCTCTTTTCAAGTAATGTACCATAATTAATAAAAGTTGACAATTCCTTAATTTTGTTCATTAAAAATCAACATTCCGTCTTTTTGTTGAACTAAACCTGCCTTCATTAAATGCCCGATTGCTCGTTTAAAAGCACCTTTACTAATTCCAAAATATGCTTTAATTCCATCTGGACTACTTTTATCCGTATATGGAAGAGTTTTATTTGGTGAATGTTGTAATGCTGCTAAGATCATTTGTGCATCATCACTAATTGCTTCAAAAGCACGTGGTTTTAATGATAAATTAAGTTCTCCGCGTGAGTTTACACCAATTACACGTGCATTTACAACTTCTCCTAACCGAGGTTCTTCTTCTCGTTCAGATGGATGGATGTAGCCTAATTGGTAGTCATCTGTAATCACATGAGTTCCATTTAATTTAAGCATGTAAACTGTCGCTGTTACATTTTTATTCTTCATTTCATTACCAGCTTTATCACTGGCACCATGAAACATTGAATCCGTTGCTAATTTACCCCAAATTCGGTCCTTATCGTCTACAACTAAGCTGATCATTAAACGATCTCCTTTAGTTGGCCATAGATTTGGTAATGCTGGCATATCATCCATTGAAACAACTATATCTTTATTGGGTAAACCAATATCAACAAATACACCTAAATTATGTTGAACTTTAACTACTGTTCCCCAAGCATATTTATCAATGCCACTTTTAGGAGAATTCTTAGTCAATTGTAATTCATGATTTTCATTTTCATATGCCCATCCAGAAATTTTAGAACCCATTTTAGGCATTTTTAATAATTCTTTTTTATCAAGCTTGAATGTAAGGCCCTCATTTTGAGCAAAAATATATTTATCATTTTCATCTGTGACTGTTGCTGTTATATTATGTGCAAGAATATCTTTTAACATTTTTACCTACCTATTCTAAATCTTAAGATGCAAAAGCGTTATAATCACATATGTAATTCCACTTGCAATCACCGGACCTGCCGCAATCCCTTTGAAGAAAACAACTCCAACAATTGTTCCAAAAACTAATGCCACTGTAACTTGAGGAGAAACTGATAGTTGGTTAACTCCCCATTTTGAAAGCATTGCAACTAAAATCCCACAGGCAATCGCAACCCATCCACCTGGTGATTTAAAGACGTTTACTAAATCAGTAAATGTAATTTCACCAGTAGCAATTGGAATTAAAATTGAAATAGAAATAATTGTAACTCCCCAATTAATTCCCTTACCATGGACAGTTTCCATTAGTTTGCTAGTAAATGGAAGTAACTTCAGAATTATTACAACTACTGTTGCAATAATTAATGAACTATTTTTCCCAAATAATGCAATTGCTAACACTAAAAATAGAAATAACCAGCTTTCCATATATAATCCCTCTTTTCGCTTCAATATTAATATTCCTATTTTAGCTAATTTTGATATATTTTTCAAAATGGAAAATATAGAATTAAAAATCTCACTATTAATTCCTGATTATTTAAGTTGATTTGTCACTTTTACATTTTTTATCTTTATTTAATCCCATTTCTTCCAATATTTTATCTTCTATGAGTTTTACGTGTTTGCTATAATAAAAAATAATCAATTTGACGACTTATTGGGATCAAATTATCAATCTTATAAAGATATGTCAGAATTAGAAAACTACAATCTACACTGGATAACATTTAAAATTTAAAGCTGCAATATCAACTTAAACAACGAAGACAATAATATAATAGCTCTCAAAATTAAAGCAAGGAAAAAATAGATTTAGATAATATAATGTCCAATCCTTGATGACGTTAAAAGCTAGGAAAAATAAAAAACGGAGGTTAATAGTATGTTACCAAATAAAATTCAACAAACTTCTGCTATTAAAAAAATATTACTATCCTTTGTAATTTATCTAGTATACCTTTTAGTAGACTATTTTCTATCAATGATAAAAGGTATATTGGGAAATTTAATGGTTCTTATCTTTATTACAATTATGTCACTTTTAATATTTAAATATGTTAAAACATTTAAAATATTAAAAGATGACGCCAAACCAAAAACGCCTATTATAAATGTCATCTTTTTAATATTAATTATTTTATTTTTTACAATTATAGTACATCCAATCAGCAATATTAAAACTATTTTTAGTAGTTCTCTTTTAAACATTGCTAATTGTCTTGTTATCGCGTTAAGTGCAGGTATTTTTGAAGAATTTTTAGTACGTTTACTGTTATTTGATGGATTTTCACAATTATTAAAAAATAAAAAATATAGTTTATTACAAGCTTCTATATATTCTTCAATAATTTTTGGACTTTTCCATCTATCAAATTTATCTTATCAATCTTTTAACACGACATTCCAACAAATCTTTTATGCGATTGCTATAGGCTTGATGTTTTGTTTTATCAGATTGAAAACTAATGGAATTTGGACTTGTGTATTAATACATAGTTTAGTCGATTTCCAACCTAATATTAATAGTAGTGGTTCATCAAGTTCATGGGCAGTACTATCATTAGCATTCATTCCAATAATATTAATATCTAGTTTATGCATATACGAATTTAATAAGAAAATTAAACTAAATTAACAACTAATTCAAATATATATTCTATAATAAATTGCCAGGTATCAAGACACCAAAAATTTAAAGCAAATAAACAAAAAATGGTATTCATTAATCAATATGGTACTATCCTACTTCTTCCGCAGTTAATAAAACATTAAGAGATTGTCTTAGTGAAATTAGTATAAATAAGCGTGGTTTTCATTTCCATAGTTTAAGACATACTCATGTCGCCTACTTACAGAAGGAATTGACATTTATGCCATTGCAAAAAGATTAGGCCATTCAGATATAACTACTACAACCAGAATTTACTCATATTTAATTGATGAATTTAAGACACGAACCGATGATTTAATTTCATCTAGTTTAGATAAATTAAACATGGAGTGTGCACAAAGTGTGCACAAAAATTTTTAAAACATACTAAAACATATGATTCATAAAAAATAAAAACGCCTATTTTTAGGCGTTTTTGCGTATTATATTAAAGCATATGATTCATTTAAAAGGAGAGTACAGGATTTGAACCTGCGCGCCGGTTATTGCCGGTTCGGCGGATTTCGAGTCCGCTGCATTACCACTCTGCCAACTCTCCATAACAAAGGAAATTATATCAGTAAATTTAAAAGAATACAATCATTAAAATAAAAAACGCCCGCTAGTAGGCGTTTTTTTATTTTAAACAATTTAAAGGAGGATGAGAGATTCGAACTCTCGCGCCGAGTTGCCCCGACCTGACGGTTTTCAAGACCGTTCCCTTCAGCCAGACTTGGGTAATCCTCCATAATATAATTACGAGTACTTTTCTAGTCTATAAAATATGATTCTTTTTGTCAAGTATTATTTTTAACAAATTTATTTACATTTAAATATAAATAAAAAAAGCTCCGTTCCTTTCCTTAGAGGAACGAAGACTTCAGTTGAATTACTTTCACTCTCCTACTAGAACGAAAGATTTCCCTCAACCATTTTCATAATATAACGTTTTGCATCCATTAACAAATATAATACATGCAAAGTTAATTTGTATCCATATCTGAATTTGAATCAGATTTTGGATTTTTTAAACCATGTCTGCAAATATAAACAACCACTAATACGATTAATAAAACGGCTCCTACACTGACTGAAATTCGTGTATCCGGATTAATAAACATAAAAATCACAATAACTAACATTGAAATTAATGCGATGTAATTTGAAAGCGGATATAGCGGTAATTTAAATGGATGCTTTTCCATAATTTGCGGATTATTCTTTCTAAAATGTAATTCTGCCAATAAAATTACAAACCATGGAACCATTCCTGGAAGAACACTAGAACTAAAAATAATAACAAAAAGATTTGCAGTTGATTTATTAACAGCTGCTAAAATAGTATTTAGAATAAATCCAAGTAAAATTCCAAAAGAAATTGCCAAAATTGCTCTATTTGGAACCATTCTTTTAGAAAGTTTTCCTAAAAATTTAGGTGCATCGCCTTCATGTGATAACTTAAATAACATGCGACTTGAACTATAAATTCCAGAATTAGCACCAGACATTGCTGCCGTTAAAACTACAAAGTTAATAATTCCAGCTGCACTTGTAATCCCAATTTTAGCAAATGTTTCAACAAATGGTGATCCAATTGATCCTAGTTGATCCCATGGGTAAATTGTTACAATGACAAAAATGGCACCTACATAGAAAATCAAAATTCTAAGAATAACTGACTTAACTGATTTAACAATGGCTTTTCTTGGTTCCTTAGCTTCACCTGCAGAAATCCCAAGTAATTCGATTCCTTGATATGATCCCACAACAATTGCTAATGAGAACATAAATCCTTTAAAGCCACCAGGGAAAAATCCTCCATGACTCCATAAATTACTAAATCCGATTGGAATTCCATTATGTCCAATTCCAAATACAATAATAAGCATTCCTAAAATAATCATCAAAATGATAGTTACTACTTTAATCATTGAAAAATAAAACTCAAGAGCACCATATGTTTTAGCGGAAAGTAAATTAGCTGCCGTTAACATGAAAATTACAACTAATCCTGCAGACCAATCGGGTAGATTTGGCCACCAATAGTTCAAATATTCAGTTGCAGCAACAACTTCACTCATCCCAACAATAATGTATTCAATCACATTAGACCATTCAGCCAAATATCCTGCCATTGGATGAACATATTCTGTAGCAAAACTTGCGAATGATCCTGTTCCTGGATTAACATACAGCATTTCGCCTAATGCCCGCATAATTATGTATAGTAAAACACCTACTAATGCGTAGGCTAAAATTACTGAGGGACCAGTCCACTTAATTGTTGAAGTTGATCCCATAAACAATCCAACTCCAATTGCTCCCCCTAAGGAAATCATTTCTAGTTGACCAGCCGACATTGAGCGTTTAAGTTTAACCTCCGTTTTTTTTGACTCCATTCTCTTCACTCCTAAGCATTTTTTAATTATATTCTAATATTAGAATACAATAATTGATAAAACTGCGCAATATCAATTATTATGATTAAAAATAAAAAACCTGTATGGTTTTAATTTTTACTACCCATCCAGATTTTCTTTTAATTAAGCTTGACTCCATATTTTTTGTAATCTTTGACCTTTAGCTGAAATTTTCCCACTTGAAGATGTTGCTTTGCCAATTTCAAAGGTAAATCTATTCCATAATTCTTGAAAATCATTTTTGCTTTCTGTTTGCCAAACTTTTTGTTCTTTATTATAAAATTTTA
The DNA here is from genome assembly GCF_053711055.1 of Ligilactobacillus sp. LYQ135. Taxonomy (NCBI): domain Bacteria; kingdom Bacillati; phylum Bacillota; class Bacilli; order Lactobacillales; family Lactobacillaceae; genus Ligilactobacillus; species Ligilactobacillus sp. LYQ135. The sequence goes on along the minus strand of NZ_JBSJYT010000003.1, from coordinate 185,741 downwards.
ATTTTGATTTTAGGAGAATATAAATGCCCACGTAATTTCTCTTTATAAATTCTAAATCTTTAATATTAAAAATTAATCGATGATTATTCATCACAACCACCTTCCTTAAAACTCAACATTTTATTAATTTAATCTTATATTCGCTGAATTCTAGATTCAAATTTTACGCTTAAAAAAAGCCGTCTAAAACGACGACTTTAACCCTAACAATACGGCAAGTATTTTCTTAAAAATAGTATTATTAATTTTCTTTACGCTTTACTAATACGATCCCTGTAATTACTAGTAACATAACTCCAATTACTATTAATTTTAGTCCAGTTTTTTGATCACTACCTGTTTGAGGTAACACGGATTTAGATTGTGAACTTGAACTACTATTTGATTTACTAGATCCATTTTTAACAGCAACGTTAACTTGTCCACCTTGATTTAATTTAGCAGTACTTACAGATGAGTTAACTTCTGACTTATTCACACTAGATGATAATCCATTTGTTGAATTGTCTAAACTTTGCTGCTTCGAAGAGCTCACTGACAACTTCTTGTTTGAACTTGATGGCAATGCTGAATTCGATGAACTTGCTACTGCGCTACTTGAGCTTGATGGTAACGCTGAGCTTGTTGATGAACTTGCTACTGTGCTACTTGAACTCGACGGTAACACTGAATTTGATGAACTTGCTACTGCGCTACTTGAGCTTGATGGTAACGCTGAACTTGATGAACTTGCTACTGCGCTACTTGAACTCGACGGTAACACTGAATTTGATGAACTTGCTACTGCGCTACTTGAGCTTGATGGTAACGCTGAACTTGATGAACTTGCTACTGTGCTACTTGAACTCGACGGTAACACTGAATTTGATGAACTTGCTACTGCGCTACTTGAACTCGACGGTAACACTGAACTTGATGAACTTGCTACTGCGCTACTTGAGCTTGATGATAGCACTGAACTTGACGAACTTGCTACTGCGCTACTTGAGCTTGATGATAATGCTGAACTTGATGAACTACTAATACCTGGCTTTGTAGCTTTATTAGTTACAGTTACATCAGCATCATGTTGAGCCTTTTTACTAATTTCAATTGTGATTGGAGTAGAATCTAGTTCATATCCAGCTGGAGCTTGAACTTCAATTAATTCATAAGTACCATCTGGCAAATTATCAATGTTTATTTTACCATTACTATTTGTAGTTAACCCATTACGAATTATTGCACCCGAAGAATCTTTTAACTCAAAAACGGCGCCTGGAAGAAATTTACTATGATCGGCCTGATCAACTTTAGTAATTTCGATTTTACCTTCATAACTATCAGCTGTCCCGCCAGCTCCCCATGATACTGTGGCATAGTTCGTACGACTTCCAGAAATTCCATCTCCAGTTACTTTAACTGAATTTTCCCATATATTTGAACCATTGGGATCTAAGCTATTAATAGTCGTTTGATATGTGATTTCAACCGGGCCTGAAATATCACCTAAATCAAACGTAATTTCATCACCATTTACCGTTGTTTTAACGTTATTTATCACACCGATTTGTTGAGAATTACCATTTTGATCATATTTAATTGAATGAACAACTACACTATTTGCATCAAAAGATTGGCCTGGTCCTAAAGTATCAATTACAACAACATTTTTTAAATTCTCACTATCTGGATTAACAACTACATCCCAGTAAATTTTTGTTGGTGCTCCACCTTGCATCGAACCTTGATCAATCCACCCAGTTTTATTGACCATCCAATCGCGTGAATTCCCAGATGAAGAATCTTTTTTAGTAGCAGAAATTGTCAAAACACCATGCTTACCATAAGTATTATGAAGTGCATTATTAAATGTAATGGTTCCTTGATTTGATCCTTGTTGAATTGAAATAGTTCCCACCACTGTACCATCTGATAATTTAATATCGCCAGTTACAGTTGAGGAAGCTACTAAACCATCTGGTAACGTAACCGTTGCAGTATCACCAGCAGAAACATTTACATTATCAGGAATGGACCATTCATACTTCACATTAAATTGAGTGCCTGGTGCAGTATTTGGATCTACTACTTGACCGTCAGAATTAACAACAACTGCATCATTTGCATTCAAACCACTAACATCAATTTGTTTAGCTTCAATTGTTTGTTGCATGCCCAATACAAAACAAACAACTGTTGCAATACTTAGAAGCAACTTAGAAAGTTTCTTCATTGTATTTTTCTCCTTTCCCAACCAAAGAAAAATACTTGCCGAATATGATTTTAATATAATTGACTGTGTTACATAAATTCTATACACTTTCTTAATAATTATTTAAGTTTTAACGTAACATCTTATATAATTAATTTATAAAAATAAATGGAGATAACCTATTATGTCAATGGATTTTAATAATATGATTAATTGAAATTTATATAATGCAGGTAAAATTAACTTAGTAAATATGCGTCAAAAAGCACATACACTAATGAAACAATATAATCAAGTTTCATTTACTGATTCAAAACAACGTGCAGACTTTTTCAAAAAATGGTTTGGAAAAGTTGGTAAAAATTGCTTTATTGAACCAAATTTTCGCTGTGATTATGGAATTAATATTGAGATAGGCGATAATTTTTATGCAAATTTTGACTACATTATTTTAAATTGTGCCAAAGTAATGATTGTAAACAATGTCATATTTGGCCCACGGGTTAATCTTTTTACCACTGGACATCCTTTAGATGCTGAAATTCTAAATTTCGGATTAGAAATTACACATCCAATTATTATCAAAGATAATGTTTTGTTAGGTGGAAATGTAACTTTCCTTTCAGGTGTTACTATCGGTAAAAACTCAGTAGTTGTGCAGGAACTGTTGTTACTAAAGATGTTCCTGAAAATTCATATGATTCCATTCAGAACATATGCAATCATCTTCTATATTCACACTTATATATATTTTCATCACCTGTTTTTTAACAAACAATTAAACTTTATCAAAAGTGCCCTTTTTGTAAATCCTTTTAAATAAAAAAGATGCAAATTAATGCATCTTTTACCCCACAATATCTATTTAATAACACCTAATTTTTAATTAAAAATTTTTTGCAATAATCCAATAACATGCTAGCAACTAATACTACCGCTCCGATTACCGAAGGAAAAATCGTCATTCCTGCTACCTTCCATCCTCGGAAACCTAGAATTAGCTCTCCAAAGTATGAGCCAATAAGTCCGGCAACAATATCGATAAAACCGTTCATTGAACCACCTTGTCTGATGATCCATCCAGCAATTGCGCCGATGAGTGTGCCAACGATTATAATCCAAATCTAATGTAACATTATTTATCCTCCTTCTATGGGAGAATTTAATTTTATCAAAAATTGATGCTTAGCAACAATTTTTATGCTTACACTATTGATTATTTATTTTGATTTTCGTATACTCAGAGGAGAAAGTATTGTTATGCTTCATTAATATTTTTTTATTTACATTATATTTAGATATTTTAGGAGGAAAAATCTTACTATGGAAAATTTAGCACTGATTACATCCCCCGTTGGAATTCTTGTATCATCACTTGTTATAGTAATTATTGGATTACTAACAACAATTCGTTATCTAATTTATAAGAATGCAAACTTAAAAAAAGATATTACTCAATTGCAAAAATATGGATCAAAATCTAAAAATTTTGCTAATCTTGAAGAAGATTAATAAATCACAAAAAGTCAGCATAATGCTGACTTTTTTAGTAATTTACTTAAAAAATTTAGTTTCTAAAAGATGAGCAGGAATTGCAATTAATCCAGCTGTAATTAATACACTATCCATCATTGCAGGCGGATAAATCGTAAGAGCAATAACTAGTCCCACTATTTTCACTAAAAATCTATCCAAAGCTACTTCAAATGATACTCAATCATTCGGTTCAAGTTTTTATTATCATTTTCTTTTTTTATTAAGAAACTTAGTAATAAATTACATAATGTGGTTAAAATTACTGCTATCCCCAACATTACTTGAGCTGTTTTATTATAAAAATGCTCACTCACAGTTTTAGTTACACATGGAAAAAGGATGTCCAAAAAAGTAAAAACAGGTTACACCAAACTATTGCTGGAGAGAGCCGCTTTACATATTGCCATTCATTATGGAATCCTACCCACATAGTTCCAAGCAAAAAAATGATAATGTATAAACAAAATAACTATTTCGCAATGCCCATTGATAATGTAAGTGAAAATGGTTCTTTTAAATCTAATATTAAAATTGTCATGATAATTACAAGAATTGCATCCGTAAAAGAAACCAGTCTTTCCTTTTTCATTCTCTCATCTCTTTTATATTTTCACATAAAATAGAATGACACACTTTCTTTTAAATGACAATTTTTAATTTATATAAATTACTAGATTTAGCGATCATATTCATGTATCATTATTTAGTTCTAAATAATTTATGAGGTGATAGTATGAAAAATAAAACTAAGAATACCACAATGATATTTTTAGTAATATTTCCTATTATAATGATGATTCCCCTATACGTGTTAGGAAAAATGCAAATTAAATATTTATTTGGGGAATTAGCATACTGCTTATTTATAGTTGATTCTATTTTAGGATTACGTCCTGAGTGGATTGAGCATAAAATTGAACTGAAGAAACTATACTTCATTCATGGAATTATGGCAATTTTTGCTGTAGTTTTTTCTTTGATGCATGACTCCTTAAGTCATTTACATGGAATTGCTGGAACACTTGGGAACATTGCACTTTATAGTTCCATTGCAATCACGTGTTTAGCACTAATTTTTCTTTCGAATCAAATTTTATCGCTGATTATTCCTGGAATTAATAAAATTGTCGATGTAATTCGCAAAATTGCAGCAACCTTAAAGTTTAATCGAGAATTCAATTTATTAATCCATTCATTTGCACCCTTAATCGTTGTTTTTATTTTTTTACATGTGTATTTGATTCCGAAATTTAATCAACTTTCAGGATTTATGTGCTTCTTTGTGGGTTACTTTACTATCTTTGAATTCCTATACCTATATTATGGAATATATAAAAAACTCGCAGCTCCGAAATACAAAGTAAAATCATTAGAAAAAATGAATAGTACTACATATAGACTTGTTCTCGAATATAGTAAGGGTAAAAAAGTAAATGTTAAGAGTGGTCAGTTTATATTCATTAATGCTCCTTTTACTAAAATTAATGAATATCATCCATTCTCTGTAGTTAAAACTGAAGATAATGACAATTTAATTACTTTGGGAATTAAGGAATATGGAGACTTCACCAAACGTTTAGCAAGCGTAAAACCAGGAGCTTCTATTAAAATCAAAGGTGTATTTGGCCATTTTGCTGTACCTAGTAATGATTATCCAATTTTGACAATTGCAGGTGGGATTGGGGTAACTCCATGCTTGGGATTATTAAACTCACTCCCTGCTAATAGAAAAGCTTATCTTTTATGGAGTGTTCATTCTGACAATGAAGCAGTGTTTAATAAAGAAATTAAACAACTACTAAATACTCATCCTAATGTTAAAATCATTATTCATAATACATCTGAAAAAGGTCATCTTAATGAAAAAAGTTTGCGAGAAGCAATTCCTGAATTACAGCATAATAACAAAATTAATTGTTTCTTGTGTGGTCCTGAACCTATGATGAAGAGTGTTGAAAAAATCTTAATTGAACAACAAGTACCTAAAAAGATGATTTTATCAGAAGGATTTATTTTTTAGTAATAAAAGCCAAAGATTACCTTTGGCTTTTTCTTTTTCCTCTTTATTAAATTTAAGAAAACTTTTTAATTTCTAAAATTCATTCTTAATGAAAATAAATTGTTCCATTTTTACAAATTATCATTATATTTTATTCGAAATTTGATATAATATTATAGTCTGAGTCCGATAGAATAAAAATCAGATAATTTATATTTAGGAGTTATTATCATGGATAAAAAACTTAAAATTAATACGTGGACAGCTATTTTCAATATTATTAATTGTATTGCAATTATGGCAGTTTGGTCACTTGTCATATTTACCTTTTTTATCGTCAAAGATATTATTAGTATTGATCGTGTATTTTATATTGTTCTTCATTATAATAATCTTGAAGTAATGTATGTAATATCATGGATTGGAATTGTATTAAACGCTATTTGTGCTTTTCTTTCATATAAACATGGTGCTAAACTGACTGGTCCAATTTTAGGAATACTTGGTAGTATTTGCTTTATACTAACAGAAACCGAAGTAACCACTTTACCCACTCTTCTTTCAATTATTTTATTAATTACTTCATGCGTTTTCTTATTCCGTCAACGTCCTGGAAAAAAAGTTAATGTTACACAAAAATAGTTATTATTTTTAGTAATAATATACCCCCAAATTTTAAATTTATTTCATTTAAAATTTGAGTTTTTTTTATGTGACTTTTGTATCAAATATTAAGGCAAAAAATAACGGTAAACACTGATATCACACCATTGAACGTTAATATTCAATGGTGTTTTATTATATATTCAATAAACGCTCAACATCCTATCTTTACTAGGATTGAGCGTTTATTCATTCTATTTCATTATCAATGATAACTCAATAAAATATCATTAAATTACAAAGCTTGGCAACTTTATCAAAGGTGATGTTCTTTAAAACAAAAAATAGGACACATACACCGTCAATTAAAAGCCCCACATATTGTAGAGCTTTAAGTAAAAGGTATAATTTAAATTTAGGGACCTCTAATAGAACTACCCTAGTTGTCATTCACAATCAATGCCTTAAAGAAAAATTTAAACTATTTTAATTATATAAGATGTATGTTATCATCATCATTTTGTTTTGACTTTGAAATGCATCACATAATCTGTGCCAAAAATTAATAATTGAATTCATACATTTTGTCCATTGCAGAACTTAAAATTGTACTTACAGGAAGTGTGCAAATAAATGACCACAGGATTTGGTTAACTAATGTAAATGGGTTAAATGGTAATTGATGCAATATGCTTCTTCCTTTCTAGCAGGTTTATTCTGCTTTTTTTCAATACCTCTCACCCACTACCGTAAGAAGATTTGTAATAAAAATTGTAGAATCACGTTGACCTAAGCAACACAAAAGTGTAGTATATAAGTGTACTAACCGCAATTTAAAGCCTATTAAACCAATTTAACCGCCAAGTTTATTGTTTTATTAGCCTTTTATTTTTGCTGACGTTTTTTACTACTAATTAACTTACAAACAATATACTACACTTATGTGTTTTTGCCAATGAAAAATATACACATTTTTGTAGTTCGTGTTATAAAAATTGGAGCAATGTTGATATGACAATATTTGATAGGATAAAAAAATTAGCCAAGGAGCATTCAAAAACTTTGAGACAAGTTACTGACGACTTAGAACTCAGTCAAAATTATATTTATAATCTAAAACAATCTGGCAAGCAGCCTAATGCTACTACTTTGGAAAAATTTGCCGACTACTTCCAAGTATCTGTAGACTACCTTTTAGGTCGCGAAGATAAAGAGCCTGATACAGATATTGAACGCATTCTTGATAATGCTATGTCTTATGATGGCAAACCATTAACTGAGCATGATCGCAAAGCCTTGAAAGGAATTATAAAAGCATATTTAGATAGTAAAGATTAAGAGATGGTATTTTTGGATATTAATAAAATGATTGAAGAATTAGGCGTATCTGTTAAATTATCTGATACTAAATTAGATACTCCAGCAATATATTTTGATGAAATTAATTTAATTATCATCGATTGTACATTAAATGATATCAATCAAAAATATACTCTACACGCTGCTAAAAATAAAGGTGAATATTCTATTTACACAAAAACGAAAACAGCTCGTTATAAAATGGAACGTCAAGCCAATGAATTTATGGTCAATGAAATTTTAAATGAATATATTGCAACCACTGGAGTAGAATCTATCAACATCAATTATTTGAATTTTGCAAAAGAAAATTCTTTACCTGATTCTTCATTGGTTGAAAATGTTTTAAAGCATAAAATTGGAAATATCTAAAAAATGAGTAAGTGGAGAATATTATTTTAGGAGTTTTATTTTATGAAGAGAATGATTTTAAGTTGCATTATTATTTTATTAGGTCTAATTTTAGTAGGATATGGTAAAGATGATTATAAGCATAACTCTAAACATGAAATATCATTAAAGCGTAACTCTAAACAAAAAACATCTGTTAATAAAGAGATAGCAAATACATTATCAAAAGAAAAAAAGGAAGCACAACAAGGTCGTCACGATTCAGAATTCGCTAAATATATCAATAGCATTACATATACAGGCCATACTAATATCACAGTATATGTAAATAAAGATTTCATTAATCTACCTGAGCATACAAAAACAAATTACTTAAACAAAGTTCAGCTCATGGTTCAATTACCATTACTCAACCATAGTAAAATAACCAATGATGATTGCAGTCAAGGCTTATTTATTAAAGTTAAATTTGGATCAGATTCCATTGGTCATTCTAAAACTAAATCACACAAAGAATACCAGTTTAACAACTAATAACTAAAAGTAATTTTTGTCCAATACCTTGATGACAGTAAAAGCTAGGAAATTATTCATCCAGGAGATGTTGATTATGAGTATTAAATTACTCTTAGCAATTATTATTATTACTTTAGCACTATTCTTTTATACTATTGGTGTTTGGTCTGAACATCATGCTGGAGTGTTAAAAAAATGGCACGTAGTTATTTTCTATTGTGGTTTAATTTGCGATACAATTGGAACTACGTTAATGGAATCAATAGCTAGAAGCCATACATTTACTTTGAACCCTACCCTTTTAGCTATTCATGGTATTTCTGGATTAGCTGCCATTTTACTAATGCTTTTTCATGCTGTATGGGCAACGGTCGTAATTATTAAGCAAAACCCTGAACAACTTAAAAAGTTCCACAAATTCAGTATCGTTGTTTGGAGTATTTGGCTTATTCCTTACTTAATTGGAATGATTATTGGAATGATGCATTAAACACTAGCCCTCTTCGGAGGGTTATTATTTAATAATTTATGTAGAGAATTTGGTGTGAGTCAATATATGATGTAATATTTATAAAAACACCTAAAAAATGAGTGAGTGAAGAATATTATTTTAGGAGTTTTATAACATGAAAAAATTAACATTAATTTGTAGCACAGTATTATTAGGATTTGGTTTAGCTGGATGTGGCAACCAAGATAAACATTCAGACACACACAGTAAAGCTAAGACTGAAAAAGTTAAGAAGAACAGCAAATCAAAGAAAAGTTCTAGTTCTTCAAGTAGTTCAAGCATGAGCAGCAGTTCTTCAATCGCTTCATCAGCTGTCGCAACAAGTAGTTCGCAAACTGTTACTACACAATCATCTAGCGTTCAACAACAATCAAATAGCAATCAACAAGACGCTCAAGGGGAACCGCAAACATTAACTGAATTTGTTAATAAATATGGAATGTCCCCCGCTGCTTACAAAATGCAATATGAAGGTATGTCAGAATTAGAAGCCTTACAATCTACACCAGATAATATGAAAACATCTGGTGAAATTCAATTACAACATCAACTTGAACAACAAGAACGATAATATTAATCTGACTAATTTTTTATAAAAAAATAACCGACTATGTCGGTTAAATTCTAGGACTGTTTAGAGCCTCTTCTAAATCATACTTAAGCTTTTCGCTATCAGAATACTCTGTTACAGCTTGGATTCGAATATCTTCTTCACTGTCATTAGGTCTTTGGGATTTAAGCAATGTCATTCACAAATTAATTGCCTGCCAATAATTTAACGAATTAATAAACTTTTCAAGGGAGGAATCTGATGATTGAAAAAAAGATTTAAACTTTATACATGGACTATAACATCTAATATTTTTAGCTGCGTTATACTCGCTGTATCTTTCTTTATTATCCTTTATTCCCTTGGCTATAACTGCCCAGGGAATTTAGTGGAAATAACCCTATTTATTTCTTATATGATGTACTTTGTTGGAATCGTATTAAATGCAATTTGTGTTTATCAATCAAGCGAATACGGAAAGATAAGTGGTGGCATTCTTGGAATTATGGGAAATTTAGGCTACATATTAAACCCATTCATCCCCTTTATTATTTCCCTGCGTTTATATCATTAATTCTTTCGTGCATTATATTATCTAATGTAAAAAAACAATAACTAATTTATAGGATTCGCCCAATCCTTGATGACGTTAAAAGCTAGAATTTATATTTAGGAGGTATTATTAATGGTTAAGAAGTTAAAAATTAATACATGGACAGCCATTTTTAATATTATTAATTGTGTTTTATTCTCTGTTTCTTGGTTTGTGGTTTTTGGTGCAGTATTTTCTGATGCGACCGGAGCTACTACTGGGATGGCTGATGGCATTGCTGTGTTTTTCTATGGTATGGCATGGATTGGTGTTTTATTAAATGCGATTTGTATTTACCAGTCACACAAACATGGCATCAAAATGACAGGGGCAATCTTAGGCACAATCGGTAGTGCATGTTTCGGTCTTACAGCATGGCTTGCGTTCCCAGCAATTGTTTTGTTAATTATTTCATGCGTTTTCTTATTTCAACAACATGCTGCTGAAAATAATAACACTAGCGTTCAACAATAAATAAAACATCACTCTCTTCTTTCGAGAATTATTATTTAATAATTTATGTAGAGAATTGAGAGTAAATGAGGATATGATTGAGTTTTTATAACAAAGGAGAAAAATAATGAGCGAGTCTAGTGATCTTTTTAATATTATAAAAAATTTTTTTGATAATTCTTCAAACAATAAAACTGAATTAAAAAAAACAAGAAATAAATCATTCATATGAAATTCATGGTGAATTAAATTGGCGACAAAAAGTTTATAATCTTGAAATTCAAGATTCATATACCGTTAAAGATTTGGTTATTTTAAACGCGCTAATTAATCCATATGATCATGGCGATATCTTAGATAATTATATTAATTCTGTTATTACAGACATTGTTTCTGAAATTTTAGGAATAGAAAAAGATTCTAAGAAGATTAAAAATAAAGGATTACGTTATGAAGCTATCTGTGATGTGAATACAAAATTAAATGAAAGGGAGATATTATGTACATTAATAATTCAACTAATGTTATTATCTTAATTATCCCATTTATTCGTTATTGTTGGGGAATCATTAAAAATATTTTTACATCAAAAAAGAAGCCTATTCGAACTTTTTACCCTGACAAAACTTATTATATAAAATTAGAGAAAAGCGAACAAAAATAAACTATATTGATGAAATAAATAATACAATTATACCTTTTTAGAAAAAACTTTAAGTTCTTACGATTTTACAACGGTTGATACTAAAAAAACTCTTCTTGAAAAGATATTTATGTGGGATAGAATAAATTATAAAGTAACTGTTGAAAGACATAATAAAGTTCTCTTTTCATGAGAGCTCTGTTTATCACATTAATTGAACCTATTTCGGCACACTCATATTTCTAAATTAGCGGAATTAGGTGTTCCATTATATGTCATTCAACAACGAGTTGGTCACGAAGATTCATCTGTTACTAAAAAAGCTCACCAACAATTAGTCGATAAACTTGATGAATTATAAAAGCTTGGCACACTTGCATAATTTCATGCCAAATATTAAGGCAAAAAAATAACGGTAAACGCTGATATCACAACGTTTACCGTTTTAAATTATAGATTTTTATCCATATTGAACGTTAACTTAGAAAGTTCAATTCCTTTCATAATTAACTTATTCATATGATCTTTCGTCATTTCTTTCATTTTAGCTACAATTTCGTAGTTCTTTTGTGTTAAGAATTCTGTTAATTCTTCACCATGAAGTTTTTCAGCTTCTTGGTCAATTTGCCAAATCATCCGCCGTTGAATGCGCCGACATTCTTTCAAGTAATCACGGTTATCTTGAACAAATTTACTGTAATGACTTTCTACTAACATTGACATGTGGCGGTACATCCAGTATGCAGAATCTGAGTCAACGTCCATTTCCATTGGTGTTTGTGAGAAACTTGGATCCGTATCATTAGCATTCGTATAGAATGGAACAAATGGTGAAAATTCTGGGAAACCAAAGCATAACCACATAACTGCTTGTTGTTCTTCTGGTACATCATTACGTAATTGAAGTACGTGTGCATTTTGTGTCCGATTTAAGCCAATTGGACGGTAACGATACTTGTCTTCATCTGAACCATGTCCATATGGATCATATGGAGTTTCATTATAATGTGATCCCAAATATGCTTCAATGTCATCAGGAGTAAATTTATGTGAAGTCCGCATAATAAATGGTAACTCACCAGATTCTGGATCTTCTTCAATTTCTGGATTAAATAAATGGTGACCATACCATACACGTGGTGTATTGTAGTGGCGATCTTTTTCATCAAATGTTCCAAAGATATGACGGAAGTTCCAACCTTCTTTATCTGGATTTAAATGATGTTCTTCAACAAATTCTTGAATACCATCTGCCCATTGGAAGTTTTCTGTATCATTGAAATCAACTTGTTGGATTGCAACTTCATTAGCTACAACTGCATAAGCATCATCTGGAATTCTTTGTGCTAACCATAAGTGGCCAGTTACAATTTCCATGTACCATGCTTCATTTTTATCAGCGAATAATACAGAATTACCAGCGGGTGAACCATATTTAGTGATTAACTTACCTAAAAATTGAACTGCTTGGCGTGCAGAATCAATGAATGGTAATGTTACATTTACAATACAGTCTTCATCTAAACCATCTTTTACAAGTGGATCAAAGGCTAATGCCCGTTCATTACCATATGTTGATTCAGTTGCTGACATTGCAACATTTTTTTCATTAATTCCACTTTCTTCATAGTATCCACGTTTTTTGTAATCTACGTTTGGAACGGCATTATAGCGATAACCATTTTCTGGTAATTCCATTTCAAAGCCATTCAACCATGATTTAATCTTTTTGCCCTTTTCTCCATGCCATGCAGGATGCATATAAAAGCGTTGTGGTGTTAATGGTAAAAATGTATCGTCATTACGTGCAATCATAACTGAACCATCTGCACTGGCTTTTTTTCCTACTAGCATTGATGTACAAGCTCGTTCAATTTGTTCCATAATATATGCCCCATTTCTATATAAACTATTGTCATTTTAGCACAAAATTTGAAGCGTATTCAATCATTATAATTGATATGCACAAGAAACTTGGCTTTAAAATCAATTATTTAAATAAATAAAAAACTGTGGTTTTACCCACAGTTTCCCTCTTTTAGTTAAGTAATGACTTAACAGTTTCATTAACTAATTTACCGTCAGCCTTACCTTTAAGTTTAGGCATAATAGCTCCCATAACTTTACCAAAATCAGCTTTGGACGTTGCTCCAACTTCTTTAATTGTTTCTTGAACAATGTCCTTTACTTCATCTTCGCTTAATTGTTTTGGTAAGTAACTTTCAACAACTTCGATTTCCTTTTCAATCTTCTTAGCTGAATCTTCACGTCCAGCTTTTTTGAATTCTTCAAGTGAATCTTTACGTTGTTTCAACTCACGGGACAAAACGGAAATCTCTTCTTCAGAAGATAAGTCATGACCAGCATTAATTTTTGCGTTTGCTACCGCTGCTTTAAGCATTCGAATAGTACCTAATTTTTCCTTATCTTTTGCTTTCATTGCAGCAATCATGTCTTTTTGTAATGAATCAGATAAGCTCATCACAATTGCCTCCTTAGAGCTAACCAAGCTTTACATTAGAAGCGACGTTTGTTTTTACGCTTACGTGCAGCTTCTGATTTCTTCTTACGTTTTACACTTGGCTTTTCGTAGAATTCACGTTTGCGATATTCTTGCAAAGTACCTGTTTTTGAAACGGAACGTTTGAAGCGACGAAGAGCGTCATCAAGAGATTCGTTTTTACGAACGACTGTTTTTGACATGCTGTTTCCCTCCCTCCGAGCTTTAAAGTAACCGTCTAAATAAGTACCTGAGTACTTCATCTTAACAGTTCGCTTACATTATACAATAATACTTCAATTTCTATCAAGCTATATTTTCTCGTTTTTCAATAAAATTATGCAATTTTATTTTAATTATTAAAGTTAAACTTCAATTAGTTGCTGATGCATCACAGAATATAAATAACAATGTGCAATTTGCTTACCAGTAATACTTTCTAAAGCAAGTGCATAAAGACTTAGTTGTCCATAATAATCTTTCTTGATTTGTGCTAATGAAGTATGATCTGTTTTATAGTCAAATAAATAAATTTCGCCTGTCTGTTCATCTTCAAAATATCCATCGATAATTCCGTGAATTAAAACCTTTTTATCCGTGTTAAAAGTTAAGTCATCCATCAAAATATTGGCTGGTAATAATAAAGAAAATGGCACTTCACGCTTAACAGATTGATTATTGGCTAGCATCTTTTGTCCTAAATTTGTTTGGTACAATGCAGCAATACCATCTATATTTACTTTAGCTGCAACTTCTGGCGTTATCGATCCTTCTGTTACTAAAACTGAAAGTAAGTTTTCAATTGTTGCAGAAGTAATTGGTGGTATTAAACTAAGCCTTTGGAACAATAGATGCGTTGCTGATCCCACTTGTGCCGGTGATGCTTTAATTTCAGTGGTTACAAATTTTGGTTTGCCAAAAGCATGCACCACAGTTTCAGTTTTATTTTTATCTGAAAGTGTTAAATTTACTTGATCTCCATTAAATGATTCTGTCCTTAATTGCGACATTAAATCATTATCGGGATCTTCAAATAATCGCTTAATATCAGTAACAGCTTGATATGCTGGTTCAAATGTCAAATCAAAATGCGGATATTTAAAATCTAAAATTTGCCTTGCATCAGCGTTCAATGGTTGAACAACATCGTGTTGTAAAATTTGCTCATCTTCATCAACTGACTGTTGTTCTTTTTCGCGAATAAAGCCTATTGCATCACTTGACCATAAATCAACTTTGAAGTTTAACTGGTTTTCTTGAATTTTCGATAAACTATGATGCGTTCTAAAATACTTATTCGTATCACTATATGCTTGCTTTAAAGGCTCTGCTTTAATTTGATTATCATCTAATTGAAAGACCGTCGTTTCATCAACTAAATTAGTTTTTCTTCCAATTGCTTGACCAATCCAATCCATATAGTTACTTTTATCAATTCGCTTATTTTCTGCAATTACAAGTTCAGTATCTTGATTAGCTGCACTCCACGTTTGCGCCCATTGATCGATCGTCGCATATGATCCAACTAAATAAATTTGTTGTTCTGCTCGCGTTAATGCAACGTATAACTTTCTCATTTCTTCTGCAAGTGCTTTACGTTTAAGTTGATCTTTAATCGCTAACCGAATTGGTGTATTTTCTTGGACTTCAACTGCATCATCTTCTCTAATTTCGATGTTATAATCCCGCTTCAATGTCACTTTAGAAGATTCAACAATATCAATTCCAATACCTAACTGATCATCAAGCACATATTTCTTATTAATATCTTGTAGATTAAACTTTTTACTTAAATCAGTTACAAATACTACTGGAAATTCCAAGCCTTTACTTTTATGAATAGTCATAAATTTAACTGCATCATTATTAACCTGCAACTTCATTTCAGGAAGATCTTTTTGTTGCTTATCCATTCTTTCAATAAAACGAATAAATTGAAAAAGTCCTTTAAAACTTGTTTTTTCATAAGCTGTTGCCCGCTCATATAAAGCATGAAGATTTGCCTGACGTTGCGATCCTCCTGGCATACCACCAACAAAATCTAAAAAGCCTGTTGTTGTATAAATATTCCAAATAAGAGTTGCTAATTCACTTCTTTTAGCTTGTACCCTAAATGTAGTTAAATCATCTGTGAAACGGTTAATTTTTTCATACAATTGTGCTTGCTTAATTTCATCATATGGTTTTAAAGCAGCTTTGTTATTTGCATATTTTCCTTGATAATCTGTTAGTGCACTAAAGAAATCTCCATCTGGATGATTTACCCGTAAATATGCTAATTGATTCTCATCAAAACAATACATTGGTGAACGCAGTACAGCCACCAAAGGAATGTCTTGGTGTGGATTATCAATAACCTTTAAATATGAAACCATGATTTGAATTTCAGTTGTCTTAAAGTAATTATTCGTTTCATCCACATCGGTAGGAATTCCAAGTCGTTTAAATTCATCATTTACTAATAAACTATCTTGATGAGATGATGATAAAATTGCAATATCGGAATATTGTAATAACCGTTTTCGTCCTTGATCACGATCAAAAATTTCAACCTTATCCGCCATCATTTGATGAATTTTATTTGCAATCATTACAAATTGTCCTTGCGTTTTTTCATCTAATTGAAAAACATTTTCCACATCTGCTTGTTGTTTTGACAAATAAATCATCATGGTAGCTGGAACGTCATTTAATTTAAGGGTTTCATCCTTATAAGCGGGATTTTCTGCCTTTAAAAAGGCCGCATCATCATAATTAATTTCACCTAAATCTTCATCCATAATTTGCATAAAGATCAAGTTAGTTAAATCGGCAATATTTTTAATTGATCTAAAGTTTTCTTGCAAAACAATTAATTCACCATTAGTAACGTCATTTGAACGCTCACTAGATTTAAATCCTTGGTATTTTTTCATAAACAAATTAGGATCTGCTTGACGGAAACGATAAATAGACTGTTTCACATCCCCTACCATAAAAATATTGTGATTAGCAATCGCTTGAACGATCGCTTCTTGCACGCCATTTGTATCTTGATATTCATCCAGCATAATTTCAGAATAATGCAATCTAAGTTCTTCACGAATTTTTTGTTGAATTGGCGTTTTGCCTTGAAGGATTTTCAATGTAAGATGTTCAAGGTCACTAAATTCTAACGCATGCCGTCTTAGTTTTTCATCTAAGTATGCTGTTCGAAATTTTTTAACTAAGTCAACAATTAGTTCTACGACTCCATATGCATGCCGTAAAATTTCTTTTAGTTGTTTATCAGAATACATCAAGTAACTATTTCGTAAATCTTTTAATTCTTTATTGGCATCATTACGCTTAATTTTATTATGATTAATTTGTTCAACATACTCATCCTCAGCTGGGAAATCCTGCTTCTTAGTATATCTTTTAAACGTAAACTTTAGCTCATTAATTTGATTACGCATTTCATCCCATGAAATTTTATTATCTTCAATTTTGGCAATAATATTTTTAATTTGAGTTATATTTTTTACAATTTCTGCTTGGTCTGCATCAATTTTTTCATTTAATTTGTTAATTTCTTTTTCTGTTTGATTATAAAATTCCCGCATCAAAGGAACTTGAAATGCCTCAAATTCACTCCAATATGAACTTAAATTGTCATTAATATCCTGAAGTAAGTTAACAATATTTGGCTTAATAACTTCCCAGATAGAAGTTTGCGTAAATGTTTCCGTTTCAAACAGATAATTATCAGCTGCACTTTGAAGCCATTTATCCGGATTTTCATTTGCACTTGCAAAATCATTTAATTGATAGACTACTTCAGTTAATGCATCATCTCGCCGATCGCCTGTAAATAATTGAAGTAAGTCATTATATTTAGTTAATAATTCCTCTTCTTGAATCGTGCGTTCTTCTTTGTTAGTTAGATCCTCATAATTTTGGTAGAAACGTTCCCTAACATTTTCCCAAACATCTTCACGTAAAACATCTCGTTCAGATTCATCGGCAAGAACACGAAAATTAGGGTCAAGATTAATTGCATAATAATATTTTTTTAAGAAACGTAAGCAAAATGCATCAATCGTACTAATATCGGCAATATTTACAGCTGTAAGTTGTTTTTGAAGATGCTCAATTAAATGTGGATTTTTTTGCAATTTAAGTTGCGTATCCAATTCTTTTTGCAAAATATTAGTCAAACGTTCCTTCATTTCTTTAGCTGCAGCATTTGTAAATGTCATGATTAACATTCGAGAAATATTAGCATTTTCATTAATAATTTCGTCTTTGATCCGTTCAACTAATACTTTAGTTTTTCCCGATCCAGCAGAAGCTGAAACTAAAATATCATGTCCACGATTAACAACTGCTTTTAACTGGTTGGAAGTTGCATAATCTTTAAAATCCGCCATTTTTATTTCGCTCCTTCACTTTTATCATCATTATTTTCAGGATCAACTTTTGCTTTAATTTGATTCCACAATTTACTTTCTTCATAAATTTCATCCCAAATTTGCTCTTCTGAATAATGCGTTAAATCATTTAAATCACGATACTGATTTCCGATTAAAGTATCAAATGTCATTATTGGCAAATAGTCTGAATAATCTAATCCAGATAAATTATTGAGTTTATAAGGTGCTAAATCAATTACGCCTGCAAAGATATCATTTGTTGCTTGACTAATTTTATATAGATCCATATTTAGCAAATCATTAAATTGCTTAATGTCATATACTTTCTTTTGACTTCGCTTATCTAATTTACCACTCTTCAATAATCCAAGATTATAATTATTTAAGTCAATTTCTTTTTGTGAATTTTGATAGATTGAGCCTAAGGCCTTGATATAATCTAAACCTTCTTCTCCGCCTCTAAAAATCCCATCATAAATAAACTTTCGATCTGAGAATTCATTTGATTTATTTACAGTATTGACCTTTTGGTAATCAATTTGTTTGTATGCAGGTGTTCCTAAATGGAAGTAAACTGCACTTCCTAATGATAATTTTTTATTACTATCATCTAACTGCTTCTTTAATGCTTGATTACTATCAAGTAACGTTAAAAGTTGGTGTTGATTATCCCGTAAAACTGCTAAGTAAGTTAATAATTGCAATGAAATTCCACTTAATGATTTAATTAAAAATTTATCCAATTTAGCACTAATTGGACCTGATTTATAATCTGCAACATTGTAGTATAATTGCTTATTTTCATCTTCAACTAAATCAATTCGATCTAATCTTCCTTGCAATTTCATTTGCGGATGAATAGTTTCACCAACATCAATTGCATAAAATCTTTTTCCACGCAAGACTGCATCATTTCCAAAGCCAAATGTAGCTTCTGATTTTAATGAAAAGACTTTTCGATGATGATGTTGGCGATAAATGGCACGAGATACTTTGCGCGTTGATTTTTTCAGTCTTCCTTGTAAATAACGATTCCGTGCATTTTGCGCAAATACTTTAAATTCAGGAAGTAAATCTGTCGTTTGTAAAACCTTACTTAAAATTTGATCAAACTCAGCTGAACTCATCTCAGATAATGTTTGTCCATTTTGTTGTAATTCATCAATAATCCCTGCCATTACTTCATGGAAATAATCTCCAACATTTGCACTTGTAGGTTCATATAATGAACGTGGTTTTAGTTTTAAACCATACTTCAAGAAGTATTCATATGGATTTTTATAATATGTTTCTAACCGTGAAATCGAACCAAAAATTTCTTGACCATAAAGTTGATCAACTAAAACTTTATCTAGTTGTTTGTGACCATCTTCACTGACTTCTTGTTGCGGTAAAACTTCATTTTGATATGACAAACTTGAAAAAACTTGTGCTATTCTTTCTGGATCTTTTTCTGTGAGATACTGATAAATTGCTTGCCACTGTGGAGAAAGTTCTTCATGATTTCGCTTTAATTCACGACATACATTTAAAAGTTCACTTGCAGTAGTGACATAATTTCCAACGTAATTAATAATTTCAGGTCCATAATTTGGTGCAATTATTCCTAATTTAGTAACTGGTAAATTTAGTGCATCACAAATTGATGATACATATGGTGAAATTTTCAAGTCTGTCCCATCAGTATCATTAATTGGATATACGAAATATAATTTTTCACTTGCACTTAAAAATGCAAGATAATTTGTAAACGGTTCGGCTGCCATCTTTAATTCACAAGTTTCTGGCAAATACTTGTCATCACTAATTTTTACTTTATCAGCAACACTATTAATCATGTCACGATCATCTTCTGAAAGTAGCTTTGAGGAATCTAGTTTCATTGGCATGACATCATCTGTAGCTCCAATAATAAAAGTAATTTTTCGATTAAGCATTTGTAAAACACTTGTTTTTGAAAAAATAACTTGATCTAGAGTTGATGGCACTCTTTTATACTTTGCACTTTCAAATCCACTTTGAAAAATATTTACAAACATTTCACGATCAAATGATTCATCACCTAATGCAAGTACGTATTCATCTAGTAACTGACAAAATCCATCCCATACTTGTTGTGAACGCGTTGGATCAGTAGCACTTCCATGTAAAGTAACTTCTTTTTCTTGAGCATATTCTTGTTGAATATTTACCGCTGCTTGTTGCCAGCGTTGCAAACATTCAGCTACATGGGCTTTTTCCATAAAGTTAAAAAGAACAATTGCAAAATCACGTCCACTTTTAACTTGTTTAAATTCATGATCAAAACTATCAAATAAATCTAGAACTTGCCGTCTTAACTCGTTTGCATTGCGATTGATTACTAATTCACGCTCGCGTTGAAGTAACTGCGCTTGGCTTTCATTAGGTTTAAGTGGTAGTTTTGAAACAATCCATTCTTCTTCCCATTGCTTTTTTGTTTGAATTCCATTTGCAAGAATATAATTTTCAACAACATCTAATGTATTTCGAAATGTTGCTGTTTGTCGCATTTTAATTTCAGTTGCATCTTTATCAATTTGAATGTCACTTTGCTTTTGTTTCATTCGTTCCAAGGTCTTTCCCGTAATAATTTGAAGCGGAACAAATAGTTCTGTTTTTAAAAAGCGCATCATTGACTGGTAGTTAAACCCATATTTTTGAATATCAAATACCGCTAAAATAAACTCAACTAAAGGATGCGAAACCATCGTTTGGGTTAAATCTGTAAATACTGGAATTTTAAATTGATCGAAAATAGGTTCCAACATATTTTGATACTTATCAGTATCAGGTGTTAAAATCAGAAAATCACTATACTGGTAAGGATGATCCGTTTGTTCACTTTCAGCAATTAGTCGTCTAATTTGACCTGCAACCCACTTTAATTCACTAATACGATCAATCGTTTGAGTAACTTTAATATCATTTTTTTCTTCTGGTGTTAACTCATGATCATTCATGATTGCGGAAATTTTATGTGAATCGATCCAGTATTGTTCAAATTTTTGTAGACTTGAATTTACCCGATTATCTGTAGCCCACCGTAATTGTACTTTCTGAGGTTTTGCTGCTGTTATTAATTGACGATATAGTTTGGCAGTTTGATAAAAAATTTCATTAGTTCGAGGCATTTTTTTAGAAGCTTCATCGTCTAAATATAAACTAATGGAAACATCGTGTGCATTTTGCATTAATGCAGAAATAATTTTTAATTCTCGTGCATTAAATTCTTGAAAACCATTAATAATGAAATATACATTACTTAAATCGCATTTATTTAATGTTTCTTCTAATAATTCTAATAACTTCGCTGAATCTAAATATACATCGAGAATATTTTGTTCATCAATTTTATAATTTAAAAATTCGCGATAAATTGTTGCTAAGTCACTTAGTTTATCAGCTAAATTGGCTTGGTGTCGCTTTGAAGCAGCTTCCTTCAATTTTTCTAAATCTTCTGGTTCAAAGTTACTTAGTCTTAATTCTAATAACTGCTTAGCTAATTTTTGTGCAAATCCAGGTTGATTTTGTTCATTACTAAAAATCACTAAATCTTGTGCATTTAATTTGTTCAATAAATGCGCAATAATCATTGTTAACCCCGTTTCACTTAAACTTTGCCGATTTAAAACTGTTGAATCTCTTAAAAAATACCATGCTAATCGAGTAAAGGAAAGTACTTGAACATTAGTAGTTGCAAAAAAATTAGTTTGTTGTTCATCTTGTAATTTTTTTAATACACTTACTTCCGATTCAAATTTAATATGTTCAGGAACTAAGTAAAAAAAGTTACCATTGGGATTTTCACTTTGCCACTGCTTTAATTGATCAAGTGATGCTTTTTCATGATCAGCAGATACTTTTCCTAAAATAAATTGAACACCCATAAACTTACCCTCTCTGCCGAATTTAATACTTGAATTATACCACATTGCCGAACTTTAGCTGAATGATTAACTAGACATCTTTATTAAAATTCCTTTATAATATAACTATATTAAAGCGCTTTATTTTAAGGAGGAAATGGTTATGACCGAACAAAAAGTTGTTAACATTTATGTAATTTCAGATTCAATTGGAGCAACTGCCATGAGCTTAGTACAAGCCGTAACAGTTCAATTCCCACATACAAAGTTTAACGTCAAGCGCTTCCCATTTATTACAACTTCTTCAATTTTACAAGGGGTATTAAATACTGCGATTCGCGATGATGCTTTTATTATCCATACATTTATTACAAAGGACTTAACAGATTTAACAAATCAATTTTGTGAAGAACATCACTTACGTCACTATGATGGGATTGGAAACTTACTTAGTGAGTTAGCTGATACTACAAATGAAACTCCTTTACGTAAACCTGGGATTAATCACGAAACTGATAAAGATTATTTCAAACGCATTGAAGCCATTGAATTTGCGGTCACATATGATGATGGTAAAGATCCTGCTGGTTTCTTAAAAGCTGATATTGTTCTTTTAGGAGTTTCGCGTACTTCTAAAACGCCATTATCACTTTACTTAGCTAATTTAGGATATAAAGTTGCTAACCTTCCGTTAGTACCTCATGCTAAAATTCCAGATGAAATTTATCAAGTGGATAAAAATAAGATTTTTGGTTTAACTAATGATCCTCAAATTTTAAATGATATTCGCAAAGAACGCATGATTGCTTATGGATTAAATCCTGATACTCAATATTCTGATATTAGTAATATTGAAAGCGAATTGGATACTGCTAATAAACTTTACCGAAAATTGGGATGCTTAGTAATTAACGTTGCACATAAATCAATTGAAGAAACTGCGACTTTAATCTTAGAAAGTTTACCTAGTGAAGAAGATTAAAAGCAAACTAAAAAGGCTGCATTTTGCAGCCTTTTTGTTTAGATGATTTTTTGAAACAAGTAAATTAATGGAAACCCTGCTAAAAATTCAATAACAAGAATGACTGTAAGAATCCGTTGCATTTGAATCCAGTATATTTTACTATGTCTAACTTTAAATAAACCATATCCAATATAACAAAGCATGGCACCTGCAAATATCAAAAAAATGACTTCATGTTGCAAACATAAAATGATTTGAATAACCACTGCAATTCCAATACCAATTTTGGCATTAGTAATTTTCTCTTTATTTTCCATCTTTTTCATCATCCGTCTTTAATACTGCCATGAAGGCTTGTTGTGGAACTTCAACCTTTCCAATCGCCTTCATCCGCTTTTTACCACGTTTTTGCTTATCTAACAATTTTGCGCGCCGATCAGGATCACCCGTATGAATACGTGCAGTAACATCTTTTCGATAAGCCTTAATAGTAGCTCTTGCAATGATTTTTGCACCAATTGCAGCTTGAATTGGAACTTCAAAGTTTTGTCGTGGAATGATTTTCTTTAATTTTTCAACAATTACGCGTGCACGCTTATCTGCAAATTCACGGTGTGAAATGAAACTTAAAGCATCAATCTTGTCACCATTTAATAAGATATCAATTTTAACTAAATCACTTGGTTGTTCTTCATCAACTTCATAATCAAGAGAAGCATAACCCCGTGTACTTGATTTTAATTTGTCAAAGAAATCAAAAATAATTTCTGATAATGGCATCTTATAAATTACATTGACCCGTGATTCATCTAAATAATCCATGGTTACGAATTGTCCCCGTTTATGTTGGCATAGTTCCATAACTGCTCCAACATAATCATTAGGTACCATTACTTCCGCACGTACAAATGGTTCATAAACTTGTTTAATACTTGAAGTTTCTGGCATTTCAGATGGATTAGTTACCCTTTGGCGAGTTCCATCAGTTAGTTCCACATCATAAGTTACAGATGGTGCAGTTGTAATTAAATCCATATTAAATTCACGTTCTAAACGTTCTTGAATTACATCCATGTGAAGTAATCCTAAAAATCCACATCGAAAACCAAAACCTAATGCTTGAGATGTTTCTGGTTCAAATTCCAATGCAGCATCATTTAACTTCAATTTTTCTAATGCTTCACGTAAATCATCATACTTAGCATTATCAGTTGGATATAATCCAGAATAAACCATTGGATTCATTTCCCGATATCCTTCAAGTGGTTCATCAGTAGGATTATCCGCATTAGTTACGGTATCCCCTACACGCGTATCTTGAATATCTTTTATGGATGCAGTTAAGTAACCAACATCTCCAGCCATTAAGTAGTCACGCTTGATTGGTTTAGGCGAGTTCACTCCAACTTCAGTCACTTCGTATTCAGCACCACTATTCATTAAGCGAATTTTATCACCAGGTTTAACGGTGCCTTCTTTTACTCGAATACTTAATACAACTCCGCGATAGTCATCATAAACTGAATCAAAAATCAAAGCTTTAAGTGGAGCTTCAATGTCACCATCTGGAGCTGGAATATCATGAACAATTTTTTCTAAAACTTCATCTACTCCCAATCCTGTTTTAGCTGATGTCAGAGCGGCTTCAGATGCATCTAAGCCGATTACATCTTCAATTTCTTGTTTAACTCTTTCCGGTTCAGCAGATGGTAAATCAATTTTATTGATTACAGGAACAATTTCCAAATCATCATCTAAAGCAAGATAAACATTTGCGAGAGTTTGTGCTTCAATTCCTTGAGCAGCATCAACTACTAAAACCGCCCCTTCACACGCTGCAAGTGAACGTGATACTTCATATGAAAAGTCTACGTGACCGGGAGTATCAATTAAGTGGAAAATATAAGTTTCTCCATCTTTAGCTTTATAATGTAACTCCACCGCATTCAATTTAATTGTAATGCCACGTTCACGTTCCAAATCCATTGAATCTAGTAATTGATCCTGCATTTCCCGTTTAGAAACAGTATCGGTCATTTCAAGAATTCGGTCAGCTAATGTAGATTTACCGTGGTCAATATGCGCAACAATTGAGAAGTTACGAATGCGACTTTGGCGTTTTTTCATTTCTTCCAAATTCATTTAATTTGCCTACTTTCGTTCAATAATGTCTACTTTCTATTATAGCAACAATCTTGCGTTATTAAAATGCTTTTTAAAAATCCAACTAAAGTTATAAAGATTTCATAAAGCGTTATTTGATATGGTTGATAACCAATGTGCTACCATATATTTAAGGAGTAATGTAACCTAATATATTTATTTTGTTCATATCACTTAATTTATTTTAAAATCAACTCACATCTGAAAGGGAGTAATACTTATGAAGTTCAGTGATCTTAATTCCGAAGAACAAAAGATTTTTATTGAAGTTGCCAAAGCCAAAGTTTATGATGAAGTTTTTATGCAAAATGGCGAAAATTATTTTCCTCTCGTTGCTAAAGGATTATTAAAAGAAATTCCCAATGCAGATTTTTTAGCTGCTTCTGTTATCCTTACTGAAGAAGGTAAAAAAATGCGCGACCAATTAATTAAGGAGAAAAAAATTGATATTTAATCTAATAACACCTTAACTCTCTTGTTTGAAGTTAAGGTGTTTTTTAACATTTACTTTTCTCCTCTATAAATCCAAGCGAAAATCATCAATTTGTTTACTTAAAATATCCTAGTTAAGTTCCTAATTTAGGAATTTTTAAATGACTTACACACTCTCCTGGAAGCAAAGAAAATTAGGGGAAATGTTCTAAAGTAAATGGCCGTATAGGCTTTAGAGGATATACCACAAAGGATATTATTTCTAAAGAAAATGGTGGAATACTTACATTTAGCCCAACAAATATTATAAATAATTCATTGGAAGTAAATGGGTCTAACATATATATCACCAAAGAAAAATATGAAGAGTCACCAGAAATCAAAGTAGATAATGATGATATTTTATTTGTTAAAACTGGATCTACACTGGGGAAAAGTGCTTTAGTATCAGGACTTATAGAGCCGGCAACTATTAATCCTCAAATTGTAATTATTCGTTAAAAAAAGTTGGGGTACAATTTTTATCTGTTCAGCTCATAACAGATTATGTTCAAAAACAAACAACAGCGGCAAAAAATTGGTGGAGCGGTTCCGACCTTAACAGAAAGTGAGATTAAAAAATTTAAATTTCATATCCCAATTGATTTGGATGAAGTTAGAAAAATTGGTCAATTTTTCTCCAAGTTTGATTCACTCATCGCTTTATATGAGCAAAAAGTTAAGCTATTAACTCAGATAAAAAAATATTTTTTAGATAATTTATTTGCAGAAAAAGATTATCCTAACTTAAGATTTAAGGGATTCACTGATGCATTGGAACAGCGTAAGTTAGAAAAATTATTTAGCGAACGAAAAGAAAGATCAACCAAAGGAAATTTATCATCTGTTACTTTAACAAAAGGTGTAATAAAGACTACTGATTTAGATAAAAAAATAAATTCTAATATTATTACTGGAAATTATAAAGTTGTTAAGAAGAATGATTATACATCTTAAATGTAAGCATTATAATAAATAAATTTAGTTTAATCTAATATTTCACATCACTTCTTCAGCTGCTTTTTCAAACTTCCCAAAATCTCTTGCATCACCTACATAAGTTGGATTAATTACAAGTGGTTGCGGATTATTTTTTAGGTAAATTCGAATTAAGCATGCCTTTACATTGAGTGGGATGTCTTTTAAATTATCATTGCTATCATTTTTTACTTGAATTCTTTGAATTTGATTGAGTTTAATTGTTAAGTGTTTAAACGAATGGTTATAGAAAAGTTTCCCCTGATTAATTTTAAGATATGGCTGGTTAATTTTGACAAGGTATGGCAGACAATAAGTGATCCAAAAAATCCCTAATAATAAAATTAGCAATGCAAATCCGCCTGAATCAGCTGCAATACTTACTACTCCTAAAACAATTAAAAAAATTGCTGCTACTACATAAGTTATTACTTTAACTTTACTTATTCTAATTTGAACTTTAATATCTTTATTTCTTTTCAACTGATTCATCCCCTTATTTACCCTTTAACTATATTTTAACAAAAAAGGTTGATGATTACGTTTTCTAAAAAATGATTACCAGAAACTTTGACAGTAAAAAAAGACCACACAATGTGTGGTCTTACTTCGCGACTGTATCGTCAATGATTTGAATTAAATATTAAAGTGTGTTTGAAGCACCACGGTAGATTGCACCACGACGACCATCAACTGTGATTGTTTCACCATCTTTAATAACGCTTGTTGCGTTTTCAGCAGATACTACTACTGGAATGTTCATTGAAATTCCAACAACTGCTGCGTGTGATGTTAAGCCACCATTTTCAACAACTAATGCTGAAGCTTTTTCGATTGCTGGTAAGTAGTCTTTATCAGTTGTCTTTGTAACTAATACGCAACCTTCTTCTGCTTTTTTGTTAGCTTCTTCTGCTGATGTAGCAACTACGGCTTTGCCGATAACTGTTTCTTCACCAACACCTTGACCTTTAACTAATGCTGAACCAACTAATTGGATCTTCATGATATTTGTTGTACCTTTTTCGCCAACAGGAACACCAGCAACGATTAAGATCAAGTCGCCTTCTTTAGCAAAACCAGCCTTCTTAGCTTCACGTGTAGCTAATTCAAACATTTCGTCTGTTGAAGCAGGTTTTTCAGCAATAACTGGTTGTACACCCCAGTTGATTGTTAAACCACCACGTGTCTTTTCATCAAATGTAACTGCTAAGATGTCTGCATCTGGACGATACTTAGAAATCATGCGAGCTGTGTAGCCTGATTCTGTAGCAGCAACAATTGTCTTGATGTTCAAGTTATTAGCAGCTTCTGCAGCAGCTTGACCAATAGCTTCTGTCACATCTGTCTTGTCAAATGCATTAATTGAGAAGTTTTTGTATTGACGTAATGCATTTTCTGCTTTGATGTCGATACGTGCCATTGTAGCAACAGCTTCTACAGGGTATTCACCGTTTGCTGATTCACCTGAAAGCATTGTTGCATCTGTACCATCAAATACAGCGTTAGCAACGTCTGATGCTTCAGCACGTGTAGGACGTGGGTTTTCTTCCATTGAGTCAAGCATTTGTGTAGCTGTAATAACTGGCTTACCAGCAGCGTTACACTTCTTGATTAATGATTTTTGTACCAAAGGAACATTTTCAGGTGGAATTTCAACACCCATGTCACCACGAGCGATCATTAAACCATCTGAAACCTTCAAGATCTCATCAAAGTTGTCAATACCTTCTTGTGATTCAATCTTAGGGAAGATTTGAACATGTTCTGCATGCTTTTCTTCAAGTAATTCACGAATATCTAAAATATCTTGTGGTTTACGTACGAATGATGCAGCAATGAAGTTAATACCTTGGTCTAAACCAAAACGAATGTCGTCTGAGTCTTTTTCTGTAATACCAGGTAAGTTGATTGATACACCAGGAGCGTTAACACCTTTACGTGAACCTAATACACCTTCGTTTAATACTTTACATACTAATTCATGATTAGCGTCATCTTTTTCTTCGATTTGCATGTCAATTAAACCATCATCGAATAATACATGACCACCTACGTGAACATCATCGTAAAGACCTGGGTATGTAACCGCGATCTTATCTTTTGTACCTTCAATTGAATCGTCCATTGAAATACGTACTTCATCACCGATGTTAAATGTAATTTTACCATCTTTTTGAACTGTTGTACGGATTTCAGCACCCTTTGTATCAAGTAAACGACCAACTTTTTTACCTGTAGCTTTTTCAGCTTCAGCAACTAAGTTCATCCGTGATTTGTGTTCTTCGTGATCACCATGTGAGAAGTTGAAACGAAATACGTTAGCACCAGCTTCGATTAACTTTGTAATTGTTTCTAAATCGTTACTTGCTGGTCCAAGTGTACTAACAATCTTTGTTTTTTTCATGAGTTAATTCTCCTTCTGAATTAAAATCTTAAACGATCATTTAAATCAAGCAATGAGACATCTGTCTTATGCTTATGATTTTCTAATGTATCAATGATATCTGTGGCAACTAACTTGTTGTCATGAATACCAATAGCTAATCCGCCTTTACCTTCAAGCAATAAGCGTACAGCATAATCGCCTAAACGACTTGCCAATACACGGTCTTTAGCAGTTGGCACACCTCCACGTTGAACGTGAGCTAATGTAACTGCACGACTATCAAAGTCACCGTATTGGTCTAATTGTTCTTTAAATTCTGCAGCAGACATTACACCTTCTGCAATTACAATTAAGGCATGATCTTTTCCATTTTCACGATTTTGTTTGATCTTATCAGCAATTGCTTTAACATCATAATCGCGTTCTGGAATTACAATTGCGTCTGCACCAGCAGCAATTCCAGCCCATAATGCAATATCACCTGCGCCACGACCCATAACTTCAACAACAAATGTACGTTGATGTGAAGTTGCTGTATCGTTGATCCGATCAAGGGCTTCGGTTGCAACATTTACTGCCGTGTCAAAACCAATTGTAAAGTCTGTTCCTGGAATATCATTATCGATTGTTCCTGGGACACCAATTGAGTTAAAGCCATGCTTTGTAAGTTTTTCAGCACCGTGATATGAACCATCACCACCAATAACTACTAAAGCGTCGATTCCGAACTTTTTAAGTTGTTCAATTCCCTTCAATTGAACTTCTTCTTCTGCAAATTCAGGGAAACGTGCAGAATAAAGCATTGTACCACCACGGTTGATGATCCCGTCAAGTTCTTTTGAATTTAATTCAAAAATATTACCTTCAACTAAACCTTTAAAGCCGTAGTTGATACCATAAGCTTCGAGACCAGCGCTCATCGCAGAACGAGCAATGGCACGAACAGCAGCGTTCATTCCTTGTGCATCGCCACCACTAGTAAGAATACCAATGCGTTTCACTTTTTTCACCTCAAGTAATAAATCTGTAAATTGTTATACATTCTCCGTTTTCTAGTGTATCACACTTTTTGCCGGATTTCTCTTTAAATTTCCGATTTTTAACAATTAATTTTTTGCTATCGCAAAACAACATTCGATTCGCCTAAAAAATTGTTTAGTTTTACAACGGTTGCATGGCTATTATTTAACCAAAATCTTGGTTGCATTACAATCTTTCTCTGGGTCGCATTTTCGTAAACAATCACTGGAATTTCACCATGATTTTCTTGCATAATTTGCAATAGTTGGCGTTTATGAGCCTCATCTAATTTTTCAATTCGTAAATAATAGCACTGTTGATTCATTTGACTTGCAAGTTGAATTTGATTAGCAATTAAATTTAATTGCTCATTGCGCTCTTCAATTTTACCTGTTACAAAAATTACTTCGCCACTGTGTAAAAGTCCTCCAAACTGAGCAAATTGTTGCGGAAAAAACGTTAATTCAATTTTACCAGTCGCATCACTTGCACTTACAAATGCCATTTGGGTCTGCTTTTTCGTACGAATAATTTTAACGTGCGTAATGTAAAGTAGCATTTTAACAAAGGTATCCTTTTTTACTTGATTAACACTTTGAGTTTGATTAATCTCCGCTAAGCAATGGTATTGATCAACAGGATGTCCTGAAATGTAAGTTCCTAAATATTCTGCTTCTTTTTCAAGTAATTCACTTTGACTTAAATTAATGCTACTTTGCTCTTTTTTAGGCATCAATTGCTTTAATAATTCAATATTACCGCCACTCAATTTAATACTTTCCAATAAACTTGGCATCTGACTTAACATTTGATTACGATTTTTATTCAAATCATCAAATGCTCCTGAATAAATTAGCGGTTCAAGTGATTCTTCTGTTAAAAACTTATTATCAATTCGTTGAATAAAATCAGTTAAACTCCGATAATATCCATTTTCATTGCGGTTTGTCAGAATTTCTTTAATAAAATCTATCCGTAACTTACGAATACTTCTAAAGCCAAAATAAATTTCATGATTTTTTAAAATAAAATACAACTGACTTTGATTAATATTTGGTAAATGAACCTTAACACCTTTTTGGCGTGCTTCAGTCACATAATCGCGAGTCTTTTCGGCTGAACCAACGACTGAATTTAACAAGGCTGCGTAAAACGCTGCAGGATAATGACACTTAATGTATGCTAATTCAAATGCCAATTTAGAGTATGCAACTGAATGAGAACGATTAAAGCCATAGTTTCCAAAACGATCAATAAATTCATATACTGCAGCTGCATCTTGAGCTGAATACCCTTTTTTGATTGCTCCTTGGATAAATTGATCGCGCATTTTATCAATAACAGCTTGTTTCTTTTTACTCATTGCGCGTCGTAATAAATCAGCTTGTCCTAAAGTAAAGCCTCCCATTTCTGAAGCAACTTGCATTACTTGTTCTTGATAAACAATAATACCATAAGTATTTTTTAAAATTGATCTTAAATGTTCATTAGGATAACTTACTTGCTTTTGCCCATTTTTACGTGTAATAAATTCGTCAATATTTTGAATTGGACCTGGTCTAAATAAGGCATTAGTAGAAACAATATCTTCAAAATTTTGAGGCTTTAACTGTTGCAATACATTTTTAATTCCACTTGATTCAAATTGAAAAATTCCTGCCGTATCAGCAGTTCTGAATAAATTAAGCGTTTTAGGATCATTCAATGAAATTTGGCGAATATCAAAGTTAGCATCATAATCCCGCTTAATAAATTGCAGTGCATTTTCTAAAATTGTTAAGTTTCGCAATCCAAGAAAATCAATCTTTAATAATCCAACTTCTTCAACTTGATCCTTTGCAAACTGCGTTAAGTAGATCCCTTCACTTCCCATTTGCAAAGGAACATAGTCGCGTAAATCATGATCACTTAAAATTATTCCAGCCGCATGAGTACTATACTGACGTGGTAATCCCTCTAACGCTAAAGCAGTTTTAAAAATTAATGCATTTTTTTGGCTATCAGCTACCATGTTTCTTAGTTGTTGAGATTGTTGATAAGCTTCCTTTAATGTCACATTATGCAAGCGTGGCATTGCCTTTGACCATGCCGAAATTTCATAACTATTTTGTCCCATTACCCGACTAACATC
The DNA here is from genome assembly GCF_053711055.1 of Ligilactobacillus sp. LYQ135. Taxonomy (NCBI): domain Bacteria; kingdom Bacillati; phylum Bacillota; class Bacilli; order Lactobacillales; family Lactobacillaceae; genus Ligilactobacillus; species Ligilactobacillus sp. LYQ135. Next base: position 153,540 of record NZ_JBSJYT010000003.1, on the reverse strand, counting down.
TCGAATTACTTGACGTGCACTTAAATGAGAATAAGTAATAATTTGTGCCATGTGATCTTGCCCATATCTTTCATGCACATATTTAATAATTTCATCTCTTTTTTGATCAGGAATATCCAAATCAATGTCTGGCATTTGAGCACGCTCTTCATTCAAGAAACGTTCAAAAAGTAATCCATATTCAATGGGATCAACATCCGTAATAAAAAGAGTATACGAAACTAATGACCCAGCGGCTGATCCTCGTCCCGGTCCTACTAAAATATCATGTTCATGTGAAAAGTGAGTTACATCCCACACAATTAAAAAGTAGTCATCAAAGCCCATCCGATGAATAACTTCCAATTCGTGATTTAATCTTTGCTGATATTTTGCTAGATCCACTTCTTTATTTTGCAAGCGTTGTGTTAATCCGCGTTGACATAGTTTTTTTAAATACTCTTGGGAAGTTTGACCATTAGGAGTTGAAAAATGAGGTAACTGTGTTTTAGGGAAATCGAGTTGAATATTAATTTGTGCAATCATTTGTACCGCTTCATCCCATGCATCCATTAATCCTGCTTCATCAAACTTTTGTTTTAATTCTACTGGCGATTTTAAATATAAATTTCCTTGTGCAGGTGAATTTAACTGTTGTGCTTCTAACTTTTGGTTAGTTGCAATTGCACGTAAAACTTCAACGTTAAACGCTTGATTAGCAGTCAGATATTTTACAGGTTGATTAGCAACTAGTTTTACATGAAATTGATTTTCCATTTGACGCAAACTGTAAACTAAATCATCATTCATTTGCAAATTAGCTCCTAAAAAAACATTTTCCTTTGAAAATACTTTTAAAATTTCATTTAAGGCTTGACTTGCAGATTCATATTGATGTTTTTTTAAGTTTAAAGTTATCTTTGATTGTTCTGGAATAATTACAGTCAAATCACTTGCATATGATTGAATTTGATTTAATAAAATTGGACCCATTCCGGCCTCATATCCTTCAACTGACATTTTTGCTGAAGAAATTTTCATTAAATTTTGATAGCCTCGTTTATTTTTAGCAAATAAAATAAGGCTATCCTCATCTTCTGTAGCCGCATTAAGTTGCAATGTTAATCCAATTAAAGGCTTAATTTGATATTTTTGGCATGCATGATAAAAATCAAGAACACCATACATTACATTAATATCAGTTAAGGCTAATGCTTGATATCCTAATTTTTTACCTATCTTAACGTAATCTTCAATTTTCAATGTACTTTGTAATAAACTTAAACTACTGATTACTTGAAGTGGACTAAACATTACAACTTTCCTTTCATAAATTATGTTTATCTTAATTATACCAAACCCACAGAAATTCTATTGAATATAAATTTGAAAAAATTGTAAAACTATACTAGACTTACATATAAAGAGGTGTTGTTAACATGTTAAAACAACTTGCAATTCTCTTTTGGTGCTTTATTTATGGTGAAGTATTTGGCTACATCGTCTCAGCTTTAAATGGTGCACCATTTAACTGGGTATTTTGTGGTGTTTACCCAATGATTGTTGGTTGGGTGTTAATTAATATTATTTCTTTATTCTTAAAAGCACCTAAGAAAACTGGAGAAAAAAAATAAAGGCTGCAATTTTTTGCAACCTTTATTTTTTAATCAATACTTTCTAAGTACACTGAATCCGGAACAATTTCAGCTGAATGAGATGGATCAACTTGATCACACAACTTAATTGTGGCAATTACCGCACGTTTTACAATATCATCATTGTTATCATAGTTATTAAAATTTTTGTATTTAGTTAAGTATTGATCCAATTCATCCAATTGATCAATTTGTGATTTAGCACTTTGAGCATCGTCTTCTTTAATTTCTCTTTGAATTTCTGCTCTTACATTTTCTAATAAAGAATACATATTTTTTAAATATTCTTGAGTATTGTATTGAGTGTGATTATTATCTGTATCACTCATATTAAATGTTAACTTATTTACATTTTCGCTTTCTAAAATACGATTAATCATTTCATCATTTGTCATTTTGATCGACTCCTCTATAGTTCCTTACATTTCCATTGTAGATTGAGTGTCATCAAAATTCAATTATATAGACTACAATCATTTATTTTTTGTTTTAAATCGTGCAATCATTTCTAAATTATTAACTCCATTATCAATTAAATTTTTAACTTCCGTAATATCTTGCTGTAACTGTTTCATATTCTTTTCGCGGTGTGGTTGCAGTTCAAATTTAACTGTATCTTTTACTAAATTTACAAATGAATTTCTAAGATTACGTGCTAAATCACGACGATAACGTTTCATTATCTTATTAATATATGGTTGCAAATACTCTGTAAATTCTTTTCCCCATCCATTTGATTTATCGACTGGTGAAATTTGATATGCGGTAATAATTTTACACTCATTTATATCAACTACAGCTACACATTGCCCTTTACGAAATAATTTTTGATTACTATTATTAACATCATCAAATTCCTGAGCTTCTGTCATAAATCTTCGTGCCCACTTAGTTGCATCACTATTAGCAACGTTAAAGCGCTCATTTAATCTCTTTTTAGCATGTGCTGTAACATCAAATTTTGCAGCATTTATTTTCCCAACCATAAGTACTTCTCCTTTGTTATCAATAATAAGTTTATTATATATGCTGCATTGAATTTAATAGATAAAAAGTTGTGACTAAATAAAGTCACAACTTTTTATCTATTAATGTTCTTTTTTATATTTTAGAACATTAAGAAGAACACTAGGTACTGTAATTACATTATTACTTGATTTAGTTTTACCTCCCAAAATATTATCCCAACTCTTATTAATATCAACAGTACCCTCATCAAAATTTATATCTTTCCATGTGAGAGGAGAGCCTGTATCTCTCCTAATTGCATCCTGTTAATATTCCATTCCAGTTAAAATAAAGATATAACTGTTAGAAGTTAATTTATTTGCTTTGTAATGTTGGAGAAGATAGTCAATTACTTTCTTAATTTCTTGTATACTCAAATACTCAACATCTAGCTTACCATCATCATTGTAAACAATATTAATATCCTTTGTAAAATCAGTTTCAATCAAGCCATCTAACTTGGCGCTTTTAACACATTCTCTGATATTAAAATTAATCTTACTTACAGTATCTTTTACATGATTTTTACCGTACCAATTAATAAAAGTTTGATATTGTCTGCGTGTAACTTCGCTTAACTTAGTTTTCTTGAAAAAGGATTTAATGGTTTTAATCACTACACTATAATATCACTTAGTATTCGCTAACAATGTTGGCTCTTTATAGGTTTCGTACCAATCAACAAAATAACACTTAAAGCAGAATTAGAGTTATTATTCCCATTTCCCTTGTACCATTCTATATAGTGTTCAGCATCTAAATATGTTCTAAAACCACTTTATAGTGTATTTTATATTTTCCAGTTATTGCATCTTTATAACTTATTCTGACAACATAGGATTTTTCCTGTTTGACAATAGCCATACTATAAACCTCCTATAAGATTCATTGTATCAAAATATTATGTACAAGCCTATATGTCTTATGATAATATTTTTGATGTATCAAATTATGGAGAGGAAGATTTTATGATCAAGGAATTTAAAGAATTTATTTCTCGTGGAAATGTAATGGACTTAGCTGTTGGGGTCATTGTAGGTTCTGCATTTACTGCTATTGTTAAATCTTTAGTTTCAAATATTATTAACCCATTAATTGGACTTTTCGTTGGACAAATTGATTTTTCATCAATTATTTTTTCTGTTGGTTCTGCACATTTCCGTGTCGGTTCATTTATTAATTCAGTAATTAACTTCTTAATTATTTCATTTGTAATTTTCCTTATGGTTAAATTCGTTAATAAATTTACTAGAAATAAAGCAGAAGAAGATGCAAAGGAAGAAAAAGAACTTTCTGAAGAAGCTGAGTATCTAAAAGAAATTGTTGAATTGCTTAAAGAAGAAAAAAGAATTCAACCTACTTCAAAAGCTGAAACTAAAAAATCAACGATTAAATCAGAATAACATTATTTTAACTTTGAGGGTAACAAACCCTCTTTTTTATTAAAAAAACTCCCACCTTTATAGTGAGAGTAAAAAGTAAGTAATTAATTTGTTAAATATTTTATCGCTATGTGTTAAATATAGAACACCTGTCATTTACAATCAATAAAAAAATCCATATATCTTAATTTAAATAAAATACATGAACTTCTCTATTTGGAATAGGGTTTTATAAGAAATTTTCTTATATCTTAGTTATATATAACGTATTAAAAATATCAAAAAAAGCTCTACATACTGTAGAGCTTACATAGAGTAAAATAACTTAATTTGTTGGAATAATTTTGATGCAGATAATATGATACCAGATTTATAATTCACAATCAATAAAAAATCCATGTATCTTAATTTAAATAAAATACATGGACTAATTAATGGAATAGGGTTATTTATAATGAATTTTATGTAAGTTAATTATACCTAAAATAATAAAAAACGTAAATAAAAAAACCCTACGTACTGTAGAGCTTTAAGTAAAAGGTATAATTAAAATTTAGGGACCTATAATAGAACTACCTTAGTTGTCATTCACAGTCAATAAAAAAATCTATATACAATAATACTTAATACAAAATACATAAGTAAATTTGGAAAATAGGTCCATGAAAAACTTGTCTGTATTTTATTATATATAAATGTCAATAAACGTAAATAAAAAAGCCCTGTACCCGTCATTAAAGGTGCAAGACTTTGACTGTGAAGAATTATTATTAATTAGTGAAAGTAGCATGAGTGGTTTTAAAAACCACAAATTAATAGTATAATGTTTGACCTGCATATACAATGTTATAATTAGAAATGCTATTTTTCTTTGCTAAGTAACTTGTACTTACACCTAATTTAATAGCAATATCACTTAGTGTATCGCCACTTTTAACAGTGTATGTTCTAGTGTTTGAGTATGCTTGACGTGTACCATATTCTTCTCCACCTAACCTGCACAAACACAACGATAATTACCGCTATAACTCATATATCTTAACCATACATAATTTCCACGGATATAAACATGGTCGTAAACAAGGCTTTCTCCTGCACTATAAGCATCTACAACACTAGCACTTGTCCCCACTAGGTGCTGTACGGATATTTAAAGTAATGTTAGCGGTAAATGTATCATTTTATGCGTAATCTTCATTATTATTTGTCTCTTCCTTAGCTTGTTCAACCTGGAATTTCTGTCTTTGCTTAATTATCGTTATTATATCCATTATGAGTAATACCTGTTAAGTCAATATCATAATCAAGTGGGACAGTACAATCTCCATTATCCGAGAACTGCCACATACACACTCCATTATCACTAGGGAAGTATTCCATAGGAGCAAGATAAATACCATTCTTGTAAGGATAACTTGCTATCCAAAAGCCATTAGGATAGATAGCAATAAATCTTATTCATATCAAAGTGAGCATGAGCATAACCTTGATATGAATAGAATACTGGAGTATATCCTGCGTCTTTTACCGTTTTCATCGCTTGTAAGACAGCATTAGTATTACCAATTAATATCATTTCCATACCCTACTTCATAATCAAGAGCTATAATTGCCCCCTTAGGAGTAGCATTCTTTATCGTTGGTTGAAAAGCTAAAAATGCTTAAAATGTAAATATATGACGCTTTAGGGGTATATATGGAAATGAAAGTAATTTGAAGTGATAAAAAAAACGACTAGTTAATAGTCGCATAGAAGAAAGAGAAACTAAATGTATAAATATCAGTTATCGTTGTATAATTATAGTTTATTTTTTGGGCTTTGTAAAGCATGAAAAAGCCACTATCATTGGCAAGTCTATATAATATAATATAATACTAATAATAAACTTAGAGAATTGTTTACTCAAGGTTTATAACGATTTGAAATTAATTTTGAATATTAAAGATTACTTAACTAAAACATTAATTCGTTTTCCCTTGTAATGGAATGTATAGGGAAACGTATATATTTCTAAAACCTCTCCATTATCATCAAGAACTGGATTAACATCATCAATAACAATTCTTAAAGAATATTCTAAGTACTTCTAGTAGAAACTGTATACTCAAAACTAATTTTATGCCTTTTAATGTATTCCAACTGTGCACTAGTCTTATTTTTGTAAAACTGAACCATACCTCTCCCAATCTCAATTATAAAAAATTAAAAAAAATAAAGGTGTCTAAAATTTATTTAACAACGCTCCTAATAATGAACTCATATTGTTGTATGTATTTAATTGTTTTTGAGCTTTATGCACGTCTGTTAGTTTAACGATTAATTTAATTGTTTCGTTTGTACCGTCCTTCATGGTTACATAAATAGCAATGTGTCCTAACATTTGTTTTTATTGATAATTAATTTCTGAATACTACTATCAAACATATACCCTTTATAGTTATACGGAATTATTACGCTTACTCTTATTGTAACTCTTGATAACCTTATTTCTATTCTCTACATATTCACTTAAACTTAGCATTTCTCAACACTCCCAGATTTTAAATTCTGCCTTTATAACGCTTAAAACTTAATTTCGATTATCCCGTCTACCATTTGTTCTTCTCCGTCAATCACTACAGCCATTTTACTTTTACTGGACTTTACTTCCAATACTCCTTGTCGTTTTAACTTAATAATAAGGTAGTCTACTCTATCCTTACCTAGATTAACCATTTTACCAAGTTCTCAACTGCTAGATACACCACATATACCCTTATTATTGTCTTGTTCATTTGAGGTGCAGATAGCCTAACTCCTTGCCTTTACCATCAATCGCATAAATTCAAAATTCATAGTTCATTCCTCCAATTCTTTAATTAACAGTCCAGCTTAGCTTTTAAACGTTCTATATCCGTCAAGACTGCTTGCTTATTTGTGCTATTGTTATTGCAATTCAGCATACCAAGATGGCAGATTTTCCACGAATATTGCGTGATTACCCCTGTTACTATAGTTACACCCTTGCTCCTCATGCTCTCTTCAACCATTTCAGGCGTTGTTAGCCCTTGTTTAAGCCAGTTCTTAGTCATAACTCTAGCATAAGCATTAATATTGGCAATCATGCTCCCTTTAGCTTTCCGTTCTTTTGCTTTTTTAGAGCATAGTTAAATAGGGCTTGACTTGTTATCATCTCCCACTTGACTATTACCACTATTATCATTTTCAACAACTGCCTTATTTTTAACAGTTGTTTTAGTTCGAGTATAGTTGTTTTGATACGTTGGTTTGATTAAACGATATGCTAAGTATGATACGCCATTAATTTGGATATTAATTCCTTTTCGATATTGCTTAACTTCAATCGTTTCTTTCTTCTTTAGGGAAGTTACTAAACGAGATACACGATTTCCGCTTAAATTTGATAACACTGCCAAATGGTCGTTAGAAGCAAAGCATACCTTCTCGGCATTGTCATTATCTGCCATTGCTATAATTGTCAATAGGGTTAGAACCTCACTGACTGATAGGTCATTATCTAATACTGAACTGAAAAAACTTACGGGTACTTTAAAAAATTTGTCTGTATTTGTCATCTTAATTTCCTCCAGATACTTGACAACTCCTTAAAGGAACCTTACAACAAACATGTATAATTAATGGTTGCTTTGATGACTTTTTTACCTGTAAACCTTAGGAGTTATCAAAGTTTTTTATTTTATTCAGTTAAATACAAACAAAAAGAGAGATACCATGACAGTATCTCTCTTTTATTTTTCCTATGTTGTCAGCTTCTTACAAATTTTATTCAAATTTTTGTAAAAAAATACATCATTACTTACTTTTAGTAACCTTAAACAACAATTCTTGATTTTCATCTAAAACTATTAAAACCTTTGACTTATAAGCAATCTTCCCTGCAATGATTTCTTTTGCAAGTGGTGTTTCAACATGTGTTGTAATAAAGCGTTGTAATGGCCGTGCTCCGTAAGCGGGATCATAACCTTCTTTAGCAATGAATTGGCGTGCAGGCTCATCAATAGTTAGTTGAATTTCTTGAGAAGCCAAGCGATTTGACAACTGTGCAATAAATTTATCAACAATTTTTTCAATTGAATTAAGTGTTAGTGGTGTAAACGTGATAATGTCATCAATTCGATTTAAAAATTCTGGTTTAAAATGTGCCTGTGCTAACTTCATAACTTGCTCTTTAGTTTCAGTTGAAATTTTACCATCTGCTTGAACATTGTTTAATAAAATTTCAGACCCAAGATTTGAAGTCATAATTAAAATCGTATTTTTAAAATCAACTGTTCGTCCTTGACCATCTGTCAAGCGCCCATCATCAAGTACTTGAAGTAAAATGTTAAAGACATCTGGATGAGCTTTTTCAATTTCATCAAACAATACAATTGTATATGGATTTCTCCGCACTGCTTCTGTTAACTGACCCCCTTCTTCATATCCAACATATCCAGGAGCTGCTCCTACTAACCGAGAAACAGATGCTTTTTCCATATATTCACTCATATCAATTCGCACCATATGTTTTTCAGAATCAAATAAGTTTTCTGCCAATGCCTTTGCTAGTTCTGTTTTTCCTACTCCTGTTGGTCCTAAGAACATGAATGAGCCCAATGGTTTAGATGGATCTTGTAAACCTGCACGTGATCTTAAGACTGCATTCGCAACAGCATCAACAGCTTCATCTTGTCCAATCACTCTTTGATGTAAACTCTCTGCTAAATGCAATAGTTTTTCGCGTTCGCCTTCAACTAATTTCGCTACTGGAATTCCTGTTTCTCGACTAATTACAGCAGCAATTTCATTTTCAGTAACTGATTCTTCTACCATCCATTCATCGGGACGATCATTTTCTTCTAATTGATTTAATTCCTTTTCTAATTGTGGAATGATCGCATGTTGCAACTTGGCTGCCTTTTCTAAATCATATTCGCTTTCAGCTTTTTCAAGATCATGCTTTGCCTTGTCAAGTTCGGCTTTCTTATCACTAACTTGTTGAATATCAGCCTTTTCATTTTCCCATTTAAGTTTTAGTTTATTAACCTTTTCACGTGTATCAGCCAATTCTTTTTGAAGTTCTTTCAAACGTTGTTGTGAGGCACTATCCATTTCCTTTTTCAAAGCTGCTTCTTCAACTTCTTGTCGCATCAATTGACGCGTTGCTTGATCTAATTCAGTTGGCATGGAATTCATTTCTACTTGAATCTCAGCGCAAGCTTCATCAACCAAATCAATTGCTTTATCTGGTAAATAACGATCGGTAATATAACGGTTTGATAATGTTGCAGCTGCAACTAAGGCATTATCATGAATCCGAACACCATGGTGAATTTCATAACGTTCTTTTAATCCCCGTAAAATTGAAATTGTATCTTCAACGGTTGGTTCTTTTACTAAAACTTTTTGGAATCTTCTTTCCAAAGCCTTATCTTTTTCTACATATTCACGATACTCATCTAGTGTAGTTGCTCCAATTAAATGCAATTCACCACGTGCAAGCATTGGTTTTAATAAGTTTCCAGCATCCATGCTGCCTTCTGTTTTACCTGCACCAACAATATTATGAATTTCATCAATAAATAAAATAATTCGTCCTTCACTTTTTTGAACTTCTTTTAAAACTGCTTTTAGTCGTTCTTCAAATTCACCCCGATATTTTGCACCAGCAATTAATGCACCCATATCTAATGAAAAAATAGTTTTATCACGTAAATTTTCAGGAACATCTTTTTTAGCGATTCGTTGAGCTAATCCTTCTACAATCGCTGTTTTCCCGACACCTGGTTCTCCAATTAATACCGGATTATTTTTACTTTTACGTGATAAAATTCGAATAACATCACGAATTTCATCATCACGTCCAATAATTGGATCTTGCTTACCACTTACAGCTTCCTTAACTAAATCAATTCCATATTTTTCAAGTGCTTTATATTGCGCTTCTTGATTTTTACTTGTCACGTGTTCGCCACCTCGTAAATCGTTAATAATATCTTGCAGTTTTTTATAAGTAACTCCTTGATTTTCTAAAAATTGCTTCAATGGATTATATTGCATTTCCATTAATGCTAAAATCAATGTGTCAACTGCTACATAATCATCCTGTAACTTTTGCTTTAATTGATCAGCTTTTTGCAATAATCGAAATAAATTTTGGCTTAAAGTTTGCCCATAAGCCACATTTCCTTCAATTCTTGAGATACTATCAATTTCGCGATCAAGCTCTTGATTTATATCCTGAATATTTAATCCCGCTTTTTGATAAATTTCCTCACCTAATTCACCTGGTTGAACTAAATATTTAAAGACATGGGGAATATCAATTTCTTGCTGATGGCGGGTAATTGCAATTTGTTGTCCTTCTGCAATTGCATCTTGCACTGCTTGAGTTATATTTTCATTATTCAAAGCAATCATCCTTCCTTAGTTAAAGTAACTTATTATTTAAATTTAAATCTGTAAAAATTAATATAATTCGTGTATACTTGAACAGATAACCAATTTAATAAGGAGACGAGTACATTGTTTACATATATTGCGTTAGCAATTGTTGTCTTTGGTGCAGCATTAGTTCAAAGCACTAGTGGTTTTGGCTTTGGAATCATATTTATGGCAATCATGCCATTAATCTTGCCTTACAAAGAATGCAATGTATTAACATTAGCTACTGTATTAGTCCTTCAAGTATATACGGTAATTAAATTTCGCAAGCACATTAACTTTAAACTTGTGATTGTACCTGCGATTGCTGCATTAATATTTGGCAGCATTGGAGTGCATTTAATGATCAGTATCAATGCACGCTTAATGGACTTCGTTTTAGGCGGCTTTTTATGGATACTAGCCTTTTATCTAATTATATTGGCTAATCGAATCCATTTGAAGAAAAATACAATTACTGGCTTTTGTGCAGGTGCATTTGGCGGATTCATGGATGGAATGTTCGCAATCGGTGGTCCTCCAATGGTAGCATACTTTGATTCCGTTATGAATGATCCAATGGAGTATCAAGCAACCTTGCAAACATATTTCATGATCACAACAGTAAACGTATTAGTTAATAATATCTTATATGGTAATTTCACTTCCAAATATGCTTGGCCACTTGTGATTTCAATTATTAGTTGTTTAGCTGGAACTACACTTGGAATGCATTTTACTCAAAAAATTTCGATGAAATTTGTCCGTAAACTGGCATATACAGTAATGGTTTTAGCAGGAGCATATCACATTTTCAAAGGAATCTTCTTTTAAGTTATAAAAATAGAGGCTGTGACGAAAAGTCATGGCCTCATATTTTTTAAAATTTATCTTTTAACTTATCGAAAAAGCCTTCATTAACCTTTTCATTTGATGCTTCAGCAAACATCTTTAATGCTTCTTTTTGTTTATGGTTAAGTTTCTTAGGTGTTTGAACTTGAACAGTGACTTTTTCATTACCATTACCATTTCCTCTTAATTTTGGCGCACCTTTACCTTTCAAGCGGAAAGTTGTTCCCGTTTGAGTCCCTGCTGGGATATTTAGTTTTACATCACCATGAACAGTTTTAACTTGAATTTCAGCACCTAATGCAGCTTGAACAAAACTAATTGGTTGAGTTAAGTAAATTTCCGCACCATCTCGTTTGAAAATTTTACTTGGTGCCACATCAAAGATAATAAATAAATCACCATATGGTCCACCATTATAACCAGCTTCACCTTGTCCTTGTAAACGCATTTGGTTACCATCTTCAACTCCAGCTGGAACTGTCACTTCAACTGCATGTTTTTCGTTAACTCGACCAGATCCATGACAAGTTGGACATTTTTCCTTAATTTCTTTTCCTGTACCATGACATACATCACATTCTTGTTGTGTCATCATACGGCCTAAAGGAGTTTGCCGTTCAACTTGAATTACACCAGATCCATGACATTTTGAACATGTAACTGGAGAAGTTCCCGGCTTGGCACCAGATCCATGACAAGTCTTGCAAACTGCTTCTCTTGTATACTCAATTTCTGTTTTCTTTCCAAAAATTGCTTCTTCAAATGTTAAGTGCATTTCGTACTGCAAGTCTCTTCCTTGACGAGGACTATTTTTAGTTCTTCCAGCACCACCGCCGAAAAATGAACCAAAAATATCTTCAAAACCGCCACCGCCAAAGTTACTAAAGCCACCAAAATCACTGAATCCACCAGCACCGCCGCCAAAGCCTTGTTGACCAGTAGAACCAAATTGATCATACTGTGCTTTTTTCTGTGGATCACTTAAAATTTCATACGCTTCATTAACTTCTTTAAACTTCTTTTCAGCACCTGGTTCATGATTCAAATCAGGATGATATTTTTTTGAAAGTTTTCGGTATGCCTTCTTTATATCAGCATCAGACGCATCTTTGCTGACACCTAATACCTCATATGGATTTATTTGTTCAGCCATTAACTTTCCTCCAAAAATAATAATATCTTGTTTAAGATTACCATTAGTTAAAATAAAAAGTCAAAGACCAAAGGACTTTGACTTTTTATTCAACTATGACAAATTAGTTTTTGTCATCTGGGTCTACTTCCTTAAAATCCCCATCAACTGTGTTGTCATCATTGTTACTATCATTATTTGTTGTTTGATCACTTGCACCGTTTGCTTCTGTCGCACCTTGAGCTTGTTGTGCTTGTTGATACAACTTAACTGACATGTCTTGGATAAGTTTTGTTAAGTCATCCTTCTTAGTCTTCATTTCATCAATGTTGTTTGCTTCTTGAGCTTTCTTCAAAGCATCACGTGCATTTTCGATGTTCTTAACTTCATCATCGCTAACCTTACCCTTGATTTCTTCAAGTGTCTTGTCAGTTTGGAATAATAATTGGTCAACTTCGTTTCTTAAGTCAACTTCTTCTTTCCGTTTTTTATCAGCAGCTTCGTTTTCCTTAGCTTCCTTAACCATCCGATCGATTTCTTCATCTGAAAGGCCTGAAGAACTCTTGATAGTAATCTTTTGTTCCTTGTTTGTTCCTAAGTCTTTTGCAGAAACATTTACGATTCCGTTCTTATCAATGTCAAATTTAACTTCAATTTGAGGAACACCACGAGGAGCTGCTGGAATGTCTGTTAATTGGAAACGACCTAAAGTCTTGTTATCTGCAGCCATTGGCCGTTCACCTTGTAATACGTGAATATCTACAGCTGGTTGGTTATCAGCAGCAGTTGAGAATACTTGTGACTTAGATGTTGGAATTGTTGTGTTACGGTCAATTAATTTAGTAAACACGCCACCCATTGTTTCAATTCCTAATGATAATGGTGTAACGTCAAGTAAAACAACATCTTTAACATCACCAGTAATTACCCCACCTTGAATGGCTGCACCTAAAGCAACGGCTTCATCTGGGTTAACTGATTCGTTTGGTGTATGACCAGTTTCATTTTTAACAAGTTCCTTAACAGCTGGAATTCGAGTTGAACCACCAACTAAGATAACTTCATCAATATCAGCATTGGTTAAACCTGCATCTTTCAATGCGTTTTGCACTGGAATGCGAGTCTTTTCTACAAGATCATGTGTTAATTCATTGAATTTTGCACGTGTTAAAGTTGTTTCTAAGTGCAATGGGCCACTTTGACCTGCAGCAATAAATGGTAATGAAATTTGAGCAGATGTAACTCCTGATAAATCCTTCTTAGCTTTTTCAGCAGCATCTTTCAAACGTTGCATTGCCATTTTATCTTGTGATAAGTCAATTCCATTGTCCTTCTTAAAGTTTTCAATTAACCAATTCATAATGGCTTTATCAAAGTCATCCCCACCAAGATGAGTATCACCATTTGTTGAAAGTACTTGAAAAACACCGTCACCTAATTCAAGGATTGAAACATCAAATGTTCCACCACCAAGGTCATAAACTAAAATCTTTTCATCTTTATCAGTCTTATCTAAACCATAAGCTAAGGCTGCAGCAGTTGGTTCGTTAACGATTCGTTCAACTTTTAAGCCAGCAATCTTACCAGCATCTTTTGTTGCTTGCCGTTGAGCATCGTTAAAGTAAGCTGGAACAGTAATAACTGCTTGGGTAACCTTTTCACCGAGATATGCTTCAGCATAATCTTTAATGTATTGTAAAATCATTGCTGAAATTTCTTGTGGTGTATATTCTTTTCCTTCAACAGTTACTTTATAGTCAGCTTCACCCATGTGACGCTTAATTGATGAAATTGTATCAGGGTTTGTAATTGCTTGTCGCTTAGCAACTTCACCAACTTGAGTTTCACCATCTTTAAATGAAACTACAGAAGGAGTTGTCCGGTTTCCTTCTGGATTTGTAATAATTTTTGCTTCTTTACCTTCGAGAACAGCAACAGCTGAGTTTGTTGTTCCTAAATCAATCCCAATAATTTTTGACATATCAAAATACCTCTTTCTTAATTATTGTGCAACAACAACCATTGCAGGTCGTAAAACGCGATCTTTTAACATATAGCCATCTTGATAAACTTCAACGACTGTATCTTTAGTTTGTCCATCTTCAACTGGTACAGTCTTAACAGCTTGATGTTTAGTTGGATCAAATGGTTGATTTAATGCTTCGATCTTTGTAATTTCATTATCCTTCAAAGCTTTTTCCATATCACGTGCAACCATTTCAATTCCACGTTTTAATTGTTCTGAAGCATCTTTTTCAACTTCAGCTTGTAATGCACGATTTAAATTGTCCATTACAGGCAAAATTTCCGTTGCAAGTTTTTGACCTTCATATTTTAAAAGTTGAGCTTGTTCATTTTTAAAACGTTTAGTCATATTTTGCATTTCTGCTTCTGCACGTAAATATTTGTCTTCAATTTCGTCATATTTCTTTTGCAAATCTGCTAATTGCTTTTCAATATCTGATTGGTTATCAGTTTGCTCATTTGACTGTTCATTTAAATCAGCTTGCGCTTTTTTAGATGTATGTTTTGCTTCTTGAGCATCAACATTTAAATCTTCCGCAGCCTTTTTATTTAAATGTTTTTCTTCTTTAGCCAAATCAACACCCCTTTTCCTATTTATGATAATAATTAGTTAACCTTTTCGACAATTCATCACGGAATGTGTCCATCATGCCAATCATTTTAGAATATGGCATATTGGTTGGCCCAAGAATTGCAATTAAGCCATGTCCATGATTACCATCATCATAAGTTGCAGAAACTAAACTATAATCAAGTGCATTACCTTGGCTACTATCTTTAATAGTAACTGCAACGTCTTGATCTGATTTTTGAATCAATTCATCTAAGTTAATTGAATGATCAACTAGTGAATATAGTGATTTAACTTGCTCAAGATTATCATCACTAGCAAAATTTAATAAGTTTCGCTTACCACTTACATATACATGTTCATGCAATGCCTTGTCTAAAATATCACCTACAGTTTTCATAAATCCAGATGATTGATGTAAATGATTCAAAATAGATGGTAAAATTTCTACCAGCTTATCATTTACTTGATTTAACTGCAATCCCACAATTTCATCATTGATGATTCGAATAACTGATTCTAAATCATCCCCATGAATATCAGCAGGAATAGTAAATTTTTGACTTTGAACGGAACCATCACTTGTAACCAACAAAATCATTATTTGACGGTTACGTAATGGAACTGCGCGAAAGCCTTCAATCACAACATCACTTGATTCAGGTTTTAATGAAATTGCAACGTAATTAGTCATTTGTGATAATAAGCGTGCTGATAAAGCTACAATATCGTCAACTTTTGAAAACTCATTACTTAATTCATGCCGAATATTTTTGATCATTTGTTGATCAACTTTGACTGGTTTTAATAAGTTATCAACATAGTACCGATATCCGCGCAATGAAGGAACTCTTCCAGAACTGGAATGTTGCTTCATAATATAACCTGCATGCTCTAATGCTGCCATTTCATTTCGAATAGTTGCTGAACTTACATGAATTGGTAATTGTTCTTGCAACTTCTTAGACCCCACCGGCTGACCGATATTAGTATAATCTTGGATAATTGCTTCCAAAATTGCTAATTGTCTATCTGTTAACATTTACAATCACCTCTTTAGCACTTAACACCCTCAAGTGCTAAGTCAATTATATATTACATAATATTTTGCCTTACGTCAAGGGTTTTACACACTTTTTTAGCAGAATAATTATTCGAGTGCTAATTTGTTTTTAAACTTCACTGCTATCCTTTTGCTCAAAATAATTAAGAGTAGCTTTTTTATCTTGTTTTAGCTGTTCAACTAACTGATCTGCTCCTCTAAATTTAACTGGTGCTCTTAAATAATGGAACCATTTGATTTTAACCGTTTGACCATAAACCATTTGATTAAAGTTAAACAAATTAATTTCAACGGTTAAAGGATTGGCACCAAATGTTTCATTATGACTAATCGAAGCCATTCCTAAATACCATTGATCTTCAACTTTAACTTTAACAGCATAAATCCCAATTCCAGGGATCAATTGTTCAGAGGCACTTTCAATATTAAGAGTTGGAAACCCTAATATTCTTCCACGAGCATGTCCATGAACTACCTTTCCAGTAAATTCAAATGGATATCCTAATAAATAATTGGCTAAATCTATATTGCCTTCTTGTAATAATTTTTTAATCTTAGTTGTCCCAATTTTTTCTTCATGATGACTTTGTTGAGGTACAGAAATTACTTTAAATCTGCCATTAGCAAATTGAGGTAAAGTTTGCATATTTGCAATTGTTTTTTTGCCATAAGTATAGTCAAATCCAGCAACAACAATTTTGGCATGTAAACCAACCATAAATTTATCGACAAATTCTTGAGGACTCTGTAAAGCCAACTTTTGATCAAAACAAGCAACATAGGCAAGATCAACACCTAAACTTTTAAAGAGTTCAAGTCGTTGTTCTATGGTAGTAACATACTGTACTTTTTTTTCATCTAATTTTTGAAAAAAAATCTTAGGGTAACGATCAAAGGTCATTACTGCTAACTTTAAATGATTTTTCTTTGCTTGTTTCTTTGCTTCTTTAATAACTGCTTGATGTCCTTGATGAACTCCGTCAAAAAAACCCATTGCCAAAACAACATCTTCATTTGGTATTTTGGCATAGTTAATTGGTTCTTTGATTGGAATAACCTGCATTTTTTAGGCCTCCTATGTTAAATCAATCATTGTATCTGGTTGATAAACATTTTTTTGCTGATTAAATTTGTAAATTGCGCGAACTTTTCCATCATAAGTCAGCATAATTTTATCTTCACGCAATTTAACATATTTCGCTTGTAAAAAGCCTCCATTTTTTACAATTTTCCATTGAAAATCAGTTAATTTTAACTGTTTCATGTCTTTTAAAGCAAATGAAATTGGATAAAGTGCTTCTTCTAAACGATTTTCCGCTTTTAACTTTTGTAGTTGATCAAAGGTGAACGTTTGATCTAAATTAAATCCACCGCTTTCAAGCCGTGTTAAGTCTGACATTACAGCTGCCACATTTAATTTTTTCCCTAAATCAACTGCTAAAGTTCTTACATAAGTTCCCTTTGAACACTCTACTTCAAAATTAATTTTCTGTAATCCAGTAGTTTCATCAAATTCACTTGGAGCAGTCATCTTAAATGATTTAATTTCAACGGTTCTTTGAGGACGTTCAACTTCTTCTTCGCCAGCCCGTGCATACTCATATAATTTTTTCCCTTTAACCTTAACTGCCGAATACATTGGTGGAATTTGAATAATTTTACCAGTCATCGAACTCATCACTTGTTGAATTTGCTCATCTAAAAAAGGATGCTTAAGCGGAGTTTCTTCAACTTTTTCTCCATCTAAATCTTCAGTAGTTGTTGAAAATCCTAATGTTACTTGTCCCTTATATTTCTTGCCAGATTCCATTAAGTAATTCACGACTTTAGTGGCTTTTCCAATACAAATTGGCAATACGCCATCTACATTTGGATCTAATGTTCCACTATGACCAACCTTTTTTGTTTGAAAAATTCCCCGGCATTTTATTACTGCATCATTACTTGTCATTTGTCTTTCTTTAAATAAAGGTAAAATTCCGTCCATTACTTCACTTCCTTTGCTATGTAAAAAAGAGGCTGCAACATTTGTCGGCCTCTTTTTATTAATTAAAAATTCTCTTTTTGATGAAGCTTGTTCAATAACTCATCAATATGATCACCATAACGAACAGAATCATCTTGAACAAACTTGATTTCTGGAGTTACGTAAACACTTAAGCGATGTCCTAATTCACGTCGAATTAATCCTGTTGCTTTATCTAAACCGCGTTGTGTTTTTTCTGCATCAGATGCTAAATCTGACAAAATACTATAGTAAATTGTTGCATGTTGCAAATCGCCGGTAACTTCGACACCAGTGATTGTAACTCCTTGAACACGTGGATCACGTACTCGTTTTTGTAAAATATCATTAACTTCGCGTTGAATTTCTTGTGCCAAACGACCAACTCGAACTTGTTGTGCCATCTTACCAGCCTCCTTACTTTATTCTTTATTCAACTGGAACTTCTTCCATTACAAATGCTTCAAGCTGATCGCCAACTTTAATATCGTTGTATTTTTCAATCATTAATCCACATTCATATCCAGCCTTGACTTCTTTAACATCATCTTTAAAGCGTTTCAAACTAGCAAGTTGTCCTTCATAAATAACAACTCCGTTACGAATTACCCGCACACCACTGTCGCGTCGAATAAATCCTTCAGTTACATAAGCACCACCAATTGTTCCCAATTTAGATACTTTGTAAGTTTCACGAATTTCAACTTGACCAGTAACTTTTTCACGGAAGACTGGTTCAAGCATCCCTTTCATCGCAGTTTCAACTTCATCGATTGCTTTGTAAATGACGTTGTGTAAACGAATATCAACACCATCAGCACTTGCTTGCTGCTTAGCTAATGGTGTTGGCCGTACGTTAAATCCAATGATAATCGCATTAGAAGCTTCTGCTAAAGTAATATCACTTTCATTAATAGCACCTACAGCTTGGTGAATGATATTAACTCGTACACCTTCAACATCGATTTTTTGGAAACTTTGAGCTAATGCTTCAACTGAACCTTGAACATCAGCTTTAATAATCAAATCAACTTCCTTCATTTCGCCTTCTTTGATTGTATCAAACAAGTTATCCAAGGTAATATGATTTGTTTTGTTTCTTTCCTTAATTAAAGCTTGTTCAGCACGTTTTTCACCAGCAGCCCGAGCTGTTTTTTCATCATCAAAAGTTACAAAACGATCACCAGAATCAGGAACATCATTTAAACCTGTAATTTCAACTGGTGTACCTGGTTTAGCTTTACGAATTGAACGTCCACGATCATTTGTCATTGTCCGCACACGCCCAAAAGTATTCCCAACAACAATTGGATCACCAATGTGTAATGTTCCTTGTTGAACAAGTAATGAGGCAATTGAACCTTTACCTTTATCTAAACGTGCTTCAATTACTGAACCAGCACCATGTTGTTTTGGATTAGCTTTTAATTCCATCATTTCAGCTTGAAGTAAAATCATATCCAATAATTCATCAATATTTTTACCAAACTTAGCTGAAATTTCAACAAAGATTGTATCGCCACCCCAGTCTTCTGGAATCAAATTATATTCAGTTAACTGTTCCATTACATGGTTAGGATTTGCGCCAGGCTTATCGATTTTATTAACAGCAACAATAATTGGTACTCCCGCAGCTTGAGAGTGGTGGATCGCTTCGATTGTTTGTGGCATTACTCCATCATCTGCAGCTACTACTAAAACTGTAATATCAGTTACATCAGCACCACGTGCACGCATATTAGTAAAGGCAGCGTGTCCTGGTGTATCTAAGAAGGTAATTGTCTTACCATCATGCTTGATTTGATAAGCACCAATGTGTTGAGTGATTCCACCGGCTTCGCCACTTGTAATGTTAGAATGACGTAAATGATCTAACAATGTTGTTTTACCATGGTCAACGTGTCCCATGATAGTAACAACTGGAGGACGATTTTCAAGATGTTTATGGTTCTTTTCTTCTTCTTCAAAGAATTTATCAATATCAGAAACATCTACTTCAACTTTTTCTTCTGCTTTAATACCATAATCATCAGCTAAAATTTCAATTGTATCCTTATCTAGTGATTGATTTTGGTTAACTGCTACGCCCATCATAAAGAGTTTCTTAATAATTTCAGCAGGTTCACGATGAATCTTCTTGGCAATATCAGCTACACTCATTCCCACCGTGTATACCAAAGTTTCTGGCAATGGCTTGTTTTTACGTTGAGTTACAGGTGCTTGCTTTTGATTCCGTCGTTCTTGACGCCGTTCTTTTTTATTCTTCTTTTTGTTTTTCTTATTGAATTTGTTGTTATTGTTATTTCGATAATCACTACTTACATTATTATTCTTGTTTTTCTTACCGAATTTTTTACCACCATTTTGTGCTTTTTGATGATTATTTGAATGATGATCATTTTGAGCACCATGATCTTTTTTAACTGGTTTATCATGTTTTGGTGCATTTTCTTTTTTATTTTTTACATTTTTTGAATTTTGCTTATTGTTACCATCATTTTGTGGTTTTGAGGCTTTTACATTATTTTTCACATCAGATTTATTCAAACTATTTTTCACCGTTTTCTCTTCATTTTCATCAAGCATTGACATATGGTTGCCAACTTTGATGCCGTTTTTCTTGGCAGTTGAGATAACATCTTTGCTACTTACATTTAATTCATGTGCAATTTCATAAATTCTTTTCTTACTCATATGCAAATTCCTCCATTTCGCTATTTAAACCATTATAGTTTTCAACAGCGAAATGAATTCGCATTATTTTGAAAACACTAATGATTTTAATTTTTTTCCAAAACCCGGATCAGTAACTGCAATTACTGAGCGACTTTGTCCAATTGCAATACTTAGTTCTAATCGCGTAAACGCTAATGATAATGGAATCTGGTAATAGTTGCATTTATCTTGAAACTTCTTTTGGGTTGCCTTACCACTGTCTGACGCTAAAAAAACAATCTGAGCTTGATTCTTTTGAATTGCTTTTAAAGCTAAGTTTTCGCCAGTTGTAATTTTACGTGCACGCCGCGCAATCCCAAGAATATTTTGAACTTGTGCTTTATTCATGGCCAAACAATTCAATTCGTGCAACTTTATGGTCAACGTATGCAATTAGTTCATCATAAAATTCATCTGATATCTTAATTCCAAATGCTTTATCAAATGTCTTTTCTTTTTTCGCTTTTTTAGCAGTTTCAACATCTAAATGAATGTATGCTCCACGTCCATTTTGTTTTCCAGTTGGATCAATTGAAACTTCATTTTCTTTATTTTTAACTACTCGTACTAATTGTTTTTTGGGAAGCATTTCGCCAGTTACAATATCTTTTCTCATTGGAACTTTCCGTTGTACCATGCTCTACTACCTCTTATTCTTCTGTACTGTTATCATTTTCAATTGAAACATCTTCAATCGTTTCAACTGATTGGACATCCTTTTCTTCATTTGCAACATCTGATTCTGACTTAATGTCAATCTTATAGCCTGTTAAACGAGCGGCTAACCGTACATTTTGTCCCCGTTTACCAATTGCTAATGACAATTGACTATCAGGAACTACGACTGTGCAGTCATGATCATTTTCTTCGTCAAAGTGAACATCTAATACTTCAGCTGGATTTAATGCATTTGAGATAAATGTTGCTGGATCTTCATCCCATTTTACAATATCCATATTTTCGCCTTTTAATTCATTGACGATATGTTGTACTCGTTCTCCACGAGGACCTACACATGTTCCTACTGGATCTAAGTTTTCAATTGTTGAACGCACTGCAACTTTAGCACGATCGCCAGCTTCACGTGCAATTGAAACAATTTCAACTTCACCGTTATAGATTTCAGGAACTTCTTGTTCAAACAAGCGCCGTAATAAATCTGGATGAGAACGGCTTACATAAACTTGAGGTCCTTTTGATGTATTTTCAACCTTATAAATATAAACTTTAATCTTATCGTGTGACTTGTATTCCTCGCCTGCAATTTGATCTTTACGTGAAAGGACTGCTTCAACTTTACCTAAGTTAACGTAAATATAACGACTATCACGCCGTTCAACTTCACCGGTAACAATTTCATTTTCATACTTAATGTATTCATTGTAAATTACATTGTGTTCTTCTTCACGTACCCGTTGCATAATTACTTGTTTAGCAGTTTGAGCTGCAATTCTTCCAAAATCTTTTGGCGTAACTTCAAACCGAATTTGATCACCAATTTCATAAGCTTTGTTTAATTGTAAAGCATCGCTTAAGCTAACTTCTAAACGTGAATCAAATACTTCACGAACTACATCTTTAACTGCAAATACATGTATATCGCCTTTTTTGTCATCAAATTCGACTTCCACATTTTGTGCTTGACCGTAGTTACGTTTGTATGCTGAAACTAAAGCATTTTCAAGTGCTTCAACCACAATATCACGCTTTACGCCTTTTTCTTTTTCTAAAACATCCAATGCAGTTAGTAATTCCTTACTCATCAGAAAAAAATCTCCTTATTAGTAGTATTTATTATTTTAAAATTTAATCGCTAAACGAGCCTTAGCAATTTTATTCCGAGGAATCGTAATTGTTTTGGTTCTTGTCTTAACTTGGTATTCTATTGTTAATTGTTCTTTATCAAAAGATACTAATGTACCTTCATAAATTTTGCTACCTTCAATCGGTTGATATAAAGAAACATGAATATATTTTCCAATTGCACGTTCATAGTCTTTTTCCTTTTTTAATGGACGTTCTGCCCCAGGTGAAGAAACTTCCAAGTAATATGCTTGTGGAATTGGATCTGGATCACAATTATCAAGTTTTTCACTTAATTGATCACTTACTAAAGCACATTCATCAATTGTAATTCCTTCTGGCTTATCTATGAACACGCGCAAATACCAACTTTTACCTTCTTTAACAAATTCAACATCTACTAATTCAAAATTGTAGCTGTCTAAAATTGGAGTAACTAAATCAGTTACTGTTTCAACTACACTGCTCACTAAATGCCCTCCTCGTTAAATAAATAACTCATTTCATCAAAAAGAGTGAGCATTGCTGCTCACTCTCACCGAGTTATTAAAATACAAAAATTATTATAACAATTCTTCAATTAATTTTCAAGCCTTGTTATTTTTTCTTTTTTTGATAAGAATCATTGCATTAAAAATAACACATGCAATTAATGAAATCGTCCATGCAATTCTTGCTAATGGTGTATATTTATATGAAATTTCAAACTGATTTTCACCTTGTTTTAAATTAACAAGAGTTGCACCATCTGCGGCTTGCTGTGCTTTAACCACTTTTCCATTTTGTTTTACTTGTTCTCCTGGATAATAATACACTGGTAAAAATGCAGTGGTTTCATTAGGAGAATTATATTTATAAGTGATTGTATTTGCTGTTACTTTCCGTTCTAAATTATGCCACTGTGCGTTAGCACAAATCATTTGATTATTAATTTGATCTCCATCTGCATCTGCTTTTTTAGGAGCATAATCATCTCGTCCATTAAATGATGCATTTTCTTTAATCGCCTTCATGTAAAAATTATTGTTATTGCCAACATTAACCTCATTTATATTACTAATACTATCAAGCGTTCCAAAATGAAGGAAAACAATTCCACCAACTAAAAGTAATGTAATTTTTACTGCTTGCTTTAAGGAATGTTTAGCTAAGTAATTCGTCATCACTTGTCCAAAAGCAACCGCATAAAGTAATGTTGCCAGTCCAATTAATCTTCCTGGAAATTGGATAATTGCCAAAATTTTTTGAAAAAAATCCCATGGAAATATTTGAGTTGCCATAACTGTAAAGATAATTCCCATAATTAAAGCGTCTTTAAAAAAGCCTTTAATTCGTTTCCAATTTACAACTAAAACAATAATTACAATTATAAAAGCAATATTAAAAGTTCCACCTGCATCAACTGTATTAGAAATCGACTTCATCAAAAAATCTTCCGGTTTATATGCCATCTTAAATAGACTATACATAACTGGTTTATTAAGATCAACACTAAATAACATCTGAAGCATTGGAATAAAGAAACCTAAACTAAGAATTAAGGTCATCCCGGTTGCTTTCAATAATGCAATAATACGCTTTTGGTCAACTTTTTTGCGAATTAAATTAATTATAAAAAATACTCCTACCAGTAGGATCGCCAAAACAACTGAAATAATATGACTATACACAAGTAATGTCATTCCCGTAACTAATGTGTACCACTTTGGTTTATCCTCATAGAAAATTTGATATATTCCTAGTAGTACTAATGGGAAAAATGTCATTCCAATTGCTTCACCTACAGCTATTCGATAATAAATATCACTTGTTCGGCAAACCGAAAATGCATATAAAACAGCCGAAATGATTGCTGCCATTTGTGACACTTTCATTTTTTTCATACACCAATAAGTTAACTCTAAACATATAAAAGTCATTATTAAGAAATATATGTAATAACCTAATACTATATTTCCCGTAAGTTTAACTAGTAGATACATTGGGTATAAAATTACCCATGGATACATCAGGTTAACGATTTGACCGGTATGATTAAAATACTCAAAATTCACTGGTGAATTCCAAATATTTTCTAAGCTCATCATTCGTGAAAAATGAAATTGACCATCTATATCTGCTTTAATAATTGTCTGTCCCTTTCCATTCGCAAATATAAATAAATAACAAAAACTTAAAATCACAAAAAATGCAATCCGAATTAACTGATTTCGTCTTTGTTCTTTTTGTTGCTTAACGGCAACTTCAGTCATTTACTACTCCCTCCTCATTAAACTCATCAATGCTTTTATTATAAATAAAAATACTTGTTAAATTCAAAATTTCTTAGCATATACTTTAAACTTTATATTTTTTTAATTAAACATCTGTTTTTTACTTCACGATTCACCTTCTAATGAAATTCATTAAATTTAAATTCTAAAAACACCCTAAATTTATTAAAAGCTTTAATAATCACTTTTAATCTAACTACTTATCCAAGTTTCTGACAAAATGTGAGTAATTAGTTGGGTAATAATCAAGTTAGTTATGATTTAAAATATAAAAAAATAGCTTATAACGTTGATGTTATAAGCTATTAGCCCATTTAAAACATATCTTCAAACAAACTAAGTTGATTTTCATCAGGAAGGTCATCCAAAACATGATGTTCTGTCATAAATTCAATTAGTGATTGGGAAACCTTTCCTCTTTTAGCCAAATCTTCTTTAGATAAGAATGTTTTTTCTTCACGTGCAGCAATAATTTGTTTAGCAACGTTTAATCCTAATCCTGGAATTGCAGAAAATGGTGCAAGTAAAGTTTTTCCATCATCCATAATTAGCCAATTAGAAGCATCTGATTTATTAATATCAACCATCTTAAAATTAAATCCACGTTCAAGCATTTCATTGGCAATTTCTAAAACCGTCAATAAATTTTTTTCCTTTGTTGATGCTTCCATTCCCTTATCATTAATTTCCTTCATTACAGCTTTAACTGATTCTTTTCCATGAGCCATTGCAACTAAATCAAAGTCATCTGCACGAACTGAAAAATATGCTGCATAATAAATTATTGGAAAATATACCTTAAAGTAAGCAATTCGCAAAGCCATTAAAACGTATGCAGCTGCGTGAGCTTTCGGGAACATATACTTGATCTTCAAACATGACCAAATATACCAATCAGGAACATCGGCTTCCTTCATTTCCTTTTGCCAATCATCTGGGATTCCACGACCCTTACGCACATGTTCCATAATTTGGAAAGAAGTTTCAGAATCAACACCAAAGTGAATTAAGTCCATCATAATATCATCACGACATCCAATAATTTCACTCATTTTAGCTGTTCCATTTTCAATTAATTCTTCTGCATTTCCAAGCCAAACATCAGTCCCATGAGAAAGACCTGAAATTTTTAGCAATTCTGCAAATGTTGATGGATGAGTTTTTTCCAACATTCCCCGTACAAAACGGGTTCCAAATTCAGGAATTCCTAAAGTCCCTGTTTTAGATTGAATTTGTTCAGGAGTAACCCCTAAAATTTCAGTTCCTGAGAATAATGCCATTACCCCAGGATCATCAGTTGGAATTGACTGGGGATCAATTCCTGATAAATCTTGAAGCATTCGAATCATAGTAGGATCATCATGCCCTAAAATATCAAGTTTCAAAATATTATCATGAATCGAGTGGAAATCAAAGTGGGTTGTACGCCATGGTGCACTCAAATCATCAGCTGGATATTGAATTGGAGAAAAATCGTAAATTTCCATATCATCAGGAACAACCAAAATTCCTGCAGGGTGTTGTCCAGTAGTTCTTTTAACTCCAGTTGCTCCTTTAGCAAGGCGATCGACTTCTGCTCCACGGAAATTTTGTTCAGTATCACGCTCATATGCTTTAACATATCCGTATGCCGTTTTATCCGCAACTGTACCAATTGTACCCGCTCTAAACACGTTGTTTTCGCCAAACAATACTTTAGTATAGTTATGTCCAATTGGTTGATAGTCACCAGAGAAGTTTAAATCAATATCTGGAACTTTATTACCTTTAAATCCCAAAAAGGTTTCAAATGGAATTTCTTGGCCATCTTTAATTAACTCGGTTCCACATTCCGGACAATTCTTATCTGGCAAATCATATCCTGAACCATATTCACCATTAGTAAAAAATTTAGAATACTTACATTTCGGACAACGATAATGCGGTGGCAATGGATTAACTTCGGTGATCCCAGTCATTGTAGCTACGAAACTAGATCCAACTGATCCCCGTGAACCTACTAAGTATCCATCTTTATTGGATTTAAATACTAGTTTTTGAGCAATTAAGTAAATAACCGCAAACCCATTCCCAATAATTGATTTCAATTCTTTATCTAATCTAGCCTGAACTAATTCAGGCAATGGATCACCATACCAGTCATGCGCTTTGTTCATTGCTAATTCACGAATTTGGTCATTTGCTCCTGGCATATTAGGTGTATACAATTTATCCTTAACTGGAGAAATATCGTCACATTCCTCTGCAATTTTATTCGGATTATCAACGACAATTTCTTTGGCTTTATCCTCACCTAAAAACGCAAAAGACTCAAGCATTTCATCAGTAGTTCTGAAATGCAAATCAGGCAACTTACGTAATCGATTTAATTGGTTTGCCCCACCTTGAGAATGAATCAAAATCTTACGGTAAATTGCATCTTCCTTGTTCATAAAATGCACATCTCCAGTTGCAACTACCGGAATTTCTAATTCATGTGCTAAATCAACCATATCAGAAATGATTTCTTCTAAATTATGTTGATCTTTCACTAATTCTTGTTCAATTAGAGGTTCATAAACTGCTTTTGGTTGAACTTCTAAGTAATCATAATATTGTGCCTTTTGTTTGGCTACTCCATATCCTTTTTGCATCATTGCAGTGAAAACTTCGCCATTTGAACAAGCCGAGCCTACAATTAATCCTTCGCGATACTTATCAAGAACTGAACGAGGAATTCTTGCAACCCTATAGAAATATTTTGTCATTCCATCAGACATTAACTTAAACAGATTTTTTAAGCCTGCTTGAGTTTTCGCTAAAATCGTTACATGAAATGGGTGTTCATGTTTGTAAGCATCATTTTGTCCCATATAATCATTAAATTGATCATGATACTTAATACCATAATTTTCTTCTGCATCTTTAAGCATTGCATAGTAAATATATCCAGTTGCTTCCGCATCATAAATTGCCCGGTGATGATGCTCTAAAGTAACGTCTAACTTTTTAGCAAGTGTATTTAACCGAAAGCCTTTCATTTCTGGATATAAAAAACGTGCAAGTGGCAAAGTGTCAATCCATGGTTCTTGAATTGTTGGTAAATGGTGTCGTTCATATCCTGTATTCATAAAATCAACATCAAAAGTTGCATTATGTCCGACAATAACACAATCTTTACAGAAGTCTTGGAACATCTTAAAAACTTCTTCTTCAGACTTAGAACCACGTACCATATCATCAGTAATGCTTGTTAAGTTGATCGTTGTTTGTGACAATGGATGTCCAGGATCAATAAATTGCTCAAAGCGATCAATTACCGTTCCATTTTTCATTTTTACCGCCGCAAGTTCAATTACTTTATCATACCGTGCTGATAAACCAGTTGTTTCCGTATCAAAAATTACGTATGTGGCATCTTTTAAATTAACATGCTGATCATTATAAGCAATTGGCGTACCATCATTTACAACGTCCGCTTCCACCCCATATAAAATTTTTACGTTATTCTTTTTACCAGCAGTATGTGCTTCAGGGAAGGCTTGTAGCACACCATGATCTGTAACAGCAATCGCTTTTTGCCCCCATTTAGCCGCTTGAGCAACATAATCTGAAATACTGTTAATTCCATCCATTTGACTCATATTTGTATGCAAATGTAATTCAACCCTTTTTTCGTCTTCAGGAGCTGTATCTTGCCGTCCTTCATGCTGAATTTCTGCAATATCATATGCATTAATTACTAAGTCACGCATAAAGCTATCTTCTTGAACACTTCCACGTACTTTAATCCATTTCCCCTTTTTCAATGATTCAAAGATCGCTTCATCTTCTTCATCACGTGAAAACTTTTTAATCACAAAAGAAGAACTATAGTCAGTTACTTTTAAAATTAATAATTTTCTTTCAGAACGTAAACTCCGAATTTCACTATCAAAAATATATCCTTGAACAACTACTGAGCGTTCTTCTTCTGTAATATCACTCATTTGACGAACCGGAATATCATCGGCAATTTTTTTACCAAGTTGAATTGGACCATCCACTGATGGTGTTTCTTTTTGCTTCACTTTTTTACGAATTTCTTGCTTTTGAATGGCCTCCATTGCTTTTTGAGTCAACTCAGCATCATTTTTGGCCTTACGTTCCTTAAATTCATTAATTTTTGCTTGTGACTTAGAATCATCAATAATGGTTGTAAAATTCATTTTAGGAAAACCAACGTTATGGTATCCTTCTTCAATTGGACTTAAAGCTTGATTTACCAAAAAGTTTTTTATAATTTCATTTTCTGCCACAATCATTGGCCGATTATGATCCAAATAAGGAACTTGTCCTCTAAAGGCTTCATTAATCATTGGAGATTGGATTTTACTATGTGCAATTATCCATTCCCAGTATTCTGCCAAGTTTTCATCAGTAACTTGTGGATTATTGGTTTCAATAAATAGTTGCGTGGCTGCAATTTCTTTAAAAGCAGCTGCAATATGATTAGCTAAATTCGAATAAACATTAAATGGTAGAATATCATTTACTTTTAAATGAAAATCCCACTGTTGCGACTTTGTATGCACTTGAACTTGTTCGATTTCAGCTTCTTTAAACAAATTTTGGGTACTGTCATCAGACTGCCAATTAATTTGTTCAAGTAATTTTTCAAAAAGTTCCTGCTTATTTAGAGCCACCATTTTCCCTCCTTACTTTATTATGAATAGTAAAGAAGGCTGGACTTGCGTCGCAACCTCCTTAATACTTATTAATCAATGTTTTTCAAAAGAATTTTCAATGAGTTAACTAATTCATCAACTTTAACTTCTAAAGTTTCACCCGTTTTACGTAACTTAATTTCAACAATTCCTTCGTCAGCTTTTTTACCAACTGTGATTCGCACTGGTAATCCAATTAAATCAGAATCAGCAAACTTAACACCTGCACGTTCTTTACGATCATCTAATAATACTTGATATCCAGCATCTTGCAATGTTTTTTCAACTGCATTTGCTAAATCACGTTGAGTTTCATTTTTCACATTCACAGGAACAACGTGAATATCAAATGGAGCAATATTACGTGGCCAAATCATTCCATTTTCATCATGATTTTGTTCAACAATTGCTGAAAGTAACCGTGATACTCCGATTCCATAAGAACCCATAATCATTGGAATTGAACGTCCATTACTGTCAAGAACAGTTGCGCCTAATTTTTCTGAATAGCGAGTTCCTAACTTGAAAATATGTCCAATTTCAATTCCATGAGTAAATTGCAATTTGCCTTCACCATCTGGAGAAATATCGCCTTCTTGAACTGTCCGTAAATCAACAAATTGATCAACATTAAAGTCCCGATCAATGTTGGCATTAATATAATGATAACCCTCTTCATTTGCACCAACATTAGCATTAACCATGGCTTCAACATCTAAGTCTGCATAAATTTTGATTTCCTTATCAACATTAACTGGACCTAAAGAACCAAAACCTGCACCTAAATATTTCTTCGCTTCATCTTCAGTAGCTGCACGTAATTGATCAGCACCTAAGAAACTCTTTAATTTAGTTTCATTTAACTCATCGTTACCACGCATTAAAATCAAAACAGGTTCTTCATCTGCAATAAATAATAATGTTTTAATTTGATCTTCTGGTTGCGCATTTAAAAATTCAGCAACTTCGTCAATTGTTTTAATATTTGGTGTTGCCACTTTTTTTAAGTCCTTTAATGACTCATGTGACTTTTTAACTGTCCGTAAATTCTTTGCTTTTTCGATATTAGCAGCATAATCACTTTCATCAGAATACACCACAATATCTTCACCAATTGGAGCAATGGCCATAAATTCATGTGAATCTTTACCGCCCATTGTACCTGAATCAGCAATAATTTCTCTGAACGTTAAACCAACTCGTTCAAAAATTTTCCGATATGCTTTTCCCATATCATTGAAAACTTCATCTAAGCTTTCTTTATCGGCATGGAATGAATAAGCATCCTTCATAATAAACTCACGTCCACGTAATAATCCAAAACGAGGCCGATTTTCATCTCGATACTTAGCTTGAATTTGATATAAAACAATTGGAAGTTTTTTATATGATTTAATTGAATCTCTTACAATAGAAGTAAAAGTTTCTTCATGAGTTGGACCTAAAATGAAGTCACGTTCATGCCGGTCTTGTAATCTAAATAAAGTTTGACCATAAGTATCATATCGTCCAGATTCTTGCCATAATTCTGCCGGAATTACAGCTGGAACTAACATTTCAACTGCATCAATCTTATCCATTTCTTCACGAATAATCGTTTCAATCTTTTGTAAAACACGATCAGCAAGCGGCAAATATGTGTACATCCCCGCAGTTATCTGCTTAATATATCCACCTCTTAGCATTAACTGATGACTAACTGCTTCAGCATCGCTAGGAACTTCTTTTAATGTTGGAATCAACATTCTTGATTGTTTCATAACAATCTTCCTTTCCATTTCCTCTTTAAAATTCTTTTTCTAGTTTATCACATTTCTTTAAAAGAAGTAACGTCGAATATCATTCCATGTAACTAATACCATTAAAATTAATAGGAATGCAAATCCAATCATCGTAAAGATTACTTCTTTATTTGGATCAATTGGTTTTTTCCGAATTCCTTCAATTAAGTTCAGTAAAATTTTACCACCGTCTAATGCTGGAATTGGAAGTAAATTCATAATCCCTAAGTTAACTGATAGAAAGGCCATCAAATTAATTACACTAATTACTCCATAATGAGCTGCTTGAGAAGTCATTGAATACATCGCAACTGGCCCACCAAAGTCATTTAAGCTAAATCCGTGAGTAAACATGCTAGCTAAAGCACTGAAAATCATCACAATAATTTGCCATGTTTTTACAAATCCATATGACAAAATTGCTCCAATTGAATGATCAACCTTGACTTTTTCTGTAATTCCAATTTGACCAACTTTTTCGCCATTTTGTTTAACAACTTTAGGAGTAATTTCTACATTTTTTACTTGATTACCTCGTTTTATGGTCAACTGTGTTTTCTTCCCAGGACGTGCATTTAAACTTGCAGATAACTCACTCCAATTATCAGTCTTTTTGCCTTCAACTTTAATAATTTTATCGTTACTTTTTAAGTCCGCCTTTGCAGCTGGAGATTGCGTTTGAACAGTTCCAATTTGGTTAGAGTTAGTTGGCATTTGAACGCCACCTTGAACCATTGCAATCATGCTAAATGCAATAATTGCTAAGATAAAATTATTCATTGGACCTGCAAAATTTGTCATCAAGCGCTTCGGCACTGAAACACTTTGATATTGAACATCTAAAGGTGCAATTTGAATTTCAGTTCCATCATTTTCAATAATCATTGCATCATGATCTACATTAAAACGTTTTAACTGATCTTCATCACCATTTTCATATCCTTCAATCCATAATCCCTTTTGCAAATCCCAATCAGTAACAATTAAAGGCAAACCGCCTTTAAGCATTTTCTTTTTACTAGTATTGATTCGAGTAACAATATTATCTTGATTTAAAAGTAGTGTTACTGGAGAGCCTTTTTGAAGAGTATCTTCATCATCTTCTAGCCCTGCCATTCGTACATATCCACCTAATGGCAATAAGCGCCAAGTATAAGTTGTTCCATTTTTATGATATGCAAACAATTTTGGGCCCATTCCAATTGAAAATTCACGAACTAATATTCCTGATTTTTTAGCGAAATAGAAGTGTCCAAATTCATGTACAAAAACTAGAATCCCAAACACAATTACAAATGCAATAATCGTTATCACCATTCGTTTGGCTCTCTCCTTTCACCTTTTTAAATTAAACCTGTAAAGTGCATTAATGGTAATACAAATAACAATGAGTCAAACCGATCTAAAATTCCCCCATGTCCTGGTAAGATTTTACCAGAATCTTTAACCCCATAATGACGTTTAAATGCTGATTCAATTAAATCGCCAAATTGTCCTCCAATTGAGAAGATTAAGGTCAAAATCAACATTAATCCAAAATTATACTTAAAGTGTGATTGTAAGAAAAAGACATATACACCCACAATTATTAATGCAGATACTGTCCCTCCAATTGAACCTTCCCATGTTTTATTTGGACTAATTTGTGGAGCAAGTTTATTTTTACCAATTTTTCTTCCAATTAAATATGCTCCACTATCTGTAGTCCAAACAATTAACAATGCATATAAAAGCATCCAAAGGCTTTCTGCACGTGCTTGAATCATAAAATGAAAACCAAAACCAGCATAAACAGCACCTAAAATCAATGCACCTGCATCATCAAATGAAAACATATTTTTTGAAATTACAGTAAATGCTAGTAAGCAAAGTAAAAACATAAAGAATAAATCAATATAGTTAGTTCCTTTAGGCAAAAAGTTAAGCCAGCTACGTGGCACTAACAAGCTTGCAATTGCAAAATAGCTAATAAAGGCTGCTGGTGACACGACAAATAATTTTTTCATTGATACAAATTCAGTCATTGCCACAATCCCCATTGCTACAACTAAAACATTAAATGGAGTATTTCCAATAATTAAAAGCGGAATAAACACTGCTAATGCAACTACCGCTGTGATTACACGTTGTCTCATATACTACTTTCCTTCCTTTACTCCACCAAATCGGCGATCACGATGTTGGTACTCATAAATATTTTCAATTAAATCACTTGGCTGATATTCAGGCCAAAGTTTATCAGTGAAAACTAATTCACTATATGCTAATTGCCAAAGCAAAAAGTTCGAAATGCGTTCCTCACCACTTGTTCGAATTAATAAATCAGGATCATTGTATGGAGCTACACTTTGAGTCATTAAAGATTTTGAAATAAGTTCTTCATCAATTTCATCAATTGTAAGAGTTTGATTTTGAATTTGTGTTGCAATCTCTTTAACAGCAGTGGTAATTTCTGCACGACTTCCATAGTTTAGTGCAAAATTTAAAATCATCCCGGTATTTTCTTTAGTTTGTTCAATGGCATTATTAACTGCTGTTTGAGTTTTTTCAGGTAAATACTGAGTATACCCCATTACATTAACTTTAACGTTATTTTCAATTAACTCTGGAACAAACGTATCAAAAAACTTTACTGGCAAGTCCATTAAAAAGCTAACTTCATTTTCTGGACGTTTCCAATTTTCAGTTGAAAAAGCATATAAAGTTAACACTTTCACACCTAAATCACTGGCTGCTTTAGTAATATCTTTAACAACTTCCATCCCACGCTTATGTCCGGCAATTCGTGGCAAAGTTCTTTTTTGTGCCCATCGTCCATTTCCATCCATAATAATGGCAATATGATTAGGCATTTTTGCTGGATCCAAATTGATTTCTTCAAATTGTCCATTTGATGAATTTTTGAATAAATTTTTAAACATGACTTCCTCCTATTGGATCGCATTGAGGTTAATTTTAAATTTAATTTGACTCATTTACAGTTTCAAATTCAAAACAACACAAAAGACTGTGAGTCATCGTCACAGTCCTTTGCAGATTTCATTACATTAACCTTCAAGAATTTCTTGTTCTTTTTCAGCAACAATTTCTTCGACTTTTTTCACTGCTTCATCAGTTACTTTTTGTGCTTGATCTTCTAAATCATGAAGTTCATCTTCTGACATTTCGCCATTCTTTTCAGCTTTTTTCAAAGCTTCGCGAATATCCCGACGAGCATGCCGCACTGATCCTTTAGCCTTTTCGCCAATTGCTTTAACTTCTTTGGCTAATTCTTTACGTCTTTCTTCTGTTAATTGTGGAATTACAAGTCGAATAACAGTACCATCATTAACTGGATTTAATCCTAAATCTGAAGCTAAAATAGCATGTTCAATGTCATCTAAAGATGATTTATCATATGGAGTAATTAAAAGTACTCGCGCTTCTGGAATTGAAATTTGAGCAATTTGGTTTAATGGAGTTGGAGCACCATAATATTCCACCATTACTCGATTTAAAATACTAGCATTAGCTCGACCTGCACGAATACCACCTAATTCATGTTGTAAAGCATCTTGTGCTTTAACCATTTTATCTTGGCCATCTTTAATAATTGGATTTGTAACTTTCATGTTTATTTTCCTTCCACTGTTGTTCCGATGTTTTCACCTTCAACAACTTTCTTAATGTTTCCATGTTGATTCATATTGAAAACAACTAATGAAATGTCATTATCCATTGATAATGTTGAAGCTGTTGAATCCATTACATGTAAACCTTTGTTGATAATGTCTAAATGAGTTAATGTTTCAAATTTTACAGCAGTTGCATCTTTGCGTGGATCAGCTGAGTAAATCCCATCAACCCCATTTTTAGCCATTAAAATTACATCTGCATTGATTTCTGATGCACGTAAAGCAGCAGTTGTATCCGTTGAGAAGTATGGTGAACCAGTTCCTGCTGCAAAAATTACAATCCGTCCTTTTTCTAAATGACGAACTGCCTTGCGCCGAATATATGGTTCAGCCACTTGTCGCATTTCAATTGCTGTTTGTACTCGAGTTGGAACGTCTAATGATTCTAATGTATCTTGTAATGCTAATGCATTCATTACAGTTCCAAGCATTCCGATGTAATCAGCTTGTGCACGTTCAATTCCTAATTGTGCACCAGTTTCACCACGCCACATATTGCCACCACCAACGACAATTGCGATTTCTACACCTAAATCGTGAACCTCTTTGATTTCTTCGGCAACTTTTCTAATTTCAGGCGGATTGATACCTTTTCCCGCATCACCTGCCAAAGCTTCACCGCTTAATTTTAATACGACACGCTTATATTTAATTGCCATTTGGATCCTCCTACTTTTATGAAATAATATTCTGCTATGTAATTATCCCATTCATTCTACCATAAAACCGGAGTGCTGACAAAATAACTCTCATTAACAATTTGAAATCTTAAATTTTTCAAACTTGGATTGCCACTTAAAATTTAAGCTACATAACACAAAAATGAGATCCTGACTTTCAAACGTCATAGATCTCACTTTAAAATTTAATGTTGCATTGCAATTAAGTTTATAATTTCATCACTAGGAATTCCGTTGAAATATCGATTTAAATCAAATGACTCTAAAATCTTTTGAATTGTTTGTGCATTATATTCTTTTCCAATTAGTGCTTTTTCAATCTCTTCTACATTTTTAATTCCAAAGAAATCGCCATAAATTTTGAGATTTTTAATATGTCCATTTTCGACATTAAAACGAGCATCAATTGTTCCACCGGTAAAATGTTTTCTTTTTTTCACAGTAAATTGAGGAGATTCACCATAAACCCAGTCCCAATTATCATACCGTTCTTTTTCAATTTTTTGAATTTCCTTTTGATCCTCATTAGTAAGATGATACTCAAACTTTTCAGCAGCTTTAATTGAATCTACATGCCAAATTTTCTTAATAAGTTCATCCCGAAAACCAAATGTATCTAATTTTTGATACTCTGGTTTAAAATACTGCTTAATGTTAGTTACTCGACTTCGTACGGACTTAATTCCTTTTGATTCAATTTTATCTTTAGGAACCCGCAAAGCATGGGTAACTGCATCAGTATCTACATCAAACATTAATGTTCCATGACTAAACGTCTTATTTCCCCGTGTATACATTGCATTTCCAGAAAATTTTTTACCATCAACAACAATGTCATTTCTTCCAGTCACTTTCGCTTTTGTTACTCCCATTTCATGAAGTGCATCCACAACTGGTTTAACTAAAGTTTTAAAATCACCAAATTTTTGTTCATTAGCAGGAACAATAAAACTAAAGCAAAGATTACCTAAATCTTGATACATTGCTCCACCACCAGACAATCTTCGCGTAACTGTAATTCCATGTTTTTGACAATATTCTTCATTAATTTCTTCCATTGTATTTTGATTTCGTCCAACAATAATACATGGCTTTTCGATATAAAATAACATAAATGGAAGTTGCATTTTATTGGAATTCATTAAATATTGTTCTGTTGCTAAATTTGTCCGAATATCATTTGTCTTCATTGCGATATATTGCATTTAAATCAGTCCTTTGCAAAAAGACATGACATTAAAATTGCCATGCCTTTTGTTTTTATATATTTGTAGGGTAGCCAATTGCAATATCAGCAGCATCCCAAACAGCTTCTGATAATGTTGGATGTGGGTGAATTGTTAATGCTAAGTCATCCACATTATTACCAGATTCAATTGCAAGTGTTAACTCACTAATTAAATCAGAAGCATCTTCACCAACAATTTGAGCCCCAACTAAAATTCCTTCATCTTCTGTGTATACTAACCGAACAAATCCATCAACTGCATTCATTGAAATTGCGCGGCCGTTTGCGATAAATGGAAATTGAGCTTTTTTAACTTTTAATCCTTTTTGTTGAGCCTCTTCTACTGTCATTCCAGTTGTTGCTAGTGGAATATCAGTATAGCAAACCGCAGGCATTGCGTGATAGTCAACAGTCACATTTTCACCTGCAATTACTTCAGCCGCAACTTTCCCTTCATATTCGGCTTTATGCGCAAGCGCAAAACCAGAAACCACATCACCAATTGCAAAAATATTTGAAACAGTTGTTCTACCTTGATTATCAACTTTAATTAAGCCATGGTCGTCAACTTCAATTCCTGCATGTTCCAGTCCCATATTTTTAGTATTAGGTCTGCGGCCAACCGAAACAAGACAGTAATCTCCAATTAACTCTTTTTCTTCGCCATTAACTTCAAAAGTTACTTTTACTTGATCATCAGTTTGTTCTGCATTCTTCGCCATTGCATGAGTATAAATGTCCACACCTTGAGAACTAAAATGTTTTTGAATAATTCTAACCATATCAGCCTCATAGTTAGACAAAATTTGATCAGTACCTTCAAGAATTGAAACATGTGCTCCTAAATTAGCATAAGCAGAGGCTAATTCACATCCAATGTAACCTCCACCAACGACAATTAAATGCTTAGGAACTTTTTTAAGATCTAAAGCGCCAGTTGAGTCAATTACACGTCCTTCATATTTAAAATTAGGAATTTCCACTGGGTGACTGCCAGTTGCAATGATCAAATTTTTAAATGTATAAGTTTGAGCTTGATCATCTTTAATTACACGAATACTATGATCATTTCGTACATATGCAGTTCCCCAAATTACATCAATGTGATGTTTTTTAAATAAACTTGCAACTCCGCCAGTGAGTTTATTAACTACACTTTGTTTCCAAATTTGAGTTTGGTCAAAGTCTAATTTTGCAGCAGTTACTTGCAAGCCCATTTTTTGTGAATTCATTGCACTTTGATAGTGATGAGCAGCTTCAATTAATGCCTTGGAAGGAATGCATCCAATATTTAAACAAACCCCACCAATAAAGCGATTCTCAATGACGGTAACTTTTTGCCCCAATTCGGCTGCACGAATAGCTGCAACGTAACCACCAGGGCCACTTCCAATTACAACAGTATCTAAATCAATTGCAAAATCTCCAACTACCATAAACTATCCCTCCATCAACAATAATTCAGGATCAGCTAGTAATTCTTTTAGCCGGTTCAATACTTTTTGAGCAGTTGCCCCATCAATTACACGATGATCAATTGATAATGACAATTTCATTACTTTGCCAACAGTAACACTTTCAGCATCGTTTGCATCAACAACTGGTTGATTTTCAATGCGCCCAATTCCTAAAATTGCTACTTCTGGATAATTAATAATTGGAGTAAAGTATCCACCTCCAATTGATCCAATATTAGTAATTGCAATTGTGCCATTTTGAACTTTATTAGCACTTAAACTGCCTTCTTCAATTGCGTGCGTATTATCTTCAATTTGGCGAGCAATTTCAAACATACTCAATTGATCTGCATTTTTAATATTTGGCATAAACAATCCTCGATTGGTTTCTGTAGCAATTCCAACATTAATATCATCTTTATAGATAATTTCACGCTTATCCATATCAATTGATGAATTTAAAATTGGATATTCCTTTGCTACTACTGCCAATGCCTTAACAATATATGGCATAAATGTTAAGTGAATGTTTTGTTTAGCAGCCTTTCCTTTAAATTTATTTCGATGATCCCATAATTTGTCTACGATAACTTCATCAAACATCGTAACATGTGGGATTTCAGAAACAGAACGTGCAACTGACTTCGCTGTTGCTAATCGTATAGAATCCATTTTTTCATGATGTTCATGGACTCCATTATTCTCAACAACTGCTCTTTGAAATGCACTTTGAATTTCACTTTCACGCAAATCTTGAGTAGGAACAATTTTCTTTTCAGTTGAATTGCCTTGATTAAGGTAATTATTAACATCTGTTTTTAAAACTTGTCCATGATTACCTGTACCTTTGATCTTGGTAAGATCAACACCTTTTTCACGTGCATAGGCACGAACTGATGGCATTGCTAAAACTGGCAAACTATGATCTTGAGGTGTTAATTGGCGATTAATGACAGGTTTACTTTGAGTAACATCTTTAGATTTAGTTTGATTTGAATTTTGTGTTGTTTTCTCACTTGCAGCCACTTCTTTTGAAGACTGCTCTTCATTAGTTGCATGTTCTTCAGTTGAATCGTTTCCACCTTTAGTTTGAATTTCAACTAAAGTATCACCTACGTTAGCCGTATCACCTGCTGGAACAACAATTTTTTTAATAACTCCCCCTACAGGAGATGGAATTTCTTGAACTGATTTATCATTTTCAATTTGAACTAAATCAGCATCTTTTTTGATGGTATCGCCAACTTTAACATGCCATTTACCAACTGTTCCTTCAGCCATTCCTTCGCCAACATCAGGCAATTTAAATTTATAAATTCCCATTTGCTTCTCCTCCTAAAAATTTACAATTTCTTTTGCCTTTTGCACAATTTCATCTTTATTTGGTAACCATTCATCTTCAGCCGCACTAAATGCATAAACTGTATCTGGAGCACTAATGCGAGCAATTGGTGCATCTAAACTTAAAATGGCTTTTTCTGCAATTAATGATGAGACTTGACTGCCAACACCAGCCATATTTTGCGCTTCTTGTACAATAATAACTTTACCTGTTTTTTTGACACTATCTAAAATTGTTTTCTCATCAATTGGAGAAACAGTTCTCAAATCAACAACCTCTACACTAATTCCTTCTTGCTCAAGTTCTGAAGCTGCTTTCAAACAATCTTGAACCATATAACCATATGAAATTAAAGTAATATCAGTGCCTTCACGTTTAATTGCAGCTTTATCTAAAGGCAATGTATATTCTTGTTCAGGAACCTCTTCTTTAATTGATCGATATAATTTCATATGTTCCAAAAATACAACTGGGTCATTGCAGCGAATTGAAGAAATCAGTAATCCCTTTGCATCATATGGTGAACTTGGAATTACTACCCGTAATCCAGGAACTTGACCAACAATTCCTTCTAAGCTATCAGAGTGCATTTCAGGAGTATGCACGCCACCACCAAATGCGGAACGAATTGTAATTGGCATTTTTTTAGTTCCACCTGTACGATAGTGTTCACGTGCAACTTGACCAACAATTTCATCCATACATTCATATAAAAATCCAAAAAATTGAATTTCTGGAACTGGACGAAAACCTTCATATGCAAGGCCGGCTGCTAAACCAATAATGGCAGATTCCGCTAATGGAGTATCAAAAACTTGATCTTCCCCATTTTCTTTTTGTAATCCGTCAGTAGCACGAAAAACGCCACCGTTTTTACCAACATCTTCTCCAAAAACTAATATCTTCTTGTCACGCTTTAATTCTTGATCAAGCGCTTGGTTAATTGCTTTAATCATTGTTAATTTTGTCATAACTATTTCCCCTCCTTTTCGCATTCATCTATTTTATCTTGAATCGTATCAGGAGTTTCTGAATATGATAATTTATAAAAATCACTAATTTTTTGCTTAGGAGCTTTTTCGGCCTTATCAATGGCTTCATCAATATCTTTATTCACTTGTGCTTCCCAATCCTTTTCCATATCTTCATTCCACAATTTTTTATGATCAAGGTATGTTCTAAAACGAATTAGTGGATCTTTTTCATGCCAATACTTTTCCTCATCTGCAGTCCGATATCTCCGTGGATCATCGCCTGATAAAGTATGAGGACCATAGCGATAGGTAAGGGTTTCAATTACAACAGGCCCATTTCCTGCAGCTGCCCATTCACGCGCGGCCTTAGTCACTGCATAAACAGCTAATGCATCCATTCCATCTACTTGAATTCCTGGAATTCCTACTGCAACAGCTTTTTGCGCTAATGTTTTAGCTGCAGTTTGATGTTCTCGAGGTACAGAAATAGCGTATTGATTATTTTGAACAATAAAAAGTGCAGGAACCTTATATTCTCCAGCAAAATTAATTCCTTCGTAAAAATCGCCTTCAGAAGTACCTCCATCACCTGTGTATGTATATGCTACATTTGATGATCCCTTCTTTTTAAGTCCTAAACCAACACCTGCAGTTTGAACAGTTGCTGATGCAACAACAATTTGCGGTGTAGCAGATTGCATATCATCTTCAATTTGGCCACCCATATAATGACCAATTGACCATAAGAAAGCTTTATATAATGGCTGTCCATGTTGAATCCATTGA
Organism: Ligilactobacillus sp. LYQ135; assembly: GCF_053711055.1. Taxonomy (NCBI): domain Bacteria; kingdom Bacillati; phylum Bacillota; class Bacilli; order Lactobacillales; family Lactobacillaceae; genus Ligilactobacillus; species Ligilactobacillus sp. LYQ135. The sequence continues at coordinate 112,046 of NZ_JBSJYT010000003.1, read as the reverse complement.
GGAATATCACGATATGCAGGTAATAAAAAGTCTTCTTTTTCCATTGCATACGTTGATCCCATTTGACTAGCTTCTTCCCCTGCAGTTGGAGCATAAAATCCTAATCGGCCTTGACGATTAAGCATCGTAGAACGTTCATCGAGAACCCTTTCCCAGACCATTTTTTTAAATAACTCAACTAACTGATCATCTGATAAATCTGGAAATAAGTCTTCATTTACGATATTTCCCTTAGAATCCATTATTTTAATTGGTTTCACATCAGGTTGGTTCATATAGTCATTTAAATCAAATTTAGACATACTAACCCCTCCTTAAATCATTTATGTCTTGATTTTAACTGAATTTTTTTTAAATGTTAATTAATATGGTAATAAAAATGAAGGGAAAACTTTATTGAGGTGATTAATTTTTGAAATGAGAATAAAAAAATAAGACTTTTCCCTAAGCCTTATCCCTAACGAAAATATAAATTGTTCACTTAGTCCTTTTCTCTCTAACACTTACAAGTACTACTATACATTATGGACTAAAAAACATCTCAAAATTTCCTGAATTATAAAAAAGAGTTCCTGGATTATAAAATAAGTCGTGCGCAATTTATATTGAGAATAAAAATAAAAGCCAAGCATTAGCCTGACTTCTATTTTTATTATTTACGACGACGTTCTGGAATACGTGCAGCCTTACCTTGACGATCACGTAAGTAGTATAACTTAGCACGACGTACACGACCAAGACGAACAACTTCGATCTTTTCAACGCGTGGTGTGTGTACAGGGAATGTCCGTTCAACACCTACACCATTACTGATTTTACGAACTGTGTAAGTTTCTGAAACACCTTCACCGCGGCGTTTAATAACTACACCTTCGAATACTTGGATACGTTCGCGCTTACCTTCAACGATACGAGCGTGAACACGTACTGTATCACCAGCACGGAATTCTGGAATATCATCACGTAATTGTGATTCAGTGATCTTTTTGATCAATGGATTTACTGACATTTTTTTCTTCCTTTCACCGATATTCATGTCCAGTTGCAGCGGAATACCGTTATTATGGCAATAGCCATTTATTACTTTATCATATAACCACTTTAAAAGTAAAGATTATTTTTTAAATTCAGATAACCATTTTTTATCTTGTTCTGTTAATGGATAGTTTTCAAGTAAATCTGGACGTCGCAAGTATGTTCGCCGGAGTGATTCTTTTCTTCGCCATTGTGCAATTTTTTGATGATTTCCACTGGTTAAAACTTCTGGAACTTTTAAACCGCGAAAGTCCGCTGGTCGAGTATATTGTGGATATTCTAATAAGCCAGTTGAAAATGAATCTCCTGCTGCAGATTCATTATTACCTAAAACATCAGGCAATAAACGAACAGTTGCATCAATAATAACCATTGTCGCCAATTCTCCACCCGTTAAAACATAATCTCCAAGCGAAATTTCATCAGTCACTCTTGTTCGAATCCGCTCATCATATCCTTCATAATGACCACAAATAAAAGTTAAATGTTGTTCAGTTGCTAATTCTTCAGCAACACTTTGATCAAATTTTCTTCCGGTTGGATCTAATAAAATTACTTTACCTGGAGTTGGATGTTTTTCTTGAATTGCATCTAGAGCATCAAAAATTGGTTGTGCTTGAAGTAACATTCCTGCACCTCCACCATAAGGCGTATCATCCACATGTCGTTGTTTATTCGTTGTGTAATCACGAAAATCTGTAATATTAATATTTACAATTCCTTTTTCACGTGCCTTTCCAATCATGGAGGTCGTTAAAGGTCCTTTGAACATTTCCGGAAATAAACTCAAAATATCAATTTGCATTAATCATCCAACCCATCTAACATTTCAATAGTGACTTTGCCTTGATCTACTTGAATATCTTTAATTACATCTGAAATTGCCGGAATCAATAAATCTTTTTGTCCAACTCTTTGAATAATCCATACATCATTTGCACCAGATTCCATGATTTCCTTAATTTCACCAAGATAATTATCATCTAAATCATATACTTTTAAACCAATGATTTCATGATAATAATATTCTCCTTCATTTAATGTTCCTTGTTGATCTTCAGCAATTTTTAATTCGGTTTGTTTTAAGTCTTCAACTAAATTAATATCTTGTAATCCTTCAAAACTTAGCAATTCAAAATTTTTATGCTTACGATGTGTTTTTACCGTTACTTCTTTAATTAATTGATCATTTTTAAAGACATACAAAGGTGCGCCTGGTGCAAATCTTTCTTGAGGAAAGTCTGTAATTGACTGAACTTTAACTTCACCTTTAATTCCATGGGTATTAACGATTTTCCCAACTTGATAGTAATTCATTTGCAATTCCTTTCTTAAATATATAAAAAACCTCTAAAAAAACAATTACGCTTGTTTCATTAGAGGTTAGTAATGTAATTAGTCAATAATGTTCAATTTAATTCTTAATGAATCATCAATTCGAATTCCATAAATTAATGAACGAATTGCTTGAACGACCGTTCCGTTTTTGCCAATTACTCGGCCAATATCATCAGAAGCCACTTTCAAATTGAAATTAATGAACTGATCATCTTCAATAATTTCAATTGAAACTTCATCAGGTTTAGTGACTAACGCTTGTACAATTGTCATTAACAACTGTTTAACCGTTTCTTTTGTCATCTAATTACCTTACTTCTTTGAGTACTTAGCTTCGTGGAACTTCTTCATTACACCTTGACGTGAAAGAATGTTACGCACTGTGTCTGATGGTTGTGCACCATTGTTTAACCACTTCATAACTTCTTCTTCCTTAAGTGTAACTGTTTCTGGATCTGTCAATGGGTTGTAAGTACCAACGTTTGCGATGAAACGACCATCACGTGGTGAGCGTGAATCTGCAACTACGATACGGTAAAATGGACGTTTTTTAGAACCCATACGTTTTAAACGAATTTTTACTGACATGTTTGCACCTCCTATTAATTTATCAACAATTAATAATATACCAAGTTTTTGATTAGCTGTAAAGGAAAAATTCTTGACAGCTTAAATTTTTTTATCGTTTACGCCGACGCCGTGCTTTTTGAAGTTTCCGTAACTTCTTTTGCTTATTTTTACGTGCCATTTTGCTCATTGACATTTTAGCTAACTTACCACTCATGCCATTTCCAAATAAGCCTTCCATGCCTGAGAAATCCCCATTTGAAACTTTTCCCATCATGTCACGCATTTGCTTAAATTGCTTGATCATTCGATTAACTTCTTGAATTGGCCGTCCAGAACCTGCCGCAATCCGCCGACGCCGACTTGGATTTAAAATATCAGGATCTTGTCGTTCTTGTGGCGTCATTGAATAGACAATCGCCTTTGTTCTTTCCAAATCTTTAGGATCAACATTGACATTTTTCAAAGCAGGATTATTTGCCATTCCTGGAATCATCTTTAATAAATCTTCCATTGGACCCATTTTTTGAACTTGTTCTAATTGTTCAATGAAATCGTTGAAATCAAAAGAATTTGCACGCATCTTATCGCGTAATTCAATGGCTTTTTGTTCATCATAGTCTTGTTGAGCCTTTTCAATTAAGGTGAGCATATCACCCATTCCTAAGATTCGTGAAGCCATTCGATCTGGATAAAAGACATCCAAGTCAGTTAATTTTTCACCTTGACCAATAAACTTAATTGGCTTGCCAGTGACTGCACGAATTGATAAAGCAGCACCACCACGAGTGTCACCATCTAACTTAGTCAATACTACACCGGTAACATCCAGTTGATCATTGAATCCTTTAGCAACTTCAACTGCATTTTGACCAGTCATAGCATCAACAGTTAAAAGAATTTCATCTGGGTGAGTTAATTCTTTGATTTTAGCTAACTCATCCATTAATTTTTCATCAATTTGTAAACGACCAGCCGTATCAATTAAAACGTAATCGTTCTTCTTTTCTTTTGCAACTTGCATCCCTTGACGCACAATTTCAACTGGATCAACGTCTGTTCCCATTTCAAAAACTGGAACATCAATTTGGTCACCTAAAATTTTCAATTGATCAACCGCAGCTGGACGATAAACGTCAGCAGCAATTAATAATGGACGTGCATTTTGTTCATTTTTTAATTTTAATGCCAATTTACCTGCAGTAGTTGTTTTACCTGCCCCTTGTAAACCGACCATCATAATAACAGTTGGGATTTTGTTTGATTTGTTTAAAGGAGCTGCCTTTTCTCCCATTACCTTTACTAACTCATCATTAACAATTTTAACGATTTGTTGTGCAGGGGTTAAACTTTCTAATACTGCAGATCCAACTGCTTGTTTTTTGACTGTCTTGATAAATTCCTTAACAACACCGTAGTTTACGTCAGCTTCTAATAATGCTAACCGAATCTCACGCATAGATTCATTAACATCATTTTCAGTAATTTTCCCTTTTCTTTGTAAACTATGAATTGCATTTTGAATTCGTTCTGTCAGTCCTTCAAAAGCCATTTAAATTCACCAACCTATTCTTCAATACTTTCTAATTTATGAGCTAACTCAATTAATTTTTGATCATTTGGATAATTTTCTTGGACATAATTTAAAAGAGCATCAATATTAGTTGCATTACGTTGAAAATTAGCATATAAATGCAATTTATCCTCATACTCTTCTAAAATTTTTTCTGTCCGTTTTATATTATCATAAACTGCTTGTCGTGACACATTATAATTTTCAGCAATTTCACCTAGTGAATAGTCATCACGGTAATATTGTGCTAAATATTCCATTTGCTTCTTAGTTAAAAGTGGTTCATAAAATTCAAACAATGAGTTAATTCGATTTGTTTTGGCAATTTCCATGAATTTCACCTAATCTTCCTTGCGTGGAATAATTAATCCTTTGAATAATCCATATGCAAAATCTTCTGTATCAAAATCACGTAAATCATCAACTTGCTCACCTAATCCAACAAATTTAACTGGAATATGCAATTCATTTCGAATTGCTAACACAATACCACCACGAGCAGTTCCATCTAATTTAGTTAAAACAATCCCTGAAACGTTTGTAACATCCTTAAATTGTTTAGCTTGTGTCAATGCATTTTGTCCAGTAGTTGCATCCAATGCTAATAAAACTTCATGCGGTGCATCTGGAATTTCACGTGTTATTACTCGTTGAATCTTTTCAAGCTCATTCATTAAGTTAACCTTATTTTGTAACCTTCCAGCTGTATCAACTAATAAAATGTCATAATCTTCTTTTTTAGCCTTTACAATAGCATCATATACCACTGATGCTGGATCACTTTTTTCAGGTTTCTTAATGATGGTTACTCCTACTCGTTGAGCCCATTCATTTAACTGTTCAATTGCCCCTGCACGGAAAGTATCTCCTGCTGCAACCATCACTTTTTTACCTTGTTCCTTATAACGATGTGCTAATTTACCAATTGTTGTAGTTTTACCAACACCATTAACCCCAACAAATAAGAAAACTGTGGGACCTTCTTTAGCAAAATGAAGATTTTCATCTTGATCTTTTCCTGCATCTTCATACAAATCAACTAATTTTTCAACAATAACTTCAGAAACATCTTCTTTACTTTTAGCGTTTTGAAATTTAACTTCATCACGAAGTTCATTGCTGATTTGCATTGCAGCTTCAAAGCCAACATCAGACTCAATCAACATTTCTTCCAAATCATCAAAGAAATCTTCATCAACATGCCGGAAATTAGCTAATAAAGCATTAATTCTGCCCTTAAAACCAGTCCGTGTTTTTTTCAAACCATGTTCATAACGACTAACTTCAGATTCTTCGGTTGATTTTTCTTCAACTTCATTAGCTTCAGCTTGACGCTCTACAACAGCTTCGTTTGATTCTTGAATTTCCTGTCTGTTATCTTCTGCAACAGTTGCTTGCTGTTCATTTTCAGGAAGTTCTTCAGCTTCATTTTTAGTAGTAATTTTCCATTCGTCGTTTGCTGTTTCTGTTTCTGTTTCTGTTTCTGTTTCTGTTTCTGTTTCTGTTTCTGTTTCTGTTTCTGTTTCTGTTTCTGTTTCTGTTTCTGTTTCTGTTTCTGTTTCTGTTTCTGTTTCTGTTTCTGTTTCT